>CANNKG010000117.1 GCA_947505105.1 Methylococcaceae bacterium | reverse complement strand
GACACAACAATCCACTCAAGACATTCAAAAAATGATTCAAGAATTGCAAAGTCAATCCCAAACTGCCGTTAAGGTGATGAGAGACGGGCAAGAACATGCGCAACAAGGCGTTCAGCAGGCATCTAACACCAGCGAAGCTTTTAATTCTATTTCTCATTCGGTTGTGGATATTAATAGTCTGAATGCCCAAATTGCCAATGCTAGCCATCAGCAAAGTATCGTCGCCGACCAAATTCTCAAGCACATCCAGCAAATTGCGCAAATCGCTTCTGAAAATACCCTTGGCGTTAACTCTTTAGATCATGTCTGCATGGAATTAGTTGATTTTTCAAATGAACTTAAAACCCTGGTGGGTAAATTCAAAGTATAAAGTCCCTATTCTTCATTTTTAGATTTTTTTGGCAATCAAAAAACCAATCCATTTGCCCTTTTTAAATTTGCTAATTGAATATCCCAGCAGAGAAAAATTAGCGCTTTTATCAATTCCATCAGGCCATATTGCCAAACTGTAGAATCCATCAAAATAGGTCAATGATCCATGCTTAGTTTCCCACTGATCTAATCCATAACCTCCCACAATGAATCAATTTTCACGCATATTTTTGCTGATCATGCTACTGATCATTCCGACAGGATTTGCTTATGCGGTTGTGTCTAACGACTCCCAACTAAAAGAATCCATGCCACTAAAGACGTCAATTGAAAAAATAACGCATCAAGTTCCTGCCCAGCAACTATTCGAGCTTACATCAGAAGAAAAGCTATGGTTGCAAGCACATCCGATTATCCGAGTTGGCGTCACACGGGACTTTCCACCCTACGAATGGATAGATGAACACAATCGATACGTAGGCCCAGTTGCTGAATACATGGGGTTAATAGAAAAGAAACTGGGTGTGAAATTCAACATTATTCATGATCGTCCCTGGGCGGATATTCTTGAAATGGCCAAACGAGGAGAACTAGATATGTTGTCATGCGTCAACAAGACGCCAGAACGTTCAAAATTTCTTAACTTTACTGAGCCCTACAAATCTACACATATTGTTATTATCGATAACGGCCAAGGAAATTATATCGGCAGCCTGAATCAACTCAGCAACAAACGTGTCTCAGTAGAAAAAGATTATTTCATGCAAGAATTTATGCAGAACAATCATCCGAATATTCAGGTTGTACCCGCTGCCGATACGCTCAAAGCGTTGGATTTGGTAGTAAGTGGTGCGGTAGATGCTTATGTGGGTGATGCCGGTACCGCTAATTATTTTATTAGAAAAGGTGCTTTATTTAGCTTACGTTTTACCGGGCAAACAGAATACGACAGTCAATATCGCATTGCTATTAATCAATCGACCCCACTACTAACCTCTATTGTAGAAAAGACTATGAAGTCGATATCTAAAGAGGAGTCTGAAACAATTTTTAATCGTTGGCTTGGCTTAAAAATCGAACAAGGTATCAAAACCGAAACGTTGTTCAAATATGCGGCTCTCTTAATGGGAGTATTGCTGTTATTCGGCTATTGGTTCATTCGTCTTCATCAGGAAATAACTAAGCGCAAAAAATCTGAGCACGATTTAGCCAACAATATCTATCATTTCAAAATTATACTCGATAATCTGTTTACCTACGTTGCCTTATTAGATGTCAAGGGCGTTGTGCTTGAAGTTAACCACGCCCCGCTTTTTCGAGGAGGATATAGACGAGAAGACGTTATAGGTAAATATTTTGTTGATGCGCAGTGGTGGTCTTATGACGTACAGGTTCGCTCAAGGCTATTGAAAGCAATCGAAGCAGCAAACCAAGGACAATCAAGCCGCTATGATGAAATAGTGAAGATGGGCAATGAGTTCATTTACATCGACTTTCAACTTTCACCGATATTCAATTCAGATGGAAAAATCACTGGGCTACTTCCATCTGCTGTTGATATTACCGAGCGAAAAATTATGGAAGAAAAGCTTGGAATGAGTGAAGAACTATATCGATTTGTCTTAGAAGGTTCAGAATTAGGTTTTTGGGACTGGAATATCACCACGGGGAAAGTCGAACGAAATGCTCGTTGGGCAAACATGCTTGGCTACAGCTATGAAGAAATACTACATACCACCCAACAATGGACGGATTTTATTTATCCTGATGATAGGGAAAGCGCCTG
This sequence comes from Methylococcaceae bacterium, assembly GCA_947505105.1. Taxonomy (GTDB): domain Bacteria; phylum Pseudomonadota; class Gammaproteobacteria; order Methylococcales; family Methylomonadaceae; genus SXIZ01. Next base: position 12,633 of record CANNKG010000117.1, on the reverse strand, counting down.
GCAGTCGATTAATGCAGTACTGGAAGGAGAATCTTCCATCCATAGAGCTCAATATCGTATGCTGCACAAAGATGGTAGTATCCGATGGATACTAGACCAAGCCAAAATTATGCAACGCGATGAAAATGGCAAGCCTATTCGGATGAGTGGGACTCATAGCGATATTACCGAACGTAAAAATCTTGAACTTGAACTACAGCGGCAAGCGCATATCGACTATCTTACCGGTGCTAATAATCGTCGACATTTCATGGAATTAGCAGAAACTGAATTATATCGAGCAAAACGTTATAACAAACCACTTTCCCTTTTTATGATGGACATCGATTTTTTTAAGCACATTAATGATGCCCATGGTCATAAAATTGGTGATCACGTCCTTAAGAAGCTGGTTGACGTTTGTTTGCATACCCTGCGCGAAGTTGACATCATAGGCCGCATTGGTGGCGAAGAGTTCACAATCCTCTTACCGGAAACTGAGATAGAACTCGCAATAGATGTGGCTGAACGCTTAAGAATACAAATTGCAGACGCCACGGTACCTCTTGAAGCAGGTTTGTCATTACAGTTTACCGTATCAATTGGCATTAGTTCGCTGAACTTTGCCGATGACAGCTTAGATCTGTTACTTAATTTGGCAGATCAGGGCTTATACAAAGCTAAAAACTCTGGACGCAATAAAGTGTGCATTTCAGTTTAATATTAAGATTAAGCTAAAATCTTTTTGTGCATTTTGCAAAGCTATATATCGACCTATCAACAGATGAGGGGAGATCTCCGCTACTCACCATAGATCAATCGAATCGGAGTCCTGGCTTTCTTCTTCTATAGGTACTGAGTAACTAGCGGCTTAAGCTAGTCGTTCTAAAATTTCTTTGAATTCACTCTCGCCGACCATCCCTTGCTCTAATACCCAGCTTCCGAAATATATCCGATAACCTTTACCAGCAACGGCCTGCCAATGTAAGTCCAGCGGAACGGCTTTCGCTGAAGAACTCAATAAAAGCTAGTATACGTTGGCTCAAAATTTCAGCTGAAGTAAAGCTACCGCGCTTGAGAAGTCGACGTCTCAGAATGCCGAACCAGATTTCGACTTGATTGAGCCATGAACAATGTTTAGGAGTATATACAAAGCGGATACGATGTTCAGTATTTTGCAAGAACTCAGTACGGGTAGCCATGTTCTGCAGAATACCCGACCTGCCTTTCTCACCCAGTTCGGTTGCGAGGCCACACAGTTCCGCTACACATTCCACCAGCGAGGTTGATTTATATGTGTTAAGTTGGTCGGCGACATAAATCCATTCCGCATCGGGGTCGATCGATACCGTTGCACGGATATGAGCCCCAAAGTCTTTTTCGGTACGCGTCTCTCCGAGCGTAGGGCTAATGACTTTGTCTGTGGTCACTTCAAAGCTGGCGATCAGCGCTTGCATCCCATGCCGGGCGTACTCGAACTCATGCAGTTCCAGTTTACCTTTGGACATCGCATGGTCGGGATGGATTCGCTCCAGTGCCTGGATGCAGGTTTTTTCGTCAACGCTGACCACAGAATACCTGCTTCGTGCAGTTCCTGAGCTTGATGATAAAGTTTACATACGGTTCTGACTTCTTGTCGAAAAGTCGCTTCATCCTCGACTTCGTGATTCAGCCAATATTTGACCCGGTGGGGTTTTAAATCCCCCTGATTTCTAGTGCCCCGTCTGTGGGTATAAAAAACGCCCAACACTGCTGGCTGATATGTGTTCTACGATACCTCGTTCTACCAAAGTTCTAGCCAGTTCCTGCCGTGTCCAATGACTGAGATGCTCCGGTGGTGTTTCACACGCCACCGCCAAAAGTCGGCAGATTTGCTCCGCCGTAAAGAGACCAGGATTTCCAGAGCGAGGTCTGTCTGCCAGTAATTCACTTATGGCCTTGCGTAATAATTTTGGCTTGCCTGTCAGTTTATCCAAATCATCTCAGCCCGCTAACCAACGCTTGCGCCAAAAGCCAACCGTGTCTTCACATAATCCGGTCTCCTAGCTAATCGTTTTGTTGTTACATCCGGCATGGGCTAACAACACAATACGGACGCGTTGTATCAGGCTATGAGGAATTTCCCGGCAACGACTGTCGTTTCCAAGAGTTCTTGTTGTTCAGTATTGAGTTTCAACGGGGATAAGGGACGAGCCATGCGACTTTTTGCTTGTGCAATAAAAAAAGGCGCAAATTATCCGATATATTTCAAGATTTGGGTACTAGACATACAAACGTTGTGACACAACCCATTCAGACTAGGCCCAGTCCCCGAGCCACTTAGCTGAGTAATCTTACATATCAGTTAACTTCTGATGCTGATTATTGTTGATCTGTCATTTTTAATCGATAACCGTAGTGCAAATATTTCTATTCTATTATCTTGAAAAATTCAATAATTGTACTAAGTTTATTAATGTAGTTAACTATAAAAAAACCTGAGGACGTAATCCATGAAAAAATTATCTATGACAATTCTGACCTTCGCTCTAACAGCTTTACTATCTGGTGCAGCTATTGCTGAAGGATCAAAAATACAAAACTCAAATATTCTGAACTCATCAGAAAATAAAAACGTTACCAATTCTGCGACAGCAAGCAGTGGAGGGGTAGCAGCGGCAAATACAGGTTCAATTACTGTTAAAGATTCTGAAGTAAAAAACTCAACGATCAGTAATTCTTCAAAAAACCAAAATGTAACTAATAGCGCAACAGCGTCATCACATGGTGAAGCTACCGCTAATACGGGCTCAATTGAAGTTAAGTAAGGGATATGGATAATTGGGGGAGTTCTTTAGTTTTGAATTCTAAACCACTCCCCTTTTTTCGAATAGCTGCTTTAAGATAACCTATTTAAGGTATCCAAGTAGTAAAAATGCATTAAAGAAGGGGCTGCAATGAAATCATCATTTCAAAAAATTGCCGGTTTTTTTATTCTGTTATGCTTAACATTTATGGTGTATGCCGAAGGCTCCAAAATACAAAGCTCGACGATCCAAAATAGCTCTATCAACAAAAATGTGAATAACTTCAATGGCAATGTGGGCTCTGTCACCATTAAGAGTTCCGAAATAAAAAACTCTACTATTCTTAATGCCTCTAAAAACCAAAATGTTACTAACATCGGCGGAAATACCGGTTCAACCATTGTGAAAAATGCCGAAATTAAAAATTCGACCTTAATCAATGCTACGGATAATAAAAATATAACTAATATTGGGGGGAATATTGGCACGATTACTGTGAAAGAAGTTGAACTTAAGAATTCCACAGTTATTAATGCCACTGAAAACCGAAACGTTACCAATTATGGAGGGAATGTTAATTCAATTGAAATCGGGGGATCAGGAAAATAATAGATCCTTGTCCATGCATTCAATTTTATATCTAAGCGATTTAGCATCTTTCCTGAACAATGTTCTTTGTTTATTTGCAATAGTGATAGCACCGCTTCAATTGTAAAAACATACTAATAGTCATTTGATTAATGCAAGTTATTTTAATAACTTGCAAAAAATTAATAATCTATCGGTATTTGATAGACCTCTATGTTTAATATAAACCATTTGTAAATAAACAAAGGCTTACGATAAATTTGCAAGTGCATTATTTACTAAAATCGTAACTCGTATAAATGTAACTATTCAGAATCCTTGCATTGATTACCTCTCCCATCCGAGAAGGCCAGGAGTGAGGGTTAACAAGTCAGGGGGTCTGAATAGTTACGTTTAAAGTACGTAACTTAACTGTTCTAACAACATCCTAATTTACGAATTATCCATAGTTCATAATTTAACGGAGACAGCTACCATGACTAAAACTCTTTTGGTTAGCCTTTTCTTGGTACTTATAACATTCTGTTCTGTATCGGTCGCCAATGATTTGGATGACGGCATCGGTCTAGATGATGAAATCAATGATGATCTAACCTTAAAATCAAATACTGCGTTTGGCATTCGTAAAGCAAAATCCAAATTCGCACAAGACTCAAAAATTGGCAATACCATCTTGCTTTGCCCTGGAAATCACGCGATTAATTCTACAGATAATAAAGTAGATAAAACCAATATTTTGATGTTGAAGAAAAACGACCCGAGATGCCTAAATCAATAAACTATAAGGATCTGTAATGTATTGGCAAAATGCAATTCGTGTAAGGCGAACTAGCCCATATTTTCGTAATCGAGCCCAGCTCATTGCTTTTTCATTCGTTCTGTTCAGTTGCGGCTTGAATCCGCAAAATGCTGATATTGAGCTCAATGAAACATTACCTGAAGCGAAAATTACGGTATATCAGGAAGCTATAGATCAATTAGGTCTAATGAGCTCAATCTATAGTGATAATTCTTTAAAAATAATGTCTAAAGATATTTTGGACAACACGGGAACCTCGGTTGCCACCAGTGCAGAAATACCAAGGGATATTACCGAAATGGTAAAAAGTACGTTGAATGGCATTGGTGGAAATATTCGCTATATCCCTTACGAACCGGAATTTATGACCAATACCGCGAACACAGGGTATTCGGACTATGGCGATAAAATCTTACCGCAAGTGATACTTTCCGGTGGAATTACCGAATTTGATCGTGGTTTGGTCACTGATAATGACGGGTTAAGCTTATCTGCCGAAATTAAAAGCCAGTACGGTATTGAATTTGATGATCAAACTAAGTCGTCATTATCCAGCGTAACCTTAGACTTCAATTTGATTGATTTTAAAACCTTTACCGGAATTCCACGCATTCAAGCCGTTAATGGTATCAAGCTCCATAAAGGCACACGAAGCGATAATCTTGGCTTTACGATCAAAAGTGTCACGTTTGGTGCTAAAGGTGAAATAAAAAAAGTCCAAGGTCGACACGCAGGTGTCAGGCTTTTAGTACAAATCAGCATGATTCAGATCATCGGTCGTTACCAGAAACTGCCCTATTGGCGTCTCATTCCAGGTGTCGTAAAAGATAATGTCGTTATTGATCAAGTTTTAGCGGATTTCTATGCATTAACTGAGTCTCAAAAAATCGCTAAATTTCAAGAATTGCTTTATCTCCATGGCTTTGGTGTGACACCCAATGGTCAGCTTGATGGTGCAACCCAAGGCGCATTGCAAAGTTTTTCTCAAAAACAAGGTCTTAATTCAACCAATATGGATCAGACCTTATACCTTGCCTTGTATGAACACATTCCGCTCAATGCCGCAACAAGGCAGCGACGCAAAAATTTAAGTATGAATGCCGGTTCCCAAGTACCCACTATCCAAGCTAGGCAATCGCAAGAGCGTATCGAAGTGCCGCCACCAAGACAGGAACCTGTCGAGGCGCAAGCACCTAAACGCGATGGAAGTTTAAAAATAGCCACAGAGAAAAAACAATACGCGATCGGTGACACTTTAAAAATTAATTTTTCAGTAAGTGACCCCATGTACGTCCGTATTGTCGTTATCAATTCAAAAGGCGCCATCAGTACGCTATTTCCGAATGCCTATCAAAATGATAATTTCTGTAAGCCTGGAAAAAATTATAGCATTCCACCAAGTGGCGCAGAGTTTACGCTTGACATTTCAGAACCTAAGGGCGTTGATAAGATCAGAGCTATCGGTAGCTCTAAACCCATCCCGTCTGACGTTATGTTCTTTACCAAAGATGGACAATTCGATGATAGCAAAATGTCAAACTACAACATTAGATCGGCAACAGACTATGTTATTCAATGATCAGGAGTATGACAATGCGAACAACACTGCTACTTATCAGTATTTTACTTTTAACAGCGTGTGAAAATGCGCCGACTCGACGCGAAGACATGCTCGCCGAGCATCCTGAATGGGATAGCAAGACTGTGCAATTAATCAGACTTGGGTATTTGAATCAAGGAATGACCATGGATCAGGTCAAAGCAGCTTGGGGGAAACCCTGCTGGAGTTGTACTGGAACGACTAAGGGCGATTGGGGAGAGGCATGGGAATACGCAACACAAATGGTTTTTTTTGATAAATCCGGCAAATTGACGCGCTGGCAAGCGAAATAAATTAATTTAAATTTATATTCTTTTAAAACAATAATAAATCAAAAAGCAGAGTCCGTATCATGAACATAATAAAACAACTCTTACCAATCGTCTGTTTCCTGTTGACATCTTATGTCGAAGCGGAACAAATCCAAATCTATCAACAACCTCCAAGTGCGGAAGAAATGGGGCGCGTATTGTTTGGACAACAAAAATCAGAAGATAATGTTTCAAGTGAACGCTCAATCAGCTTTGGTAAAAAAACCCCTTCTTCATCAACAGCCGATTCTTCAGCTAATAATTCAACGGCAGAATCAACCAGTGTCGGGCTTCCCATTGAATTTAGTTATAATTCCGACAAAATCGTGGAAGAGTCTATCCCCTTTCTCGAAGAAGTTGGCAAAATGTTAAGCCTGGATGAGTATGCCAATAAACGCATCATCATCGAAGGGCATACCGATTCGCAAGGCTCAGATACCTACAATTTAGCCCTTTCTAATCGACGTGCGAAGGCTGTTAAGCAATACCTTATCAATAATTATCAAATCTCATCCTCACGGCTCAAAGCAATCGGTATGGGAGAATCCAAACCACTCCCCGGATACAGTCCAGAAGACGAGGCAAACCGGCGAGTACAGTTTTATAGCGACAATTAATCTGGGTTTGATATTGTAAATAATAGTCTTTGAAATCACTTTACTAGTCATAAAAAAAGGAGGGTCACTCACTTTCGCGATAACTGTTTAGGGAGGTTTTAACCCCGACAGTGGCGAACACTCCACGTCAATGATACTTCCGGCTACGTTGGTCATTTTGTCAGCTTATCATCCCGATCCAATAACGGGATCGGGATCCCATATTAATGACTTGACGGCTCTTCAGGGTATGAAATATCCCAACACTAACATTAAAACAGGTGATTTATGTATATTCAAATCCATGAAAAGACTCTGACCAGGATAAGCAAAATTTGTCTCGCGCTCTTTCTTGCATCCAATTGCCAGCCTGCGGTAAGTCAATCCTATACCGGAAAAATTGTCATTGATGGAGTTGTTTATGGTGAAAACGATTCCACCACGTTGAAAGGTTCTGGAGTCCTTGGCAATGACCAGCGCCAAGTGGGTCATTTCGAAAGTATTAAAGTGACCAATAGTGTTAACGTTAATTACCAAGATAATCAGGACACTCAAGTGGAAGTCACTGGAGATGCCAATTTATTACCATTCATTAAGACTGAAGTAAGTAATGGTGTATTAACCATTAGCTCTACCCACAATTATCAGGCTCAACAGCCTTTAACCGTCCAAATAAAAAGTAATGTGCTTAAGAAACTCATCCACGACGGTGCCAGTGACGTTAACTTAATAGACCTCAAAGAAAAATCGCTCTCAATTACGCTTAGTGGCAGTGGTTCTATCAAAGCCAAGGGGAATGTAGAGCAATTATCGGCTTCAATAAGTGGTTCAGGAGAAGTAATGGCTAAAGATTTGCTCTGTAATCAAGCCGATATCCAGATCTCCGGTTCAGGCAATGTCAATATAACGGCAAAAGACTTACTTAAGGCAATTATCAGTGGTGCTGGCGAAATTATCTACTACGGTAATCCCAAAAAGGTTGAACCCAATATTACAGGAAGCGGCTCCATTGAACCCGGAGAATAGCTATGCGCTTACACTATTTCCAGCTGGTATCAATCTGTTTACTTGCCGTTTTGGCAGAACAGATCTATGCGAATGAGCTACTCCTAGCGGATGTGGTTATTCTGGATATTGCCGACACAGCAAAAGCGAAGCAAGAATTAGGCTCAAACGGTGGCCCAGTTAGCGCTCCTGCAAATGCCACGACACCTTCGCCTTCAACCATTGATATCAAAGAAGAAACGCCTTTACAATTTAATCCAGCTAAAGCTATTAAAAGCACTCCAATAAAAACCACCTCTACGTTAAATAAAAAAAGTCTAACGGCTCAGACTAACACTAATCAGCCAAAGCAATATGAATTGCACGGTAGGATTAACAATAAATATGTTTACTTAGTGATCGAAAAAACTAAGGATAATCAAGTCACAGGCTACTTATTCGATGGTAAAGGCAAAAAAAAATATATTTACGGGGAATGGAGTAATAACACTTTACAAATTTATGACACCTCGAAATCCAAATCGACTGTCACCTTTGAAGACGATCCGGCAGCAGGATTGGAATCAGCACCCAAACAAGAACGTGCTTCGCCAATATTTGAAAAAAATCAATCGGTTATTATCAAGGATTCTAAAATTGTAAATTCAAATATTTCCGAGCAAAGTCGTCAAAAAAACCAAGATTCAAATACTCAACCTCAAGCAGGTTTGATCAACATAAAATAGTCTGGGGTGACTTATGCTCTACTTTACGTCGCAAAAAAGTATCAAAGCTACTCAATGCATTATTTAACCCCCACCCTATTCGCCTTTTTATGCATGTTATTACTCGCAAATTCATATGGCTGTTTACAAGCATTTTGCTAAGTTTGCATATTGGAACGAGCCATGCTTCATCTCGAATTAATATAAAACTTAATTCAAGCAAGCCCCAGTCGATCAATAACTTCCCTCTTCCCCTTGCTCACCGTATCAATCTTGAGCAAGCTATCAATATGCTCTTAAAAACTGAAATTGGTCAGAAATTTAAAGCAGATATTTCTGAACTTGCAGGTCAAGGCAAAATTCGATTAACCACATTGACAGGATCCCATTATGGAGAATCTGGTGAAGGCTGCATCATTCAAAACGGTCAATATATTTATGAAGGTATGTTTATCTTATTAAATGAAAATCAATCTATAGCAGAGTTAGCAAGCTCGTTAATTCATGAGACAGATCATTATCGACAAATTAAACGCATCAACCAGGATATTCAGGCGATGACCATTTCAATTGGCCAACTGGAAATATCGGCCTTTGCGGTCCAATACGAATTTATTAAACAATTGGAAGCGTTAGATCTTGCTAATAAAAAAACGATGTTTTTGAAAGAGCATCAAATAATTTTTGAAATGATGGCGGCATCCTATGCAGCAAAAGCGGTTCGAAATAAAAGTAGCTATCGCCTAGCTATCAATAAAATTGTGGAATACGGCTATCCTTTGCAAGAACTCAAACGTACGCTAATTGTGCGCGAAGCAAACTCTTGCAAAGGACCTGCCAAGTTGTAGACGAGTTGATAAGTTACGTTGAAAGGGTAATTATTTTCGCGTCTTGATTAGCAAAAAATCACCGCCCTCATGCCCTGCAAAGCGAATATCAGAATATTCAGGTGTCTGCTTAGCGTTCAAAATAACCCGCTGCCGAACTTTATTTGCAAATTCAGAGCCGTCCATAATGGCGGTATTGTCTTTCAGTGTATCCATAAACGCTTTGGCGAATACCGAATGCCCACTTCCGCCGCCTAAATCGGAAACGGGTTCAATGCCACCCGAAGCTAGAGCCGTGCGTGAACGTTTATTTTGCATGCGTTGATAATAAAGCGACTTGTCATTTTCCCGATCTAAATCAACATTCGCCTCACGCGTTAAAGTTCCCGAAAAACAGCTATCAGCGACTACCAGCACATGCTTAGATTTTAGCGCTTTAATTTTGTCGGTAATATCAGTATTGGAAATCCATTCAGCGGTATTATCTTCACTCGCATTTACCGGCAACCAATAACCACGCTCAGAGGCATCATCATAAAAACCATGACCAGCATAATAAATCAGTAAATTATCGTTTTCATTCAAGGTACGTCTTAAATTATCCAAACGCTCAATGATTATTTGACGACTCGCATCCAAAATAAGCTCAGTCTGATAACCGTAATCTTCGCGCAACACTTTATCAATGCTTTCAGCATCAGCTCGAGCCGTTTTTAGTTTACCGACAAATTTATAATCATTATTGCCAATAATGAGTGCGTAAAATTTTCCGGTCGATTGAAGCGAAGCTGAAGATGAGCTAGTCGTCTTGGTTTCGGTATTATTGGTATTACCTTTGGTATTTGAAGCGATATTGATGACTATGGGCTCGGTTTCGCGCTTTTTAGTGACCACGACTGATGCAGGTGGGGGACTTGCTTCAATGGTTTGGGGAACGGGTTCAGGCTTTTGGATCACAACCACCGTTTTGGGCTTGGGTATCTCAACGGCAGGTGCCTGAGCCATCATGGTTTGAGGACCGGGTTGCAAACGCGTTAAGGTTTTAGCAAGCGCTCCGGTAATCGCCTGGTCAGCGACTTTACCCAAAATGGATTGACTGAAAGGCAAACGCTCTAATTCATTTAAAATGGAACCTTCTGCTGAACGGTCAAAATGTCCAATAAAGCTGCCTAACGCCTCAGTCACACCCGATTTAGCATTTACAAAATTGATCTGCACGCCAAGTTCGGTAGTCTCCTGTTGCAGAGAACTGACACCCGAGAGATCGACCACGCGATCCACACCAAAGTGATAGACTTCCGGATAGACAATATAGTCGGCTGTTTTTAGCGCTAAAGCGTTAATAGAAGACGCTGGATCGCAGTTTCCATCGGCACATTGCTTTAATTGTTGAGTCATCCGCTGAATAACTTGGTTTTTTTCCTCGACCAACTCAAATCGCCCGCTGTCATAAAGAATGTCCAGTAAGCGATTACTCAACCCGAAGCCTACCCGTTGTTGCTGCAAATAAGGATATTTTTCCAAGTCGACTTTGGAAATATTCCACGGAAACACCATGATTCGCTGTCGTGCGCCATGATAAGGCGGTAGGCTGGGTACTTCCACAACATCTGCAGGGCTGGAAGATGTTGAAGGTGCCTTGCTAACGGTGGCACAATTGCTTAGAAACAGCGCAAGTGTTGCAAGCAATAAGATTCTTGAAATATGGGTATAGTTGGGTAACATTCGGCCCCCTGTCTAATTTATTCGGGTACTTGTTTAATTGCCTGTTGAAGCGCCGTTTTGCTTAACTTGCCAATTTCGGCTTGGTCATAGTCAAAATGTCCGCGCGTATTTTGTTCAATCGGTTGATATAGGAAGGAATTTAATTGCTTGCTGGACTCGGCACTACCTGCGTAGCAACTGTAATCTTCGGTCCTTACATTAAAACGACACACTTCAAGCTCAATTTCAATGCCTTCTGAGTCCATTGACCAAATACCGATGCGCAATCGTTTGGCTGGTTTCAAAAAATCATTAATCCGTACCCAATAAATTAGTTGTAAATCATAGCGTTTAGCGATATCCCTTAACCATGTTTCGTTAACGCGCTCAGGTGCTAATAACCAAACGGCCTGTTTGCTTTGATTGGTTTCTGGCGCTAGGCGCTTTTCATCGACGAGTTGTAGCGATGAGTAGTTTTGATCGAGCAATAACTGTTTAAGCTGACTTTGTACGCCAAAACCGACGGTCTGATATTGCCAAGTGGTGTTTTCAACCACTGATGGGTCATCATAATAAAACACTGCAACGCGGGAAGAATTATCGGCTTGAGTGATATTCAGTATGAATAAACTGAGAAAAAATAATAGCCATTTGGTTTTCATGATTTATTTTTCGTATCTGACAGTGAGCTTATCTAATGAATTAACTCCCCTCCCCCAACCATCTCCCGGAGAGAGGGAGTCAATGGTGCTAATTATTTTGTGCAGATTGCTAAGTCAAAAAATTTTGAGTGGCCTTATTTGGGTATTAGAACCCAAAACAAGGCCAACAGCTAATTGGGCAGACGATTAATCAATAGCCTCCTTATGGACAACTGGGTGTATAAGACCATTCTGTCGTCGTTGGTGAGCCCGAACAATTACCCTCCACTCTAACCGTTACTTTGCTTGAATTGCCCGAGTATGTTATTGGCGCAGAGCCGGTATAAGAAACACAGTTAGTAGAAAAAATAATCTTATTTTCATAGAACACGTATAGATTATCAGGTACTTTTTGGGTATCCCAACTCAGATTAAAAGTACCGCTTGTTTTATTTAACTCAATTACGCGACCTTCCAAATCTGAACCTGTTCCCGTGGACTGGGTTGCATTGCACGATTTAGAATTTATTATTTCAAAAATGAATTTTGTCCTATCATTTGGCGCATGTCCTTTGTAACTCAGAATACCGGAAACTTGCTCGCCAGTACCGAGCATAACAACTTTCGGAACTTCCATCATATTGTTAACAGCATCGAAAATAATTGGAGACGTCGATATTTCAGTACTATTGGTGATATTGAGCAATTCAAATTGTCCAGGCTGAATTAGTTGCAAATTGACAGCATAATGAACATTTGCCAACAAGACATCCGCTAAATATAAAATCCCCGTTTTTTCATCAAATGTTGAAATAAGTTCTTTTAAAGTAGGTGTTGGAGTAATGCAGGCGCCATTTTGCAAAACTTGCGGTGCTTGACAGGTAGGCGTTGGGGTCACACAAGCGCCATTTTGCAAGACTTGCGGAGCTTGACAAGTAGGTGCAGGAGTCACGCAGACGCCGTTTTGCAAGACTTGCGGAGCTTGACAAGTAGGTGCAGGAGTTACACAAGCGCCGTTTTGTAAGACTTGCGGAGCTTGACAAGTAGGTGCAGGAGTTACACAAGCGCCATTTTGCAAGACTTGCGGAGCTTG
>CANNKG010000116.1 GCA_947505105.1 Methylococcaceae bacterium | reverse complement strand
GGCTCGCCATAATGACGTGGAAATGTGGGAAAAAGATAACATTCCTTACACTGTTCGAAAAAAACGCCAAGCTTTTTTCAACAATATTGCAAGCCAAAAATCGGGAGTAAAATAACTGGGACAGAGGGACTTATTTCGACAGCCTAGGGTAAGACGGTTTTGCTGGTTAGAATTCCAGCGGCTACGCGCAAACAAAAACCGGTATATCTCAATGGACAGCCTCTCGGTAATACTTATCGTCGCTTACATGATGGTGATCGTATCTGTGACAACGAAACAGTCAAGCGTATGTTAGCTGAACAGATCGAAGATGAACGAGATGCGCGAATTCTTCGTGGATTTGGAATTAACGACATAGATAGTGAAAGCTTACGCATTTATCGTCAGATGTTACGAGATGAAAAACCTGGACATCCTTATTTAGAACAGGGTGATTATGATTTTTTACGTAGTTTACGCGCTTGGCGACATGATCGTCAGAGTGGTGAAGAAGGATTGACATTGGCTGGTTTGTTAATGTTTGGTACCTGGCCAGCTATTCAAGAAGCCTTACCTCATTATTTTCTTGATTATCAGGAACGACCCGAAGCGAAAACAGAATTACGATGGATAGATCGTTTAGTTCCCGATGGTACTTGGACCGGTAACTTATTCGAGTTTTATCGACGGGTGTATCGTAAGCTAATCGCTGATCTCAAAGTGCCTTTTGCGTTAAAGGATGGACGGCGACAAGATGACACCCCAGTTCATGTGGCGTTGCGAGAAGCTCTAGTTAATACGCTTGTGCATGCTGATTTCACCGGAAGGTTGTCGATTTTGATAGTAAAACGTCCAGATATGTTTGGCTTTCGTAATCCTGGTGGTTTACGTTTGCCTATTGAGCAAGTAATTCGTGGCGGTGAAAGTGATTGTCGAAATCGAATTTTACATCAAATGTTTCTTCTGATTGGTCTGGGCGAACGGGGCGGATCAGGAATACCGAAAATTTATAAGGGTTGGAAAAGTCAGCATTGGCGACCACCGGCATTATATGAAAAGGATGAGCCAGAGCAAACTATATTGGAATTACGTATGCTTGATTTGTTGCCCGATCAGGTTGTAACCGAGTTACGCGAACGATTCGGAGAGCGGTTCGACTTGTTGTCACATAGCGAAAGACTGATTTTAGCTACTGCTCTGATAGAGCCAATCGTTAACCATTCTCGGCTTATCGAAATTAGCGATTTGCATCCACATGATCTAAGTAGATGTCTGGCTCGTATGGAACGGGATGGCTATTTGCAATCAATTGGTCAGTCGCGCGGAAAAGTTTACCACTTACCAGGCGTAATGCTGATATCTCCGGAGCAGGTTTTTTCCGACGGTCACAGCTTTGGGTATAACGAATTAAGCTCCGGACATAGCGAATTAAGCTCCGGACATAGCGAATTAAGCTCCGGACATAACGATATTGGCATTGGAGATAACGGTGAATTAAATCGTGATAGTTTGGGCTGTTTACTATCGGATCTTTTGGATGCTCCAATTGTCGATGATTTAGAAGTGTTGTCACCTTCACTGCGTTTTGATCTTGAACAGATAGCTGAAACACCACGCAAAAAATCACGTATGGAATGTGGAGCAATGGAAGCAATAATTTTAAAAATTTGCCAAGATCGTTACATCACGCTTAATGTTCTGGCGAAGTTAGTTAATCGAAATCCTGATGCTTTGCGTAAGAATTATATGGATGGCTTGGTAAAGTCACATAGACTCCGCCGGGCGTTCCCGAGTACACCAACACACGAAAAACAATCATACCGATCAATTTCAGATAGTGAACTTGAATCTCAAAACTGTCAAAGTTCAAACTATATCTGAAACTTGCTCAATCTAGTTATTACTTAATCATACGATGGCCGACGGAGTTCGGCTAATAACCGACCGAGGTTGATTTATGAATAGTCGATTCTTGCCTAAAAATTGCTATTTTATCACCCCCATAAACGGTCGAGAGGTATCCATCGAAATTGATATGATAGTTATATTTATTTTGCACGAAACTCTACAGTTACTCCAACAAAATGATGAATTGTGTCAGTATTCAGTACTTGATATTCAACCTCTTCTACCACTTCGCCTTCAAGGTCTTTACTTATAGAATGAGCCTTAACCAGAGTGTCAACACTAGGTGAATGACAGAGTTCCGATAGCCAAGATCTATAGAGATTTTCTATTTTCTCCACTTTTTTGTTTTCCTCATACTCGTCTTCAGTCTTATCCCAACAATGAAGTGCTGCAAATATAGTTGACGTCAGAACACTGCCACCAGTATCTCCCGTTACTTCAAAATACCGAAGGTTGCGTTTGAGATCTTTGAGCACTAGTGAGCGAACTGGATTAAATCCTTTCAACTCAATTGCACAAACTGGTTGATAACCTAAATAACCATTTTTTGAGATTTCTTGATAAACAGCTATATCGATTCGTCCATTATCGATTTTCGGAATCGCTCTCCTGATAATAGATGAGTCCCGTTTCATCGGATTTCCAAACTTAATAGGTAATAAACAATCTCTCGTGAATTTCTTTGTGCTCTTTTCCAAATATATTCTGTATGGGTCTCCGTAATAACTATTTAGCTTGTCGATCTCTCTCGCGACAGCGACAGTAAACAAATATTCTGCGTTAATCGGTCGCGCAGGTTCGCCGGAAAAGCGGAGCATGTCTTCACATGCGCTTCGCATACCAGCAACAACTTGATCGTGGATTTGTGAGCTCATTGAAATCTAATATTTAATGTTACAGGTCGCCGGAGTGTGGAGGTAATCCGCAAGCAAAGTTTGCAGGCGGTCGGGTTGACTGAGATGTTATGCCTATTCTTCATAGTCCCTCCAGTCAGGCTCGATGTTGCCGAACTCGACATGCGATACCGTATCCAGCACTTCGATTTTATCAACTTTTAGGCTTGCCAGCGACGCAGGAAAGTTACCTGTTAGCGTCATTAGAATATCAGTCTGATACGTTTCAGTCTGAGTGCCTGATGAACTACCGATACCGATGTACTCTTTGTCTATGGAATCCCAAGTAGAAAGGTGAAAGGAGCCATGCACATTGCAAGTCACAAGTGCTGACAGCTGAACGACGATACCGTCAGAATTGACACGGATTAGTCGCACTTCTGGAGTTCCTTTATCATCTGTTAGGAATTTGTGATCGAGATATTCAGCGTAGAGTTCATCTTCCTCTAAGTAGTAGTCCGAGCTGGCATCAGCATAGATTTCCGTCCCATCCAAGCTGTTCTCAATCGCGCTAGTAATTTCACCCAGAAGCTGACTGTCCTTGCCTGATAAAAAAACAGTCTGCAATTCTGCGACGACATCTTTCGCTGAGTGATGAGGCTGGAAAAGAGAAATAGCAACGCTCAGTGAGTCTATCACATGGATACGGTGTGACTGTTTAGCAAAGTCTTCCCACCCCTTATCACTGCTTACGACGATAACGTTAAAGTTGTTTAGATTAGCCCATGCCTCTAATGACAGCAAAGCTAAAGCATCAGGAAACTCACTCTTTTTTTCACCAGCACCTTCAAATGGCGCCTGGTATTCAAAATACATCCTCACCAAGCGAGCGATATCTACATGTTCTGAGGATTCTATCAATTGAGCGCCGGTGGCCTCGTAGAAATCCGAAAGACGTTTATCAACAATATTCTCGTTAGTCAAATCTGTTGGGGATAGCATCTCAGATGCCCTTGCTATTTCTGGCTCGCTTGCCAGCTGCTGAGCGCTAGCAGCACGAATAGCGGTGGCCACTTTACTTCGAGCCTCATTGGTCTTTTCTAACAGATGCTTCCTGACTTCTCTATGAACAATGTCAGAGAGGATGAAATTAACAGGGCTGTCCTTAAACTGATGTAGCTGCCTAAATAGTCCTTTTTCTATGGCTATACCATAGTTGTCAAATATGCTTGTATCAATAGTGAGTGCGCCATAGTCGACTTCAAAATCAGATATATTAGACATAACGAGGAATTAGATAGTTCTGAATATCTCTCAGTATAGATTATTAATATCAGTTTGCCTTTATCTCTCGAATATCTGCTTTTTGCAACTAAACAGCCAATAGAGCAACTTATGTCAAAGGCAGCTAGGGGTAGAACTCTGCCAACATCATTATCACGCTTTCAACGCAATCGGATTAAACCTAACCGCATCCGCTAAATGATCCGCTGATAAGTGGGCATATCGCATTGTCATTTGAATATCTGCGTGACCTAAGATTTTTTGTAAGGTCAGAATGTTTCCGCCATTCATGATGAAGTGGCTGGCAAACGAATGGCGCAAGATGTGGCTGTTCTGTCCTTTGGGTAGTTGAATGTCGGCCCGTCGGACTGATCTTCTGAAAGCGCCGATACAGTTCGTGAAAATCCTATCATTGGGATTCTTGTATTCGGCAAATTTTATCAGCTCTTGGTAGAATTTTTCGTCGACCGGAATGGTTCGCGTGCGTTTGGATTTGGTAAATTCAAACGTGATTCTGCCGCTGTGCAGTTGTTTAAACTTTAGGTTCTCAACTTCTCCCCACCGGGCGCCGGTTCTCAGGCATATCTGAGCCACAAACCAAGTCGATTCGTTTTGACAGCCAAGTTTAATTTCATCCATCAGTTGCCGGATTTGACTGGTAGAGAGATAGGATAATTGGCGCTCCTGTATTTTGATGAAATCCACGGCGGCAACCGGGTTTTCATAATCAATGACTTTTAATTTCCGAAGCTTGTTGTAGACGGCCCCCAGATAGCCGTGCCAATTATTGACAGTTTTCTGATCAATACCTTCCTGTAATTTTTCAAAGCGATATTCAACAAATTGCTCAGCGGTCAACTGGCTTGCGATTGGATTTTTTAAGGCCATTGCCAATGCTACCAAGCAGCGCTTGCGCCGTTCGCCATCTGCCAAGTTAATGCCATGATATTTATACCAAAGTTCGATGATGTCCTTGAGGGTTCGTTGATCTTTTGAATTGAGTGTTTTGACTTGATGATCTATCAGGTATTGGTGCTCGAATGTTTGCGCCTCCTCTTTGGTATCAAACTGCTTTCGAATGCGTGGAATCCCAGTTCGGTCAATTTGCAGAAACCATTTGCTACCTTTTTGCTTTATTGCCATATCTGCCTGCTCGGTTATTGGTGATAACAATCGTTCATTTTTACTTCCACGCTAAACATGCACCAGCCTGGGGCGCAATCACTCCTCCTCGCCCGCGCAATTTTCGCACAAAATTAGTGTGATCTATTCTTTATTGGTGCGCTAATTTGATTTAAATTGGTGCATAAATTATATAAAACAACATGTTATGATAGTTTTGACATGGTAAATTTATAGGATATGAGATTCACATAGCATTCGAAAATTCACCATAATTTCAATTTAAGACTATTGTTTCAAGCATAAAAAATTACTAACTCAATGATTAATATATAATTATTTTGCATATTGGCAATGAGCCGTTTAATTGAATAATTTACCAATTAAATTAATATTTCAATGAAAAACAATGGGTTAAAAATATTTATGGTCAGTTAAATGGCGTCAATCGGCGGATTTTGGCGGTTTTATCGAACGGTTTTGTCATTACTATTTGCCTAAAAATCGGGGTCATTTGGCTCAAAATAGCCCCGATTAAAGCGAATTAAGCAACAACCTTGTCGCTCAATTTATTGGAAATGTTGAGCAAAGAATAACTATCGTGCTGCTGCTCACCAAAAGCCAAGTAACAAACGGCTTCCCCGATAGCTTTATGATGGCCCGCCAAGCTCGGGTAAAACAATTGTGTTTGGGAATGAACCATTGTCGCAATGATATTTTGTAATTGCGCGCGGGTTTCATCACTCACGTTATTGATCTCCTGCTTTAAAAACTCTTTCGCCAAATCTTTTTTTATCGTTTTTAACGCCCTGGATACAAAACCATTTCGTTCTGTTAAAGCGCCATGCTGTTCATGGGCGCTAGCGAGTGAATCATTAAAAATCTGGATTTTGGTGCTCAGTTCGGCTAATTCCTCATTCAAGGCGGCTAATTCACGCGGCAACAAACCTTTGCCGAAAAAATTATTGTTGTTGTTCTCAACCAAGATCGAATTGATCTCCTTAATTCTGGCTAAATGCTCAGCTTTCATTTGCTCAAGCGATTCAATATCACTTTGGATGGCAAGCAATTCATCGTTTAAAACGCTTCCACGGGCCTTTTCTTGGGCGTAATTAATAATTAATTCGTCAATCATGTCGTTTTTTTCCTGAAGGGTATTCATTTGTTTATTCCTAAGTTAAAAATTCCGGGCGCTTGGCCCGGAATAGAGATTAAATACAAACGGTCAACTTATCTGATTTAGTTTTTACTAACTGAGCGAGATGTTCAACTTTGGCCAGCAATGGATTACTGCTACCAAAACTTGTTTTAAATTTCTCAATTTGTTTGTTGAGGGACTCAAGTTCAGAGTTGAAGCTAAGAGCGTTTTCAACAGTTAAGCTTTTGGATTTGTTAACCAAGTCAATAGAGAAATTGGTAATTGTGAGTAATGTTAATTCTTGAGTGTTCATGATTTTTTCCTAGGTTTTTTGTTAATGAGTAAATTAAAAATAAGATAATAACGAATATAACCTCCTAGGCTTTTAAGCTGCCTGTCTAATTCGCGCTTCCATCTCAGTTTCGGCCATTGCATCGAACAAAGCTGCGAGAATGAGCTCGTACTGGAACGGTGAGTGATAAACGATCGTTTCGCCCGTGCATGAGAAAGTAAATAAGTAGTTATCAATTTCCGCCACGCCTTTTGTTTGTTTTTTCATCATCGTTTCGATTTCGGTCTCAATATCTAACTTTCGGCTAATGGCCAAAATTTCAGCTAGGTCATTAGACTTCGTTAATGTTGGGGTTAAGTTTTTCAAGTCTTTTCTCCGGCAATAAATAAAGTGGATTGATAACCAATCCGGTTTTTCTCCTCAAGCCCGCCCTTATTTATTTCAGTTTGATTATCACGGCTGATTTTTATTTTTCTCCTAAAAATGTAAATTTATAGGCCATTTAGATGCAAAAATAGCGGGGGTAACCCCACGAATATTCCTTAGAATTGCGGCTACACAAACGCGCAAAAAATTTTGCTAATTTTTTGCGTTTTTTACTGTCCAAACTGTCCCACTGTACCAAAACCCTTGAATCCCTTGCGGTTCAAGCGTTTCAGAAAAATTTTTCTGCACCAAAAAACTGGTACTGTAAATTTTTCTATCCCACCCTCTCGAAGCCTACTAAATCAATGATCTTTCCTCCTATATCACTTTTAAAAAATCCATTTTTTTGATTCAGTTGGTGCAGTTACCTATGCTTAATTATAAAAATTAGGGGTCAAGTTCGGTTTCACTCATCCCCAGCAAATTGGCAAATTGCTTGACCAATACGTCTCTACTGGACAGCTCGTAATATTTCCCCCCACGATCAGACCGGCCCTGCACTCCAATATTCAATTTTGCCATCATCTTTCCGGTCAACAGTTTTGCGGCAGCGTGCGGAATGTCCGTCTCCAGTCTGGCGCTCCAGCCAATAAAATCCTCAATCAGTTTCGGTGCTGTTATCCGCGATAAGCCGTCGAAGGGCTCTTCTTTTATAATTTGTTCGTAAAAATACCGGTAAACCAAGTTCAGATTGGCTAATTTTTCATCGACCAGGGCGCGGGTTTGGGGGCACTTGTAAGGATTAAAATCGTTAATATCGAGCTGTAACAGATAATCCAACACTTTGGCTGCGCCGTCGTTTCGGATAAATTCCCAGAGCTTTTGAAAATATTCGGTATTTTGTGCCATTTCATCTAATGGCTCTAAGACCAGATAACGGCGCTCACGGATACCCGCGTTTAAAACCCTGGTTTGATTGCTGGCAAAGATTAATCGGCAAAAATTCGGTAATGGCTCAATTTCCAGACCTTTGCGTTCTAAGTTGACTGACGTTTCAGTGATAATGCTTTTTAATCGATCAGAGAGATGCTTATCTGTTAAATCGACTTCGTCCGCGAAAATGAGTAATCGATTGGCGACTACGCCATTGAACCGCCCGGCAATTGCATAAGCGCCGTTAGTTTTGTTGCCATGAATGCCCAAAATCTCCAAAATCGGCTCAATCATCGTGCCTTTGCCGGTGCCTTCAACTGATTTTAAAACAATAGCCACATTGGGTTTTTCATCCGGCTTTTGGAACAAATGCGCCAACCATTGGACCAAATATTGATAAGCAATTTCATCACCCGCGCAAATGATGTTTTTAAGATGATCCAGATAGATGGAACAGTCGCCCGTTTTTGGTTTTACCCGGAAACCTTGGAAAAAATTAAATACGCCCGGCGGGCATTTGCTTGGATTGGGATAAAATCCGGTGCCATTCGGTAAATAACGTTTACCGACCCACTCCAACCACGCTTGGCCAGCATTCTTTTTGCCTCCAATCCGCGGCTCGTGCAGGAATTTCTTTTTAAACTCGGCAGGCACTTCAAAGCTGAGAACCTTGCCCTGAACTTGACAATGTTTCTCAGACACAATGACATTTTTACCACCTAACACGATATGCGCATGGGTCTGGTTTATTTTGTGCAGTTTTGCCAAGTCATTTGGGTTCAATGCAGTGTTGTCGGATAATTCGTTTAGCGCGTCATCCTTTTTGTCAGCCTGGTTAACGGTCTTTGTATCAGGCGCTTGCGTTTGAGTAACTGGATCATCAGTCTTTGCGGGCTTTTCTTGGCTCGCCTGATGCTGCTTATAAACACGCTGATTCTCTTTTCTGAGCGCCGGATTCCATTTAAGCGCTTTATTCATGTCGCCGCTATATTCAAGCAATCTAAAACAATCAAAAGCGTCGTGGGCAAAGCCGTCATTTAACACATCTCCGCCGTGACTGAAAATTCGTTCAATGCCGTCTGTACAATTTCTGAGTATTACAATCCCTGGAGCCTTAGAACTGCTATTCGGGCGGATGAAACGATCAGGGCCGCATGGTTGATAACCGTTGGTCACGAGAACATCGCGAACAGTATGGGTTTGGTTATAAACGAGGATCGGATTTTGATAGCCTGATATATCATCGTCTTTGCTAAGTACGCGGGGCTTGATCGGCGGGCCCTCTGTATTGCTTAAAACTGACGTTAAGCACGTTTTCCAATCGTCCCAGTGGGTGAGCATATCAACCAAAATCGGCGGGCAGGTAGGAAGCCGCGCCGGATTGCCGATAAACTGATATTCCCCTCCGTCCGGGTGACGGCCAGAAATAACGTCTTGGCAATTGCCGCAACGCAACTCAAGCACGACATTCCCGGCATGTTTAAATTGTTTAAGGCTGGGATTTTCAAGCGAATCCGGTAATTTAAAGATCAGCTTGGCTCGATTAGTTTTCGGGCTTTTGATTTGTACATTGACTGTGTCATTTAACCAATCTGAGAGCTGGATTCCGGCGGCCAAATCAAATAACTTTAGAGTTTGAGCCAGGTCATCGATATCGAAGGCCAGGGTATGACTAACAGGGTGAAACATGCCGACGTTCCAATCTGGCTTATAGCAATTTTTAAAATCATCAGGGTTGCTTGAATATCCGGCTTTGTTGAGTTGACTACGCGGCTGATTCCAGCCTTTGCCGGTTGGCCCCTTGGTAGGTTTGCCGTTAACAGGCGGGATCAAAATCAGCCCCCAGCCTGCCTGACAACAGGCGTTGATGAGTGGGGCTGCCCCCGGTTCGTCCTTAATAGTTGTTTCCATTAACGAATTGTTTTTCATAACAAAAGTCCTTCAAAAAATGGACAATTGCCGCCAAAGTGCTATACTTATATTGCTTTTTCTTCGGCGGCCTGGTTGGTTGTCCATTTTTTGGGGAATGGAGTTTATTAAACCAACCGGGTCCAAACTTAAAAACAAAACTGTCTCGTGACAGCCCCGCTTTTCGTTCAATTCTTGTTTATTTCAAGAATCGTCATCATTTTTCTTACTCTCATAACCAATTTTTGATTTTTCGAGTTCATGAATTGATTCTTGAAGTTCATAGATCGTTTTTTCTATTCCGACTAGATCAAGCAAACGCTGTAGTTGTGTGTCTACATCTTTCAAAATAGAACACAACAATTCCTCATTTTCATCATCAAGTTCTAACGGTAGATTTTCTTCCAAGTTCGGCAACAAACCTTGAATATATTCAGATTCAGGAATGATCTCTTCTCTGATTTTGAGCAAATTAGGGGTTGGAAAGCGGTCAATTAACGCTACCGCGTCAAATAAGCGTGAATAAGTTGAAGTGAGCGCTCCGCGCACAGTTTCCAATTTAATGGCAACATTCTTTGAATAAACCATTCTCAGTAACTCAGTGCTGCTTTTGGCGCTTTCTATAATCTCTAAAAGGTTGTTAGCCAGATTGGTCGGGACGGGTGCATCGGGTAGGTCGTCAGGAGTAAGATCGGCTAGTTTTAAAATCGATCCAATAATCTCCTGTACTTGGGATAATTTTTCGTCACTGTTGCTTATAGCGGTATTTTGGATAAAGGTTTCCATTTTATTTCCCCCTCATCAGCACATCGCCACTAGCCTTAGCGGCAATTTCATTGTGCGACCTGACTCGGTGGCGTTTTAACCAGGCTTCTAATTCAATTCGGTCGACAAACACACATTTTCCATTTGGTTTAAAGTGTCCAAGCTCCTGAGTCGACGTTAGTTTGTAGAGATAACTAATCTTAAAACCCGTGTAAAGAGCTGCCTCTTCGAGCGTTAAAACAGTTTTATTGCAAATTGCCAGCAAATTTAATTTTTCCTCAATTTTGGTGAGTAGATTCGATTTCGTTAGCGATTCAGCTGAGTTGTTATCATGGTCAAAAATTGAGTCGGCCTGTATGTTGTGGTCATGATTAGTCATAGTGACACCTCAAATTTCTGAAATTTAATAAGTGACGCGTCAATTTCAATTGCTTGATCAAAATCGAGGTTTTGACAAATCAAGAGCCGACCAACTGAGGTTTTTTTGAACAAAACGAAACGGGAAATGATTTTCTTATCCGGCAGGGAGGCGGACGGATTTTGGACGTGGGGATTTTCAGAAGTTTTCATGGGGTCGATCCTGTTAATGTGGATAAACCGCCAAGCAAAGGTTCCAAACTTTGGGAGGCGGGAGATGTATCGGGTTGGAACAACCGTTAACAGGAACGGCCAGGCGCAAGCCTGCCCAATACATCCCGCCATAAAATAGAAACGGACTAATGCCGCTCTAAATGATAGACGTAAAAAAACCGCAAGAGGCGCGGTCATTTGATGACCTGTTAAAAACGGGGTTCCAGCCCGACTTTTCTTTTTTTGTAAAAAAAAGGAAAGTAAAGAAAGAATAGTCATAAGCGGCAGGTGTGTCAAGCTAATCATACGGCACCGCCTAACTCAGTGATTAGCCTTTTGACATCCTCGACTCTGTAGGCTGTCGTCCGTTTTGCCAGTTTAATCGGCTTCAAATATGGATATTTTTGATCCTTGATATTTTTAAAAAATGTCGACCGCCCAATTGGAATGAGGGGTGGAATATTTTTTTTGCGGTCACCGATAATTTGCCAAACGCGCAGAAAACCGGTTTCGGGGAGGGTGTTGTGCATTTTATTAACCTCAAACTGTTATTTAAGTCTGAGGTCATCTTAGTACGTCCATTTTTTTAAAACAAAGACAGATAAGGGGGCTATTTGTCTTTTTTTATAAAAAATCGTCTAATTCAGGTTCTTTTGGTTTCATTCGAGTATTGATTTGTGATACGTTAAATTCGGTTTCATGCCATTTAGCGGCTACTTTACAGTCCACTCCATCATTTTTAGAATTAGAGGTTAGTCTATTTCCTTCTTGCCTAAGATCCTCAATATCCCAATAAATATTTAAATGCCTGAAGTAGTATTTACTGACTTTTCCGGAATGTTTCGCCGGTTTAACTAAATAATTTCCAGGGAAGAGATGATCTTTTTGTTTTTTTGTTCGGATAGGTGCAGCATGTTTAACTAAAACGCTGGCTATGAATAGTCTGGTTTTTGCTGTTAACTCTATGTCATCTCTGGCGAGTAGTGTAATGATATGGTCAGTATTACCACCACTTTCGAAATAATGCTTTTTAGTAATATATGCCTGCTCATCAAAAAATGTATTCTCATCAATGACTATTTTTCTGTAATTTTTTGGCATGATTCATTAGCTCGGTCATAGGGGTTATTTAGGTTTTTTGGGTTTCATTCGATCATAGACTTTTGATACGTTTTCCTCTTCAAGATTGAACAATTCGGCTACTATGCTAACTGCTTCATCTCTATCGTAATTAGAGATATGTGAACGTCCTTTTTCTTTAAGAAGCTCATTTATAAACAAATGAATAAATACATCCCTAAAGTAATTTTTTTTGATTTTACCGGCAGGTTTAGCAGGTTTGACAAAAAAATCATCTTGGAATAGTTCGTCTGTTGGTATAGAGGGCATACCCAGTCTAACTAAAACGCTAGCTATAAATAGCCTAGTTTTCATCGTTAATTCTATGCTAGCGTCGACTAGCGATAAAATTATTAAAAGAGTATTACCGCCACTTTCAAAATAGCTCTTTTCAAGACTATCTGCTTGGTCGTCAGGGGAAGCACTCTCATCAATGTCTTTTGTTCTGTTAAATACTTGATCAAATAATTCTTCACGTAAAGTATTCTCATCAACGACTATTTTTTTGTTAATTTTTGGCATGATTCATTCGCCCGGTCAAAGCGTCTACCGTCAAGGAAGGAATCAACCGGAAACAAGTTGACGAATCCTGCTTATTACCCCGTCGGGCTATCCGGTTGTATATATTATAAAACCATCTTTATCACACATGAAGTCGATTGGCTCAATTGATCGATGTAAAACATCAGCGGACCGCATCCATAGCGTTTCGAGCCTCTTGAATCGCTAAATTCATCAATTCATCCATTTCCGCTGGGGAGACCCCCAGAAAGCTCCGTTTGGGTAAAGTAGTGGTCCATTGTTCGGCACTGGAACCTCTTAACTCACGAATAATAGCGCCGGCTTGACCCATTTTCATATTCTCGACAATCCATTTGATGGTTGGCGTTGTCCTTGGTTTACCTTCTCCCATTCTGACTTTGAACTGGAGTTCTTGTAAGGCCCTTGCTTGCCTTCGCGTCGCTTTGGCATTGGGATCGGCTTGTCTGACTGACATCGACTGTCTTGTCACTGTTTCAGTAAAACCCTCTTGCTGTTTTGCGGCTATTTCGCCATGAACTGGATTTTTAAAGCCCACAATAACTTCAAATTCACTGGATTTTACAATAGCTAAGTGTTTGACCAGTCTGGCCAGCATTTTCCTCTTGCGGCGGCGCTGGTGTAGCGGAAATGGGCTGCCCTCGACATCTACTTGTTGCGCAACTCTGGCTTTGCTATTGCTAATCACTTTTTGGGCAAGTAACTTTAGAACTGGCTTTCTGATCGAATTTGGCACATTGTGCAACCCTTGTCTTACGTGCGGTATATTTTCCGCGTCTATTCCGATTCGCATGGTGATTACCTATGTCGTCAATAAAATTAAATATCTTATGTAAATTTGTGGTTTCCATAAAGCTAATTTTCTTGGCGTCTTCAAAGCGTTTTGAATAAGGTTGACAATCGACTTCATATCTAGGAAAGCCGGAAGGGTCGGGATCAGAAAACGCGCTGTATTTTTGACCAGGCTAAGCGGGGGAATCGTGACCTCAGCGCTAAAAATCTCCCTCTCTTTGGTATAGTTGGTACAGTATGGTGTAGTTAATAAAATATAACTGTACCATAGAGAAGCCTTATCAATAGCGGTGTTCAGAGGGTTTGGTACAGTGGGACAGTTATTTTGACTTTTTTACAAAAAAAATGCCCCCTAGCTTGGTTAGCCTTATCCCACAATTACCTGAACTACTGGCCCAATACCCCTAGCGGCATTTAACGCCACGCGCAAACCAGCCCTAAGCCTTGAAAAATCATACTATGGGTGATAAGCATAATTTCAGCTTTCAATGAAGAACCGCAATGTTTGCCGGGGTAAACTGATGTGATTTGTGGTGGGAGAAATTAATATGCGGCTTACGTGCCCGTTTTGTCATGCCAAGGCCCTGATTCAATCAAGAAACAATATGACTGATGATCATCGGGTGGTCGAATTATATTGCCGTTGTACCCGTCAGGAATGCGCGGCCACCTTTGTGTATAGCTTGGCCTATCGTCATGTGCTTAATCCGCCGGTGCATTCGATTCAGGACCTTGCACGTAATTTAATCGAAAATTTAACGCCAAAAAGAACAGTGTGAAGCGTTCCATTCGATTAAACACTGATTTTATCGATAATCTCCCCCAAAAAAATGAAGTTGGGGGAGCAACAAATTCAGTACTGATAAGGGATATAAGACTATCTCCCCCAATTCCCCCGAGAAATTTAATATACCCCCTTAACTTTTTTTTCGACTACCCTTGGTTAAACGTCTAAGCCCGGCTTGCCTAGTCTAGGATGCTACAAAATGCCTATATCGGGTATCAGGTGGATGGCGTCCTTTCTGACTTGATCAATAATATCGGCGTAGATTTGAGTTGTTTTGATTTCGGTATGCCCTAACAATTTAGACACCGTGTAAATGTCAGCGCCTTTACTTAGGTAACTCGCAAAAAATAACCTCCATTAATTCTGTTTAAATTTGAGGCTGGATAGTCATGTAGTATTTCGGTAGGGATGCGTCTCTTTCTATCCTATGGCTAATAGCTTTAAATGCCATTTTACTCATCTTCACGCCTTTTT
>CANNKG010000115.1 GCA_947505105.1 Methylococcaceae bacterium | reverse complement strand
TTTCAAAATGAGCATTACCCATTTGTCTTAAGTTTATCGCTTGAAGCTGTATTTGTAATTTATCAACACAATAGCGAATACATGCAAAAGGATTGGATTGTAGCTTTGCAAGATTTTCTTTTGGAACGTCAAGCGCCTGGATTTCTTGTTCCGTAAGATTTCTATAAACACCTCTTTCCAAGAGTATGTTAAGTTGTTTTAAACTAGAGACAACGGCAGATTCGTTGAGGAGCAGCAGTTGCCCTTGTGTATAAATGGAAAAAGGCAAGGGTTTGCCCAGTTCAATATCCTCTGGCTTAACTTTAATGAGTTCTATGTCCATTTATCACCTTCCACAACTATTGATAGTGATTGTGAATATCGGCAATAGCAGAATTTTCTTCACTCAACGCAACTAGTTCTTCGGTACTGAATACTCTGGATCGAGTGTGAAAAGCCTTACCTTCAGAAGCTTCGAGTGAAAAAGTACCGCCCTGTCCTCCTTCAATCACATCAATGATCAGTTGAGTATGCTTCCAATATTCGTATTGTGATTTACCTATATAAAATGGACAGCCGCCAATCTCGCCTAAATATACATCATTGGCACCGATGGTTATTTCACCCGGAAGAAAACAATTGGCGGCACTGTTATCGCAACACCCTCCAGATTGATGAAACATCAGCGCGCCATGTTTTTTCTTCAGAAACTCGATCAATTCAAGTGCTACTTCTGTCGCAATGACTTTTCAACCATTTTAACCTCCTGAAAATAAGAAAGACGAGTTTATTCCCCTGGTGAATAACTTAAAAAAGCGGTGAGAAACTTAGAAGAAACCGAGTTTCTTCTCTGCATAGCTGACTAGCAGATTCTTGGTTTGCTGATAGTGATCAAGCATCATCTTGTGCGTCTCACGACCTATACCTGATTCTTTATAACCACCGAAAGCCGCGTGAGCAGGATAAGCATGATAGCAATTAGTCCAAACACGTCCCGCTTTAATGGCACGTCCCATACGATAAGCAACGTTACCATTGCGACTCCAGACACCAGCACCAAGACCGTAGAGAGTATCATTGGCGATTGTGAGTGCTTCAGCTTCGTCCTTAAAGGTGGTAACTGCAAGCACGGGACCGAAGATTTCTTCCTGGAAGATGCGCATCTTGTTATGTCCTTTGAACAAAGTCGGCTGAACATAGTAACCCCCAGCCAGGTCGCCCTCCAGTTGAGTTTGATTGCCACCGATGAGTACTTGCGCCCCTTCTTGCTTGCCTAAATCAAGATAGGACATGATTTTAGTGAGTTGTTCTTTGGATGCTTGGGCACCGATCATTGTTTCAGTATCCAGTGGGTTGCCTTGTTTGATTGCTTTTACACGACTTAGGCAACGCTCTATAAACTGCTCGTAAATCGATTCCTGAATTAAAGCTCGGGAAGGGCAAGTGCATACTTCACCTTGATTTAAGGCAAACATGACCAGTCCTTCAATCGCTTTATCCAAAAAACCGTCATCAGCGGCGCAGACATCCTCGAAAAAAATGTTGGGCGACTTGCCGCCGAGTTCCAATGTGGCTGGAATGAGGTTATTAGCCGCCGCTTGGGCAATAACACGCCCTGTGGTGGTAGAACCGGTGAAGGCAATTTTAGCAATGCGATTA
This sequence comes from Methylococcaceae bacterium, assembly GCA_947505105.1. Lineage (GTDB taxonomy): Bacteria > Pseudomonadota > Gammaproteobacteria > Methylococcales > Methylomonadaceae > SXIZ01. The sequence goes on along the minus strand of CANNKG010000115.1, from coordinate 13,337 downwards.
CTTTTAGCTAGCGGCATACCTGCCTCACGACCATACCCATTGACGATATTAAGGACTCCAGGGGGTAATAAATCACCCATCAGTTCGGCCAATATTAGGATACTAATGGGCGTCGATTCAGCAGGTTTAAGTACGACGCAGTTGCCTGCAGCTATAGCAGGTGCAAGCTTCCAGGCAGCCATCAAGATAGGGAAGTTCCATGGAATAATCTGACCTACAACACCGAGTGGCTCATGGAAATGGTAGGCAACAGTATTTTCGTCAATCTCACTGATACCACCTTCCTGGGCTCGCAAGCAACCGGCAAAATAGCGAAAGTGATCGACACAGAGGGGAATATCGGCATTCAGCGTTTCTCGTATGGGTTTTCCATTATCAACGGTTTCTGCGTAAGCCAATACTTCAAGATTTGCTTCGATGCAATCAGCGATTTTGAGTAGTACATTGGCACGATCTGAAGGCGAAGTCTTAGCCCATTTATCAGCCATGGTGTGTGCCGCATCCAATGCCAGTTCTATGTCTTCAGCACTCGACCTCGACACTTTAGTATAGACTTTGCCGTTAATTGGAGTGATCACGTCAAAGTACTCACCCTTAACCGGAGCAACCCATTTGCCACCGATAAAATTGTCGTATTTAGCTTTGTATTGAATTAGAGCATTAGTAGTACCGGGTGTGGTGTAAATCATGAGTATTTACTCCTAATGAGGTTGTTCTGATACGGGGATAACCTGCCTATTTTGGCATTACACTTAGAGGTTCAGGTTATTGCAATGCACTTATTCTCAGGCTCAACACCTCACCATGATAAATTTCATCAATTATTTCAATATATTGCATAAAATTTTAATCACCATAGCTATTTTACGAGGTTCAGCAGACCTGTCATTACTACGGACAATTAATAACGCAGGTATTCCAGAATTTGTATTCAGAATGCCAGTGTAGACAGGCTTTGATGTACCAAATTTAAATAGAAAATTCTTATCTCATTGTTTTTTTTGTTGAGCAAGGAATAAGAAACGCCTTTATATTAATTAGATTATAGGAAAAAAAACGTGCTGTCTTGCCAAGACATTGAACTGTCATTCGAGAAAATGACATTAATTATTATCCACATAATGATCTGCAAAGATACAAAAATTTACATCTTTATTTTAGGGTCGCTGCTCAGATAGTGTGGAACTTTCATAACTATGCCCTCCACAACTTTTATGTTCGACCCGCTGCGAAACAAAAAATTCATTTCAACGTTTAACGCAGACATAGCCTATTCGATTATGTCCTACTCTATCTAGTAGATACCTCGGAAAATACGGAAGAGCCAAAAAAACTAGAGCAACGAGTATAAATTAAGCAAATTTAACGGCGAAATTTTTCGACTAACTTAGTTAACTCACGAGATAATTGCTCGAGTTTCAGGCTGACAGTATTGGTTTCTGCGGCATCCTGTGCTGTACTGCTTGCTAGGCGAGTAATATTGAAGACACTCTTACTTACATTGTCTACAAAAGCGTTCTGATCATCTGCAGCCTTAGCCATTCTGACATTAAGCTCCCGAATATGGGTTACTCGGTCGGCAATCAAATTCAAACCATCATCGGCAATTTGTACTTGTTCACGCCTTTGTTCAGCGCTTTCCTTGGCTTTAAGCATTACATTGACAGCTTCTTGTGCTTCACACTGTAACTGCTGGATGATTTTCTCAATTTGTTCGGTTGATTGATGTGAACGGGTCGCTAAAGTCCTCACCTCGTCAGCAACAACCGCGAAACCCCGCCCTTGCTCACCTGCGCGAGCAGCTTCTATTGCTGCATTTAAAGCTAGTAGATTGGTTTGTCCAGCTATGCCCTTGATGACATCTAGTACAGAGCTTACTCCCTTACTTCGATCATCGAGTTGTTTGATGACTTCTGAAGCTCGGTCTATATCGTTTACCAAATCTAATATTCCATTAATTGCTTGCTGTGTGGTTTTTGCACCCTCCGACGCTGTTTGATCTGCCTGAATCGATGCGTCAGCGGCACTATTTGCACTATTACGCACATCATCTACAACCTTTTCAAGGGCTAAAATGGCTTTGGTGACCGAATCTGTTTCGATACGTTGCTCCAATGCAACTTGCTGGGTTTGACTAGCGACTTGGACAATTCGTTCTGTAGCTGATCGCAAATTATCAGTCGAATTTGAAACTTGACCCAAGCTACTTGAAAAATTAGTTAACAAATCGTTAAATGCTTCGGCAAGATTTCCTATCTCGTCTTGCGATTCTACTTTGAAACGGACGGTTAAATCAGAGTTGTTTTTTACAACATGCATTAAATCACGCATTTTAGAGAGCGGTTTCAAGACGATATGCCTCAATACCATCAAAATTATGATCAATCCGGAGATCAATAAGGTAATGTTGATCAACACTGCAATTTGTAAATTATGCGTTATTCGAGCATCCAGTTCAGCCAGAGAATAATCGACTCGTATCGCCGCCAGGACACTTTTTTCAGGAAAAGCATGACAACCAGCACAATTAGCCCCATTGATATTTGATGTCATAATCACCGGTTGAAGCACTGAAATCAAACGATGGTCTTGATTCTCTTGAATCTCGACGACAAAATCACCACGCAATGCTCGCTCATCTAATGAATCTTGTGGGCGCTGCTCTTTGGTTCCTGCACCATTATTTTCAGCAAAAATTTTTGAACGAATCAGGCGAACGTTCACAACATTTTCATGCGACATGTTTTTTTTGCGCCAGACCTCACTTTCACGCATTGAACCGCTTAGCATTAACGTATTTAGACCATCAAAATAGCTCTGGGCAATTTTTTTAGTTTGTTCAATCGCTAAATCTTCGACTAATGCCCGTTCACTTTTAACAGTGAACCAGGATGTCAATATACTTAATGAAAGGAAGACTACGACAACTACAATGCCAATTCGTGTCTGTATTGATAAGTTCATTTTGCCTCTTAATGCTGTCTTTTCTATCGCTAAAAGGGAGTTTAATAAGCATCCTAGGCGCTCTACACCGATTCTACAGAACAAATACCCACCTGCCCCTTAGCTACACAGTCTCTGAGGCAGGTAAGGCATGTGTGCTTTGCCGTATGTCTTATCGAAATCTTGCGGATCTCTCGGTTCGTCGTAAAGGCAACTTCGACTCACAACAACTAAAGCTGTCATTGCCCCTGGTGCAGTCTGTAAAACAAGTATAGTCGGTCGCTGCAAAACGTGAAGTTCGAGATGATTAAGAGCAAGCATTTTCAGGCTTATGAAAGTTATACCGCAAATAATAATGGATTGTTGATTGACAAGTTTTGCAAGATTTAGATTGTTGATTTGGGATTAAACTGTCCACAGCACTTTGAAGTGACCACAGGCAAAGTCATTAGTCCTAAGTGCATGTTTTAAAAGTCTTGTAAAACAAAAAATGACCAAATCAGCTATTAAAGCAGCTCAAAAGTTTAATGTTTTGCCCATTTTTTTACGGAAAATTAAGTAAGCTTTGAACTAATTTTGCTGGATGAGGACTTTTAAAACACGCTCTAAGATCGGAACATCGAGGGTCACCATAGATCAATCGAATCGGATTCCTGACTTTCCTCCTCCATGGGGACGGAGTAACTTGCAGCTTCGGCCAATCGTTCTAAAATTTCTTTGAATTCATTCTCGCCTACCATTCCTTGCTCTAGCCGATTCATCACATTATTTTTAGCCGTATGAATAAGATGGTTGACTGTCTTTTCTTGACTTTCAAGCAATCCTAACGACACATACATATCTTCCATCGCATGAATCATTTGATCCAATTCGAAGCGAGTATCTGCTTGCTGGAGACGGTAGCGAGTATGCAAATTTTCAATCGCAGTTTGAGTGGCTTCAGCTAATTGCCTTAGTTCTTCAGTCCGCGCATTGGCATCCAGACGAAGCAGAATATTCTCAACTGCGGCTTCACTGGTTTCACAAATGATGGCGGCATAATCACGGATTCGTCCTGCTTTTTCATCATCATCGAGTTGTAAATTCAATACCAAAATGGAAACTGATTCATAGTTGATAATCAATCGACGACTGAATTGAAATATACGCCCCTGTTTGAGCGATAATTCAAATACAGAGACTTCCAATGGTATGGCAGGCCCCTCCGGAGTCACGGTCAACGTGCCGAAATCACGCGTTCGAATTTGTATATGGCTTTCAACGCCAATAGTCTGCAAGGCATCGATAGCAAGCTTAGCCAATGACTGAAGCGAACGACAGTGAAGTGAATCGCGGGTAAATTTTAACGCGGCGCCAAATTCCCCCAGACTAAATATTGCCGTCATTGCTGTCGTATCAGACACTTGCTTTTCAACAATATTCTGATCCCTTTTGTGTTTGATTCGCATGGCGATATCCACTTTACGACGAATCTCTTCGGGATTGAACGGTTTGGCAATATAATCGTCTCCACCTACATCGTAAGCTTTCAATCGATCCTCTAGCGCTTCAAGTCCAGATAGAAAAATGATCGGTAAGTCATGGGTTTCAGGGCGTTCTCGCAATTGCTGGCAGACCTGATAACCATCTATCCCCGGCATATGAATATCCAAGATCACTGCATCCGGTTTAAGGTCGCCTATCTGCGCAAGGCAGTCTTCCCCAGATTCAACCGAATTTACTGCATAAGCATATTTTTCAAGCAATACAGTCAACATTCCAGATACGATCTCATCGTCGTCAACAATCAGTATTCGTCCCTTCAGTTCTGAATTATCGTTTTTCATACTATTCCCAAATAAATTTAGTTAATTATATCCAGTGTTTTCATCACTTGCACAAATTGAATCTTTAGTTCACTCAAGGCTTGGCTCGTCAGAATGCTATCTGCGGTTGGCAATGTTTTAAGTTCATTATCGACGATCTGCGCAGCAGACTGAAGATTCACGGCACCTATGGTGCCAGCACTGCCCTTGAGCGTATGGACTAAGCGTTTTGCCGTATCCATGTTACCGGCCTCCAATTCGGCAATCAGCTTTTCAAGTAACATTGCGTTGCGATCACGGAACAATATTAGAAATCGACGATATTGATCCATGTCACCGTCAAGCCTTTCAAGAGCAATCGCCACATCAAAACCCGGCAAGATCAATGCATCGGGACTATTGGTAACAATCACCTCGGTCGCCAAGGATTGATGATTGGCAACCGATAAATCAGTGGTTTCTTTAGGTGCCCCCTCGTTTAACCCCTTAACCAGAGCATCATAGAGCTGTTTTGTTTGAATAGGTTTAGTAACAAAATCATTCATCCCCACCTCCAATACTCGGGTACGCTCTTCCTGCATGGCGTGGGCCGTCAGAGCAATGATGGGCAGAAATTTAAATTGTTCTCTGATCAATATAGTAGCGGTATAACCATCCATCATTGGCATTTGGATATCCATTAATACCAAGTCATAAGGGGCGTTAAAAACTGCATCAACGGCTTGTTGCCCATCGTTCGCGATGGTTACGCTTGCGCCGGTCAGTTTGATCAACTCAAATCCCACTTCACAGTTAAAGGCATTATCATCGACCAAAAGAATGCGATAGCCCTCAAGATTAGGGATTTTCTCGTCGATAACCATTGATGTTGGCGGTTTCTTTTTGCCAGAAAACAGTTCAAGCAGTTTATCTTGTAACAAAAGAGGATTAATGGGTTTGATCATCACGTCCAAAAACAAATCACTATCCATTTGTGGTTTCTGGATATGATCATCGGCGCTGATCAGGATTATCGGTGTTCGATTGGGTAAGTTATGAATTTGCTGAGCTAATTCCAAACCCTCACTATCTAGTAATTGCCAATCCAGCAGAATCAAATCGGCAGTAGACTCAAGTGACAAACGAGCCTCCAACTGCTTTCCCGTACTAAAATCCTCAACTTGACACCCAAAACCTTCCAATAAATCGACCAGCAAAGTTCTCATGATTGAGCTATCATCAATCACCCATATACGCTTGCCCAAGAATTGACTCTCATCCAATTGATTTTGTTGTAGGACAGGAAATTCCAACGTAAAAGTAAACTGACTACCTTGGCCGGGCTTGCTCTGAACAGCTATTTTGCCCCCCATCAACTTGACCAATTTTTGACTGATCACCAACCCCAACCCTGTTCCGCCATATTTGCGGGTAGTTGATGCGTCCGCCTGATGAAAGGCATTAAATAAGCTTGATAATTGCGCTTCAGTCATGCCAACTCCAGAATCCTGGATCGAGAACGTCAGCTTAGCGCTTGTTCCAACCTGTTCCATGGCGTAAATTAATAATGAAACCTCACCTTGATAAGTAAACTTAAGCGCATTACCTAATAAGTTAATGAGGACCTGAGATAAACGTAACGGGTCGCCCCAGAGCACATTAGGCACGCCTGACATTATGCCAATTGTTAATTCAAGGCCTTTTTGGCTCGCCATGCTTCTAAAAATATCGTGCAATTGATTAATAAGTTCATCGACACGAAACTCGATCTTTTCTATCGCTAATTTTCCAGCTTCGATTTTGGAGAAATCGAGAATGTCATTAATGATACCTAACAGATTCTCCGCTGAGATATGCACTTTGTTAAGATAATTGCGGATTTCGGCGGGAAGTTCATTCCGAAGCGCCAACTGTGAAAATCCCAATATGGCATTGATAGGTGTGCGGATTTCGTGACTCATATTGGCCAAAAATTCACTTTTTACCTTAGTTGCATTTTCCGCAGTCTCTTTAGCGTCAATCAGAGCTAATTCGGCCACTTTGCTAGCGGTTATATCCATGACCACACCATAAAGATAGGTAGGACTGCCGTCTGAATCTCGTATCACTTCGCCTATTACATGTACCCAGATGATGTTACCATCACAGGGTCGCCTATAAGGATGAATCATATCGTAACGAGGTAAAGTGCCTTCAACAGCAGCTAGATAATTGGCCAATGTTGCATCGGCAAGCGTCTTGTCCGCTGCTTCAAGATTGACATACCAGTCATTCATGATGTGATAACGGAAGTTGTCACGCGGGGGATCTCCAAAGATCTCAACGGTTCGAAGTGAAGAAACGTAATACTCATCACCTTGACTGTAATCAATGTACCAATGCCCTGAGCAGGCTAAGTCCAAGGCTTGATTGCTCAAGAACTCTGCTTGTTTGGCTGCTTTATGTGCGTCTTTTAATTCTTTCTCAACGGCTTTGCTGTAACTTATATCTCGCATTACCCCAATAAAGGTTCCATGATCATTGATCAATTCATTGACCGATAACTCAATCAAAACCAATTCGCCGTTCCGGCATTTGCCATAAACTTCAACGCGTCGACCGATGATAACTTTTTCCTGAGTTTCTACGTGCTTTTTTAAGTACCCATCGTGCTCTGAAAAATAGGGTTCCGGCATTAGAATTTTGACGTTATGCCCTAATAGTTCATGTTCTGAATATCCAAATAGACAGCAAACCGCATCGTTAATGAGCAAAATAATCCCCTCACGGTCGATCAGCACGACTGCATCGCTCATAGTCCGGAGGATGCCACGAATACGATCCTCGCTTGCTATCAAATCTGCTTGAAAGCGTTTTTGTTTGGTAATATCTCGAACTACAGCTTGCAATTGAACCTCATGATTGATCTCAATACGATCTAATTGAATGACAGCATCAAAAATTTCGCCATTTAATCGCTGGTGTAGCCATTCAAAAGTAAGTGAGCCGTGAATCAGAGCCTCTTCCATTTTTTGCTTAGCCAATTCGCTTGATAGTTCGCCATTAGCCTGAGTTTCAGGTGAAAAAAATACTGGATCTTTTCCAATAAACGCCTGTTCATCAGGGCAGGCAAATAAACGGATAGTCGCTGGATTACCGGATAAAAAACCTTGTTCAAGGCTTAAGGTCATAATGGCAGCGGTTGAGGTTTCAAACAAGGCTCGAAAGCGTTCCTCGCTGTTCTGGAGCGCGAGCAAGTCCTTTTTTCGCTGGGTGATATCCCGAATAAAGACCCTAAATTCAACAATTTGTGCAAACTTAATAGGTGTTATTTTCAACTCAATTGGAAATTCATGCCCATCATGATGCAGTGCGATGATTTCGATGCGTTGGTTCAGTTTTGAACTTTCACCAGTGGATAAATAACCTTGCAAGCTACTCCGAATCGTTTCATGAGAACACTCGGCAATAATCATTTGGTCAAAAAACTGACCTTTTATATCTTCGCTCCTCCAACCAAAAATAAGTTCTGCCTGAGGAGGCCAATATAACAAGCATCCTTGGGCATCGAGATGCAGTATGGCATCCATGGCACTATTTAACACCGAAAGCTGGCGCTCATTATTCACCCTCAAGTCATGATCTGCCGCCCTGCGCTCAGCACCCAAGGCTACTATCATCAAGCCCACTAATAACATTGACACCACGTAGCTCCACAGTATCCATAACCCATGGAATTGGGATAATGCATGGAAGGGCCCGGTATCAGCAGCGGTTCCAATTGCAGCCAAAAGCGAAAGCAACAGTGTTGCCAATGATGCACCGATGATTCCGAAGCGTAATGCAGCCCAAATAACCAGCGGCAATGTCAGGTAGGTAATCGCTAATGAACTTACATCATTGATGACGTGGGATAGCCACCATCCGAGTAGGACAGTCACTATGCAACACATCAAAAATTCCCATCGTACCTTCCAAAATTCATTCAGCGAAGCAGGTGTCAGGGACAATAACAGAGGTGCCGCAAGTAAAACACCGACGAAGTCACCCGCCCACCACGAAACAAATGCTGAACTAATTGCTGGCGATGAAATAACACCATTGAGCCATAAAAAAAATACACCGTTGCCTGCCGATATTGTCATGCCGAAAGCAGAAGCTATGCACAGAAACAGAATGTCTTGATGCCTATCGAATGAAGTATGGAAGTGGGAGCGCCTCAGATACAATACCGATAACATTGGCCCTAGGGTGTTACCAATGGCGATTTCTGCAGCGACAGGCAAAGACAAGCCTAGATCTAATTCAACCAAGAATGCCCCGGCATATACGCCTAACCAACATGAATAACCCCAACGCATCAATGCAGCTACAGAAATGCCGGTGGGAAGCCAAAATAAAGTAATAGCTTCTTGTAACGGGATAGACAAACCAAATTTTCCGGCCAGCCAATAAGTGACAGCGACAAGCACCAGTTTGATATCTAAGTGCAGAAAATCTAGAAAATGATGGTTGATTTGGGTTTTATAAGACTTACGCATTGACTGCCTAAAATTGTGGACTTTATTAAAAGTTGCGTATTATGTCGGGTAAGAAAAAGGCATTACTGCCTTTTTCTCCCCTAAGAATCGTACTTGAGAGTTTCCCCTCATAAGGCTCAAGCCTCCTTCAAGGCGCCTTTCGGCGTTGTTCGATCAGACATTTGGCCATCGCCAGAATTTCTTCCTGACTGACAGGCCGGGTTAAGGTGTATCGTCCTCTTTGTTCGGCAGTAGTAAATGGGTTTTCATAATTTTGAACCGATCATTAGATTTGGTCGGCGGATGAATTAGTCCACGCCACCGACAAATTTCTTACCGTCCATTGAAGGACGGTAGAATTCACCCTCTATTGCTAATGTTTGCATACCGTGCAACTTGCCCTAACCGTTATAACAATTTCAACACTTTCCGCCAGCATGAAATAAAAAGCATAGACGAATTAAGCAATTTTTTCTCATTTTCGGGAATTCTGTTAGCTTATTTCTGATAATATTTTTCAATAATAACCTGAAAAAATCATATCGATTTCTTAGTAGAATTCTGTATTTATTGCTTTTTTAGCTAGAATACATCAATACCTAAAATAACGATCTGCATGCAAATACTGCGCATTTTTCCTTCTTGCGGCATTTAGATATTTTCATCAAAAAAACTCAATCTACCTCTCAGCAAGCAAATTGAGTCTTTAATGTTGACTGTGGAATAATCTACATCCACCCCATTTCAGCAAATGAAACCACTGCATCACCACCCACAATAAAATGATCAAGAACCCGAACATCGATCAAAGCTAAACCCTCGATCAATTTCCGGGTAATTTCTCGATCAGCGTTACTGGGTTCTGAGATACCAGAAGGATGGTTATGGGCAAAGATCATCGCTTTGGCATTCAATTGCAGGGTGCGTTTTAAGACTTCCCGCGGATAAACACTGGCAGAATCAATCGTACCGACAAACAAGGTTTCAAATGCCAACACGCGATGTTGATTGTCTAGAAACAAGCTGCAAAACACTTCATGCTCTAAAGTTGCCAGTTGCAGCATCAGGTATTCTTTGGACGCTGCCGGAGAAGTTAATGCCCTACCCCGATTAAAGCGTCGTTGGATCAGACATTTGGCCATTGCCAGAATTTCTTCCTGACTGACAGGCCGGGTTAGGGTGTATCGCCCGCGTTGCTCAGCGGTAGTAAATGGCGCGATCATAATTTTGAACCGATGATTAAATTTGGTCGGCAGATGAATTACTCCAACCCACCGACAAATTTCTTACCGCCCATTGAAGAACGGTAGAAGGTTACTCCAGTCACAAATACCGGATCAAAATCATAATATCTACTTGATTTTAGCGCATTTACAGTACCCTCAAACTTATGCCGATTCAATCAAATGGGCAAGAATCTTGATATTTTGCATCATTGATATCTCGATTCTCGATCAACGTCTATGGATAACCTCTGCTAACCTTTCAATCGGATCGTCTCAACTTTTTTAATGATATCCAATGCAATTTTGTCTTCCTTGGCTAACCAGCCGATACCTCTTTGAATGATGCTTTCTTCTTCAGGAAGTGCCTTCACTAACTTAGAAACGGTAGTTGCTCCATGATCATTGAGGTAATGCCAAATAGCGCCAGCCGCCAAGCCTACTCGTTCGTAGATGGACTTTGCTTCGAGAGCCACTACTGCTTGTTCGACGACTTGTTCTTCTGGGGTATCTGTTTTGAGCTGAGCCTTTTTCCGAGTTTTTGCTACAGGAGCTGGAGCCGTAGGTTGTTCGACTTCTATTTCAGGCGTCGGTGTTTCTACAACGTCTGGTACTTTTTTTGATGTTTTACGCGTCGAAGTTGCTTTCTTGGGCTTTGGTTCTGCAACAGGGGCAACAGGCACTTCAGAAGTGACGAGGGTTGCATTATTAACGTCAGGTGTAGCGGTAATTTTGGTTGTTTTTGGTTTTTTCATGATCAAGTAAAGAAATTAGGGATAAGACACAAGAAAGTAAGTCTAAACTACTCAGACATTAGGAACATCAGTTCTCATCGAGGATTTTACGCGAATTGTAGACTATTCGTAACACCCAATATTGCGACGTCATTGAAATCGATATCCTGTTTGATGCTCAATCCTGAAGCAATGATCAGGTTATCCGGCCCAGAATATCAAGTCTTGAAGATCCTCTATAAACTCTCAATTCTGAGCAATGTTGAACAATGCCAGCCAATCCCTCAAATCGAGCTTCTTGTAGGCTCTGATCAGTTACACCAGACGGATCTCGTTAACCAAAATAGAGACCAGAAGGCAACACTATTTTGATCCACATTTGTGACCATCCCCTCTTGTCAATTCAACTGAAATGCCCTGTCAAATACTAGTCTCTATAGAAGCGGCAATTCCAAAACTAACAGCGTATGAAAAGCCTTGATCATAAGTAATTCACCGCATTTCACTTTTGAATAATCGTATGCACTGAATCTAACCCTATCAAAACGTATCCCCCAGAAATCATCCCAACGGTTCGTGGTCCGGCAAATTACTATGTCGAGGTATGATTGGGATATTTTGGAGGTCCATGCACCACCATCCCGCCATTGTTTTGCGATAAGAATCCTAATACCTTCTACAATAGAGGGTATTAGGATTTTCTATTTCAAATAGTCCAGCGAATCACCGCCTGATCAAGGTTGTGATGGCTAGCCATTCGAGTATTTACACTTTTTCATTGTTGCTTATTGAAGTTCTTCAATATCACTATTCGCAATCAGCTCTTGGACTAATGGATGTTCCTCAGTTTCTATTCTAAAGCGACCTGGAAAGGCTTTGAGCAGCATTTCTCTGGGACTATGCATAGGCTGAGGCAGATGAGATTTTCGGTCAACACTAATGTCGGCAATACTGTTCATCGAGTCAATCATGACCCATGAGCCGATAGCGTTCTCGACCAATGACAGATAGTCATCATAGGCATTGCCGTATTTGTCGAGAGTGTCCTGACCCTGCTTATCAGCGCGTCGGGCATACACCGGCAAGAGAAATCCTTTACCTTTTTTAGTGACACCGCCATATAAGGTCGCATTACAAAAGCCCAACGCTTTGAATTGAGCATGATATTGCTTAGCGATGGACTGTTGAACCAAGTACCATTCGTTGTCTAGATAGCCAATGAAGACTTTCAACGCATAGTCAGGAAAAAGCGTGAAGAATTCACGGCAGAAGATCTTGATCCAGACGTCTCGGTTAACATAGACTGAGTTTCTTTCATTGCCCGTGTTTTTGTGCTTTTTAAGCTCGTCTACCCAGCCGTACTGGTTTAAATCTGCCGCTGGGGCTATTTGTGTTACGTAGTGCTGCATGGTAATGGTTCCTGTTGATTAAGTTGAGTGGACTGATCAGCATGGCTAGGCACCTGATCGGTAGTCGGGGTTTGGTTTGCTTGTCGTTCCGCCACAACATCTTCCATGCGGCGTTTAAGCCAAGCATCGACGATATCTTCGTCATAGCGGATTGAACTTCCAATGCGAATTGCAGGCGGTAAGATGCTGCTGCCTTTGGCTCTGAATCGTTCGATCGTCGTTACCGACAGGTTTAATCGTTTCGCGAGCCAGTTGGTGTCGCGTAAGACCTTACCGGTCGCTTCAGATGGAATTTCATTCATGGTTGTTTCCTCTTTGTATAGATTCTTGGGTTCAAAGATTTCCAGTTCAAGTTTCTTAACGTGATTCAAGTTCTCCTAGAGTAAGACGTGAAATACCGGTCACGTCTTCAATGGAGACAGATTCACATAAGTTAATTTAATGTTAGATAGAAAGTGGCGATTTGTGACGGGTAGCAAGCGTTGATGAACAAAATAGCTATTTATCAGCAACTCACCTTCACTCAGAAAACCTCTTAAAGAGCTTCAATACCCAATGGTGGGTATTGAAGTTTTTAGACATCGCTTGTTCGTCAAGCTACCACAGTTATTCTATATCAAGACTCACACTTGGCTTCATGCCTAGTTCGCTGAAGCAATGATGATTGATATCCTTTACAAATTGCTCACCTGGAAAAGCAATATTGAGCATTTGAATTGGGGTTAAGTCTGTAAAGGGAGCATCA
>CANNKG010000114.1 GCA_947505105.1 Methylococcaceae bacterium | reverse complement strand
TGAACCACCCGATCCCATCCCGAACTCGGAAGTGAAACCTCTTAGCGCCGATGATAGTGTGACAGGTTGTCATGTGAAAGTAGGGAATTGCCAAGCTCTTAATTAAATTAACCCTGTCGAGGTCTACCTCTTCAGGGTTTTTTTTTGACCTGAGGTTTCGTTGTATAATCCATTGCTCTGTAATTCAATTTTTTAACTAAAGTCCACTTTTATATGTCATTAGTCACCCATTTTTCGACGCATTTAAAACAACTTCCTGATTTAGCTCAAGAAATAACACGGACGTCGTTACAAGTTTTAGAGGATCGATTAAATGTTGATGAGTCGCTGTTTAAAGATTATTCAATTATTGTAGAAAGCTTTGTACGAGTCTGGTCAAGTAGCCAATTTATTAGTGAGTCTATTTTAAAAAATCCTGAATTACTCGCGGATTCGCAGTTTTTAGAGGCGCTACTCGCTGATTCTCACAGAAATACTTATGTCGAAACGTTGTCGCAATTGCAAATTTCCGACGAAAGCGAGTTAATGAGGGCATTACGACTATTTCGTCGACGTGAAATGATACGTATTGCCTGGCGAGATTTGGCAGGTTGGGCCGATTTGAATGAAACTTTAGCGGATTTATCCGCGCTGGCTGAAATCTGTATTCAATTTGCGTTGGATTTTCTATATCAGCAAGCGTGTAAATCTAAAGGAACACCGAAACTTGCGAATGGAAATCCCTTTAACTTAGTAGTTCTGGGTATGGGAAAGCTTGGCGCCTATGAACTTAATTACTCTTCGGATATCGACTTAATTTTTGCTTTCGCCGAACAGGGAACGTTGCCGGATCGTCAAGAAACTTCTTATGATGAATTTTTTTCTCGTCTTGCTCGCTCGCTCGTTAAAGTGCTTGATGCAATCACTGCGGATGGTTTTGTGTTCAGAACCGATATCAGGTTAAGGCCGTTTGGTGATAGTGGCCCGGTCGTGATGTCGTTTGAAGGTATGGAAAACTATTATCAAACCCAGGCTCGTGAATGGGAACGTTATGCAATGGTGAAGGTGCGTCAAGTTGCGGGTGATTTTGAAACGGGTAAAAATTTGATGGCGATGTTCCGGCCATTTGTTTATCGACGCTATCTAGACTACGGTGCGATTGAAGATTTACGTAATTTGAAATATAAAATTACTCAGGAATTAAAGCGCCAAGACCGTATGGACAATATCAAATTGGGACCTGGTGGCATTCGCGAAATTGAGTTTATTGGGCAAGTCTTCCAATTAGTTCGAGGAGGGCAGGAAAAATCGTTGCAACAACGAGGAATTTTGTCGGTACTTAAGACGCTTGCTAATTTGGCTTTAATGACTCATCAAGATGCTCAGCAATTGGAGCAAGCTTATATCTTTCTGCGGCGTGTCGAAAATCATATTCAGGAGTACCAGGATAAACAGACCCATGATTTGCCTAATGATCCTATCGCGCAGGAAATTTTGGCCTATAGTTTGGGTTTTAAAAACTGGATCGAATTCAAGGCAAGTCTCGATGAGATTCGAAGCTATGTGCATACAGTATTTGACCAAGTGTTTGCTTTATCTAAACAAGAGGCGTTGCCGCAAAATGGTTTAGCGATTTGGGCAGAGCATACGGATTCGTTAGGTATTGAAGCGCAATTGAATAAGTTGGGATTTGTTGATGCTGTGGCAGTATTGGACATGTTGCACCATTTTAAGAAATCAGCCTCGATCCGAAAACTGACTGCCAAAGGTGCCGGGATTTTGGACCGCTTGATGCCGCAATTACTCGATAGAATGCAAGGCGTTAATAATCCGGATCTGACCTTAAAGCGTTTGTTAAAGTTATTTGAGGATGTTGCTGGGCGTAACGTCTATTTATCTTTACTGGAAGAAAATCCAGATGCGTTGAATCAATTAATCAAATTATCTTCTGCGAGTCCTTGGATTTGCGAATATCTTGCTCTTTATCCTGCCTTATTTGATGAATTGCTTGATGCCCGCTCTTTATATGAACCGCTTAAAAAGCAGGATCTTGAGCGTCGATTGCAATGGCAATTACAAAGTTGCGATATGCAGGATATTGAACAGTTCATGATTGCGCTTCGTAAATTTAAACAAATTAACGTATTAAAAGTGGCTGCCGCTGACATTATGGGCGTTATTCCGATTATGGTAGTCAGCGATTATTTGACTTATATTGCGGAAGTAGTGGTTGCGGAGATTGTCGATTATGCGTGGAGGACTCTGGTTCAAAAGCATGGCCTTCCTCCGGGCGCTGTTGATACTGTGGCAAACTTCGGTGTGATCGGCTTTGGAAAATTCGGTGGCATTGAGTTAAGTTATAGTTCCGATCTCGACATGGTTTTTCTCTATGATTGCAAAGATATCATGGCGATGACCGATGGCGCGAAAGCAATTACCTGCGCCCAATTCTATGGTCGATTAGGACAACAGGTCAGGCATATTATGGATACCCGTATGCTTTCCGGAGTGTTGTATGAAGTGGATTTACGCCTGCGTCCGAATGGCGATTCAGGGCTATTGGTATCGCAAGTTGAAGCTTATGAAACTTATTTAAGCAAAAATGCTTGGACTTGGGAACATCAGGCTTTGGTCAGAGCCCGTTTTATTGCCGGTGATCGCTATATACAAGCTCAATTTGAGGCAGTGCGAAGCCGAATTCTATGTGTTCCAAGAGATACTAACAGTTTGAAAGCTGCGGTGCGTGAGATGCGCGAGAAAATGCGCGAATCTCTTGCGATCAAAGAAGCCGGAAGATTTGACTTGAAACAAAGTAAAGGTGGTATTGCGGATATTGAGTTTATCGTGCAATTTTGGATTCTAGCTCAATCATCAAATCATCCCGAATTGACTACTTATACAGATAACGTCAGATTGCTTGATGGATTGCAAGCTATGAATTTTATGACCAAAAATATCGCAGAAACGCTAAAAGCTGCGTATTGCATGTATCGAGATTTTGGGCATAAGTTGGTATTACAAGGTGAACGTGCAGTGATTGATGAGTCGGAAATACGTGATATCAAAACTGAGGTCGAAAAAATATGGCAAGACATTATCGAATCATGATTCGAGTTTTTCATTAGACTTCACATTAACAAAACCCTGTTAACTAGTATTGCTTATATTGAGTTTATAGTAAACTAAACAATTTAGATCATTAGGCTTGGAGAATACACAATGGCGATGGATGATAAAGACGGCTTAATTTGGATGGATGGCCGATGGGTTGACTGGCGTGATGCCAAAGTCCATGTATTAACGCATACTTTACATTACGGATTGGGCGTATTTGAAGGAATTCGCGCTTACCACGCCGAACAGGGGACTGCAATTTTCAGAATGCAGGAACATACCGATAGATTATTTCGTTCGGCACACATTATGAATATGCCGATGCCGTTTTCTAAGGAAGAACTTAACCAAGCTCAGCGTGATGCTTTGGTCAAAAATAACCTCGATAGCGCTTATATTCGCAGTATGTGCTTTTTCGGATCCGAAGGAATGGGACTGAGAGCAGATAATTTGAAAGTTCATGTCATGGTTGCGGCTTGGTCGTGGGGGGCTTATCTCGGAGCCGATAGTATCGAAAAAGGGATTCGGATTAGAACTTCTTCTTATACGCGTAACCATCACAACAGCACCATGTGTAAAGCTAAAGCGAACGGTAATTACATCAATTCGATTTTGGCCTTGCAGGAAGCATTGGCCAATGGTTACGATGAAGCGTTAATGCTCGATCATGAAGGGTTCGCGGCTGAAGGCAGTGCGGAGAATTTATTCATTGTGCGTAACGGCAAAATTTATACTCCCGAAACGACATCGGCCTTGGAAGGCATTACCCGTGATACCGTGATGATTTTAGCCCGCGAGCAGGGTTACGAAGTTATCGAAAAACGGATCACTCGCGATGAAATTTATGTTGCCGATGAAGCTTTTTTTACGGGCTCTGCCGCTGAAGTGACACCCATTAGAGAGCTGGATAACCGCGTAAT
Source organism: Methylococcaceae bacterium (assembly GCA_947505105.1). Taxonomy (GTDB): domain Bacteria; phylum Pseudomonadota; class Gammaproteobacteria; order Methylococcales; family Methylomonadaceae; genus SXIZ01. The sequence continues at coordinate 11,143 of CANNKG010000114.1, read as the reverse complement.
CGGCACAGGGATTCGTGGGGTCGTTACTGAAAAATTACAACGCGCTTATTTTGATGCTGTCCATGGTCGCTCGGCCGATCATCCTGAATGGCTGACTTACGTTCGATAAGCTCAACCATCATTTTCTGATATCCTCTCTTTAAATTTACTCCTCTCCTGATTTTCAGGGAGAGGAGATTAAAGTTACGCAAGTCATTAAGTTCTCATTCCCGAAAAACATTTTTACAGGTGCGAATGATGAAGTCTAAAAAAATTCTGATTATTGCGCCTGCCTGGGTGGGCGATATGGTGATGGCGCAAAGTTTGTTTATGCGCCTGAAAGCATATTATCCGGACAGTCAACTTGATGTTCTGGCACCAGCCTGGACTATTGCACTTCTGCATCGAATGCCGGAAGTTACTAATGCGATAGAAATGCCGTTCAAGCGTGGCCAGTTAGGCTTATGGCCGCGCATTCAGTTCGGGAGGCAATTACGCAGCAACGCCTATGATCAAGCGATTTTACTGCCGAATACCTGGAAGTCGGCATTAATTCCGTGGTTTGCAAATATTCCACTGCGCACTGGTTTCGTCGGGGAAAGTCGGTGGGGGGTGTTAAATGACATTCGGCGTCTCGATACCCAGTGCTTGACGATGACGGTCCAGCGTTTTGTCGCACTGGCCGAACCTAAACAGCGTTATTTAGATGCTCAACAACGCTCAGCTATTCCTTTTCCAGCATTTGATGTGACACCGGCGCAACAGCAAGTAGTGATTGATAAGTTTGTGGTGCAACGACAACCGAAGATTCTGGCGCTTTGTCCTGGTGCGGAATATGGACCTGCTAAGCAATGGCCCGCTCAATATTACGCCGAAGTGGCTAAGGCGTATTTAGCGCGGGGCAATCAGGTCTGGTTATTTGGATCGCCCAAAGATCAGGCGATTGCTGCTGAAATTAATCAGTTGACTAAATTGGGCTGTTTGGATTTGGCTGGTCGGACCAGTCTTGCAGAAGCCATTGATTTGTTGTCGTTAGTGAATTATGTAGTGAGCAATGATTCTGGTTTAATGCATGTCGCTGCTGCGCTTGATAAGCCTCTAGTGGCAATTTACGGTTCGTCCGATCCAAGTTTTACTCCGCCGTTACACCAGCAAGCCAAAATTCTGGATTTGAAGTTGACCTGTTCGCCCTGTTTTAAACGCCATTGTCCGTTGCATCACACGCATTGTTTAACGGAGCTTCGGCCTAACCTTGTTCTCGATGCGCTTGCAGCATTTCATTGATCAAATTTTGGTCGATGAGTGAAAGCGTTCAGTATGTGAGTCGTTTAAATACCCAGAATGCTGTGAAGCACTCTGGGTGTCCGCCTGAGATTAAAACATGGCCGACTAATTCGGCACCTTATTTGGATTCACGATCGCTTTGGGTGTTTCTTTCCCGTCAATCATGCTGGCACTCTTGATGAAAATATTCTTTAAGCGATCAAAAGCTGACCAAAGGGTCGTATCCATAATCGTCTGATTTCCGATCGATACGATGACGCGGGTAAGTTGCGGCATTTTGTTTTTGGTCGAGGCAATATAAATCGGCTGGACATATAGCACAGTATGTCCCATCGGTAGAATCACCATGCGTCCCATTTCAACGATCGAACCTTTTTGATCCCACAGCGTGAATTGTTCGGAAATTTTTGGGTCTTGTTGGGTTAAGGCTTCAATTTGGGCGGGACCATTTACCTGAACATCCTTACCGAATTTATAGACAGTTATGTTAGGTTTATAAGATGATCCGCATTGATCATGGTCCATAATGCCGGCAACGCCAAGCATGCTTAAATTGGTTCGGTTAACCGGTGTCATAGGATTAATGAGAACAAATTCCTCTTTATCGTTACAATTACCGAAATCCATGGTCTGATAGTATGGCATGACCGGTTTATCCCGAACTTGCGCGAATTGCCATGTTTCAGCCTGTTCATAAAACAATTCAGGACTCTGTTGATGATATTTGGCATACACTTTCATCTGCAGCGAATATAAATCGCGTGGATAGCGTAAATGAGCCCGTAAATCTTCAGGCATCTCCTCGATGTTTTTAAATAGTCCTGGATAGGCGCTGTTGTATGCTTTTATGAGCGGGTCGTCGGGATTGACAATGTAATAATCGATATCACCATCAAATGCGTCAATAGCGACTTTAACTGAGTTTCGAATGTAATTAAAATTCTGACTACCATCTAAAAAGTCTCCAGCAGCCGGTTTTGAAGCAGGATATTTATCCGAAAGCGTATAAGTATCCATGATCCAGTAAAAACGATCCTTTGTCATGACTAGATAGGGTTCTTGATCTTGATGTAAAAAAGGTGTCAGCTTTTTTACGCGCTCGATAATATTTCGACGCATTTTGACCTTGCTTTCAGTTGAAATATTAGAGGAGAAGAATATTTTTTCGTCCTTAAAATAAAAAGCAAAAAGCGCTTTTCTAAAGTACGAGGGTATTGGTACTCCACCATGACCATGATACTCCTCACTGATGGCAGGATCACTTGCCGCTATGCCCAAGATGTTCAATTTGTTTGGGACAATCGCATAATCGTATTGTTCTAATCCATAATAAATGTCGGGATGTTTGATAGTAAAGCCGACATCGGAATTCATATTTAAATCACGTAAGTACCAAACCAGCGGTTTTTCGGCATCTTGAGCTGCTGGGGTGATTGCGGCTCCGTAGCCGTGAGTATAACGGAGATGGCGATTTTCCCAATTTTGAGCTTCTTCGGGCAATTTCGAAATATTAATTTCCCGAGCGGCGATATTAACTTGGCGGATATGGTCCAAGATAAAGTATCGATCTTCATGGACTTGTTCAAAATTGTAATAGGGTCGTATTTCCTGTAATTGTTTATAGCTGTCCAGAATGAACTCTCGGTCCCAGACTGGAATATTTTCAAAGCGTTTTTGAGTTCCCCAGGTCTCGATATCTTTAGCGGCATCAAGTTTAACGGTCATGTCTACAGTTTTAACATTACGTAAATCGTAAGCATCGAGCGTTGCATTAATGTTGTACTGCATGAACGGTTTTTCAGTTTTGACAGGGTTGGGATTGACAATAAATTTTTGAATCAAATCAGGTATTGTTTGAATATACGGCAGAGCTAAAACTATTAAAAAGCTTGAAAACGAAATTAAAAAGGGTGCCTTGATTCGATGTTTTTCAGAAAATATAAATAATATTGCCGTGATTGCGGTCGCCAGAAACGTAAATATTCCTAGCCAAATAAGTGGTAAGGCATAGCGAATTTCAACAAATCCAGGTCCATAGAAAATCGGTTCATGGGTGTTGGTGTATAGAAGCGAAAATCGGTCAAGCAAGAATCCCCACACCACAAACGTGACGATAAAACCGATGAGGACGGTTAAATGAACTTTGGCGCCTAATGGAAATTCTTTGCTTTGATCTGGGACAAAGATGTGTTCGAGCCAATATAGAATTCCGACCATACAAAAAATGATGGCTGAAGTCGCTAACAGCTCTTTTTGAATCATCATATAAGTCGGATAAGACAACATATAAAAGCTGATATCCCGGCTATAGATGGGGTCGGAAATACCTGATGATGAACCGAAAAAATAGAGTAAGGTTGATTCCCATTGATTATAAAAAGGGACAGCAATGAAGATCGCCAGAATTAAGGCGAGTGGTGTATAAAACTTTACCGAGCCATTCATGAACACATCGGCAAAGCGCTGAAAGCGTCGCCTTTTGTCCATATCGGCCAACACTTCGTCAGGGGGGTTCAAGCCTAAATAACGCGACGCAATCCAGAAATGAAAAAAGAATACTGAGAAGAATATTAGCGTGACGCCGCCGGATAAAAAGAACCGGTACAGCAATCGCAACCAAAAATAACCACCAAAATCTAAAGATTCAAACCACCATAAATCGACAAACAAATCCAAAAAAATGAAATAGAATGCGATATATAAGACAACCGCAGCAACAACGAGTGCAACGATTAGAGCGGGTAACGATTTCCAATTCCGCATAACGTCCTCTTCAATAGAAATTAGTTTAAAGATGGTGGAGCATCATCTGTTATTAAACCGCAAATAAAAAATAAGCGGATCGCCGAAAAAAATAATTGGGGCATTTTATCATTTAACTAAGTGTTGTAGCGCAATTAGCCACACTAATATAGTCACCTAGTCTGTAATGATATGAACTTATGGAAATGTACTCCTTAACTTTGGGAAGTCGGATAATTGCGGTGGAAACAAAATTAACTAATGATATAAGTATATAAAATTTAAAAGTTTTTATCTTTAACCCAAATGCGTAGCATTTATTTAAATATCTCAGCCTGTTACAATCCCACAACTGTAATCTAATCTCTATATTTTAGAAGATAGGCCCACTATGCATAGCGTTGCACAAACTTTAGCCGTCCTGCAAATATCAGACATCCACTTGCTTAAAGAAGCCTATCATAAAATGTTAGGGATAAATACCGAGTATTATTTTTTGGAGGTTCTTCGTCAGGCTTTTTCGGAAGGAACTCATTATGATGTGCTGTTATTGACCGGGGATTTGGTTCAGGATGCTTGCGAGAAAAGTTATCAACGTTTAAGTCAGCATCTGCAATTTTTACCCATACCGGTTATTTGTTTACCCGGTAATCATGATAATGTGGCATTGATGGAGCAGTCTCTCAATAGTGGCAATGTGAGTTGTCAGAAACAATATTTGATTCATAACTGGCAAATTATTAGTTTAAATAGCCAAATTCCCAAGGGGCCGGGTGGCTATCTGGAAGAAGATGAATTGATCATGCTTGAGGATTATTTATCAAATAATCCTCAATACCTAACCATCGTTGCGGTCCATCACCATTGCACGCTTACCCATAGTGAGTGGATGGATACCATGATAATCGGTAATAGAGAACGCTTCTTGAATTTGCTGGCGCGATATCCGCAAGTCAAACTGGTTATCCATGGTCATATTCATCAGGAATTAGAAGAACGGATAGACAATCTGCTTATTTTAGGAGCTCCGTCGACTTGTTTTCAATTTACCCCTAAAAGCTACAATTTCAGCTTGGACCAGACGGCGCCGGGTTATCGTGAGATCAGGTTTTATGCGGATGGGCATATCGAATCAACAGTTAAACGATTACCCAATGACCTTTATGAGCTTAATCTCAACGAACCGGGTTACGCCGACTAATTGCGCCGGGCATTTAGTTGCCCGACGGATCAAAATAAGCCATCCCAGATTTGATCCACTTTGGCAATAATGTCTTTTGACATCACAATGGTTTTGCCCCATTCACGTTGCGTTTCACCCGGCCATTTATTGGTGGCATCGAAGCCGACTTTTGAACCAAGGCCTGATACCGGCGAGGCAAAATCGAGATAATCGATCGGGGTATTTTCAAGAATCGTAAGATCGCGTGCAGGGTCCATTCGAGTCGTCATCGCCCAGATTACATCTTGCCAACTGCGCGGATCAACATCGTCATCGACGACGATCACAAACTTGGTATACATAAACTGCCGCAAGAATGACCACGTACCGAGCATCACCCGTTTGGCGTGACCTGCATATTGCTTTTTCATGCTGATCACCGCCATCCGATACGAACAGCCTTCTGGCGGTAGATAAAAATCGACAATTTCAGGAAACTGCTTTTGCAAAATAGGCACGAATACCTCATTAAGTGCTACGCCCAGAATCGCGGGTTCATCAGGGGGGCGGCCAGTGTAGGTGCTGTGGTAAATCGGGTAACGACGTTCGGTGATGGTTTCAATCGTAAATACCGGGAATTTATCCACTTCGTTATAGTAGCCGGTATGGTCGCCAAATGGCCCTTCTTCAGCAACTTCCCCCGGATAAATAAATCCTTCCAATACAATTTCGGCGCTGGCTGGCACTTGTAGATTATTGCTCAGACATTCGGCCAATTCGGTCTTGCTGCCACGGAGCAAACCGGCAAAAGCATATTCAGAAAGGCTATCCGGTACTGGTGTGACTGCGCCCAAGATCGTTGCAGGATCGGCACCTAAGGCGACCGAGACCGGAAACGGTTCGCCGGGATGTGCTTCCTGCCATTCACGAAAATCCAAAGCTCCACCGCGGTGCGCGAGCCAGCGCATAATGGTTTTATTTTTAGCGATGACTTGTTGCCGGTAAATGCCGAGATTTTGCCGTTCCTTATAGGGGCCTTTGGTAATAACCAGCGCCCAGGTAATCAGGGGACCGGCATCTTCGGGCCAGCAATGCTGAATCGGGTAGCGACTCAAATCGATCTCATCACCGCGCAACACGACTTCTTGGCACGCAGGCTCTTTGATAAGTTTGGGGGCCATGTTAAGCACCTGCTTGTAAACAGGGAATTTATCCATTGCATCCCGAATCCCTTTAGGCGGTTCAGGTTCCTTCAAGTAGGCCAATAATTTGCCGACTTCGCGCAAAGCCTCGACCGATTCTTCGCCCATGCCCATCGCCACGCGGCGCGGTGTGCCGAATAGATTACCCAGCAACGGAATGTTGTAACCTTTGGGGCGTTCAAACAGCAGTGCCGGACCTTGTTGTTTCAGAGTGCGATCACAAATTTCGGTAATTTCCAAATAAGGATCAGCTTCGTAATGAACGCGTTTCAGTTCACCCTGTTTTTCTAATTGATTGATAAAATCGCGTAAGTCGTTATATTTCATCTGACTTTAAATGACCTAATAAATTGAATTGAGCTTATAACCCATAAATTGTTTTGAGCAATCAGTCGATACGTTTAAAAGAGTGAACCCACACTTGGCTCTCTTCATTCCACGCCATATTGGCATGCATTTGTAAAATGATGTTTTTATAGACTTCAAGCGAAGGATAGCCTTCTGCAATGGCGTCGGCATCGGTCATATCGCCGAGGCGCTGGCGTTCCACACTGGTTACCGTAAAGGCGATGCCTTCCAATTCAAAGGTTTCATGTGGATAGGCGTAAAGTCCATCACGTCGCTGCTGAGTTTTAGCGCCGTCGAGCGCGGCGCTAATTAATTTCGGGTGGCGAATTAGACGATCAATAGCGCAGGTTTTGTCTGGATAGTTTGTATTCATAAAAATAGTGATGGTCTTTTGATAATAAGTATATTGCGGTTCAAAAATTATCATCATACTCTTATCAGGCGCTATTTTCGAGGCATAGACTTTTCGTGGCGAATTGATAGATATCAACATTAAAAAACACTTTACCTAAGCGCTTAACCTAGGTAACTTGTGTGTTTTGAAATAGCCCTCTGATAACTTTATGGAAATTATTCATTTTTTAATGACCCTGCTGCAAGACCCGCTCGCAACTTTACAAGCTTTACTGAGCGAATACGACACCCAGACCTATATCATCATTGCGCTGATTATCTTTGTTGAAACCGGCTTGATTGTTATGCCGATTTTGCCGGGAGATTCATTATTGTTCGCCGCCGGTTTACTTGCTGCATCAACCGGGAAACTCGAATTGAACATCCTGATTCCGCTGTTGATAGGCGCGGCCTTAGTCGGCGATAACGTCAATTATTGGGTGGGCAATAAATTCAGTCGCTTTGTTAAATCCCGTGAACGGATCTTGTTTTTTAAACGGGAATATATCGACCAGACTCATGAGTTTTATAAAGTGCATGGCGGCAAGGCCGTTATTTTGGCGCGTTTCATGCCGATTATTCGCACGGTTGCACCGTTTGTCGCTGGGGCTGGCAGCATGAGATACAGTAAATACATTCTTTTTTGTGTGTTCGGTGGCACACTTTGGGTAACGAGTTTAACGATGGCGGGTTACTTTTTGGGTTCCAACGAATGGGTCAAGCACAATTTTGAAAAAGTGGTGTTAAGCATTGTCTTTGCTTCAATTGCGCCGATGTTGTGGCATATTGTCAAAGCCAAAGTAACTAAAATACCTAGTGCTTAATCGTTTATTTACCTGTTAGAGAACCACTTATGTCAGCTATCCGCTATGTTTATACCGTTATTTTTTTAATTTTGCTAAGTGTTTTCAATCCGGCACAAGCGGAAACTTCACTGAAACCATTTGGTGTCGGAAGTTATCAACAGCTTGTGGCGGCCCATGCCAATCAACCGTTTATGTTGGTGATTTGGTCATTGACTTGCCCTTCCTGTGTAAAAGATATGGCGTTATTAAATAAGCTGCATCAGGACAAGCCGACACTTAAAATCGTCATGCTGGCAACCGACGATATCAGTGAGGCTGCCCAAGTGCAAAATATGCTCACAAAAAATAATCTGCAATCGGTGGAAAACTGGATTTATGCCGAAGAAAATACTCAAAAACTCAATTACGAAATTGATCCGAATTGGTTCGGCGAGTTACCACGCACCTATTTTTTTGATGCTAAACACCAACGTACCGGAGTGAGTGGTGTCATTAAAGAAACCGAATATTTACAAATGTTTGAAAAAATTTTAAAACCCTGAGTAAACAGAGGGCGATTTGATTTTTAAATCCCCCTCAATGAGTAAACTCATAATCCCAAATCGGATAACCCCGGATGATCATCCGGGCGCCGACCCAATTCCCAATGAAACAACCGATCTTCGGGTTTAATCGGTAAGTCGTTAATGCTCGCAAAACGGCGCTGCATTAAACCAAATTCGTTAAATTCCCAGTTTTCATTACCGAAACTGCGAAACCAGTGTCCCGAATCATCATGCCATTCGTAAGCAAAGCGCACCGCGATGCGATTATCCGACGTCGCCCATAATTCCTTAATCAGACGATAATCAAGTTCTTTGGCCCACTTTCGAGTCAAAAAAGCATGCACCTCGGTACGTCCAGCCGGAAATTCCGCACGATTCCGCCAGCGAGTATCTTCGGTATATACTTGCACGACTCGATTAGGATCGCGACTATTCCAGGCATCTTCAGCCATTCTGACTTTTTGGGCGGCGGTTTCCAACGTGAATGGGGGTAACGGTGGTTTGGTTTCCATAGTGAGCTCCTAAAAGGTATACACGGTAAATAGAATGTAGACAGGTCTGTCTACATGGAAAATGGTAGCAAACCATAATTAAGTTGTCTACAATCAAAATATGCTCAACACAATTATTTTCTTGACATGAAACTCTCCGCGCGTGAACGTATTCTATTGACGGCTCACGATTTGTTTTATCGAGACGGCATTCGTGCGACCGGCATCGATAAAGTGATTGCCGAGTCAGGTGTTACTAAAGTGACGTTTTATCGGCATTTTCCAAGTAAAAATGCCTTGATTCTTGCGTTTCTCGATTATCGCCACGAACGGTGGATGACTTGGTTTACTGAAGCATTGGCACGAAATGGTGCAAAACCGGGCGGAGGACTTATCCCCATTGTGCCAGCGTTGGCCGAATGGTTTAACAATCCCATTTACCGAGGCTGCGCGTTTATTAACAGTGTTGCCGAATTCGGGGGCACGTTTCCAGAAGTGCTGGCCATTTCGGCGCAGCATAAGCGAGATATGATAGCCGTTGTAGCTGATTTGATACCCGAGTCGGAACGAAAGGCTGAACTAGCGAATGCAGTAGCGATCGCGATTGATGGGGCGATCGTGAGGGCGCAATTTGAAACGGAACCAGATCAGGTTCTAACGAGTCTTGAAATTATCATGCATGCGTTAAATTAAGTGTTCACCTTGTTGATATATTTCAGGTGATTATCAATTCAAATTGTTATCTCAATGGAATATAAGTACAATCAACAATCTATATCAATTATTCGATAATATCCCTACTTTAACAGTAACCATTTAGCTATGTCTTGGGTGAGGAGTATTCTGGCTCTTACTGACGTCCTTCCTAGATAATAGCAGGGCAGGGGGGCAGCAGTGGCATGCTTACCTTTAAATTGAATCACAGCAGATTATTGTTTAATTTAAATGTCTATTTATCAAATTACTACCTAAATATAAGACCATTCGACTATGATACCAGTAATATTATCAGGCGGTTCAGGAACCCGATTGTGGCCACTGTCAAGGAGGCATTATCCGAAGCAATTTTTGCCTTTAGTAACTGAAAATACCATGTTTCAGGAAACTTGGTGTAGGTTAAACGGGTTGGCTAGTTTAAGTCCCCCAATTATCGTATGTAACGAGGATCATCGATTTATGGTTGCTGAGCAAATGCGGGAAATCGGCACGCATCCTGAAGCCATTATTTTAGAGCCTATGGGAAAAAATACTGCCCCAGCGGTGGCGTTGGCGGCGTTGTTGGCAGATCCCCACGAAATATTGTTAGTTTTGCCGTCTGACCACGTTATTTCAGATGTTTTCAGATTTCAAGAGTCGGTAAAGTATGCAGAACAATTAGCACAACAAAACTATTTGGTAACTTTTGGAATCGTGCCTACTCATCCAGAAACAGGTTACGGCTATATCAAACGAGCCTCCCTTCAAGGGGATGCTTGCGCTGTTGCTGCTTTTGTTGAAAAACCTGATGCTCAAACCGCTCAAATATATTTAGATAGCGGTGAATATCTATGGAATAGCGGCATGTTTGCGTTTAAAGCAGATATTTTTCTTCAGGAGTTGGCAAAATTTAATCCCAAAATGTTGGAAATTTGTCAGAAAGCTATTGTTACTCAGCAAAGAGATATTGATTTTGTCCGAATCGATTCTGAAATTTTTGCCACTTGCCCATCAGATTCTATTGATTATGCTGTTATGGAAAAAACTGACCGTGCAATGGTGATATCCCTTGATGCGGGATGGAATGATGTGGGTTCTTGGTCGGCATTATGGGATGTAACCCATAAAGATAATCAAGGAAATGCAATTCGTGGAGATGTTATAACTGTAGATACCCACAACTCCTTTATATACTCGGAAAACAAATTAGTAACTACCATAGGAGTTGATGACTTGGTCATTATAGAAACCGATGATGCTGTTATGGTTGCACCCAAGCATCGCGTTCAAGACGTAAAATTAATGGTCGATCAGCTTAAGCAGGCGAAACGACCCGAAGCGGATGTTCACCGAAAAGTTTATAGACCTTGGGGATATTACGATTCAATTGATATTAGTGAGCGGCATAAAACCAAACGTATTGTCGTTAAGCCTGGTGCAAAATTATCTGTTCAAATGCATCATCATCGTGCAGAGCATTGGGTAGTCGTTAAAG
>CANNKG010000113.1 GCA_947505105.1 Methylococcaceae bacterium | reverse complement strand
TTTCGCAGCATCTTTAATCGTAGTGATGTGTTTTTTTGATAAGCTGATCATTTCGGTTTTGATAGGTAAAATTATCCCCGTAGGATACATCAGTTATAGTGACGCTCTGATGAAAATTAGAGGGGGATATTTTTTGCGAGTTACCTAATCATATCCGCTATAACGCCATGTGGAGTGAGAAACATACATTAGACGCAGGTTGGAGACAAGATCCGATCTGGGCGATATTTATCAGCATTTGCCATAATGCAGCGTTGCACTTCAAAAAGCCGTTGATATTGCTGGGGAGTGTAACGTTTGTAATCAGCAAGAATGCGTAAATTTTGACTATAATCGTCTTGTCCCTGTAATTGAGGAATTAAACGGGGATGCCATAAATGCAACGCTGGTAAATGCTCAATTCCACCTAACAATTCTCCACTTGCTTGCAAACGCGAAGTCATGGCGTCATCCTCTCCCCCCCACCCGATAAAGCGTTCATCAAAGCCAGCAACTTTGAAAAATAAAGAACGACGCACCAAAAATAAACCACCTGCATAAGGTAAATACTCGCCTTGATGCTCACGATTAGTTAACAGTCCGTTCGCTCGCTCAGGTAGCCATTCAACGCTGAATTCGCGTATTTGTTTGGTTTCAGCTTCAGTTAAATCAACTAATGAAACATAAGGTTTGATGGCTGCATAATCTCCACGCATCAGATCAACGGCCTGTGCCCAGGAGTGCGGAACTAAAATGTCGGCATCTCCAAAAGCATATACCGGAGTATTGAGTAATTGCGCACCTATGTTAAAGCCCCACGCTTTATTAAATGCGCCTGGATTATAGTAGAAACAAACTCTTGCTGATGGGAACTCAAGTGGATCAAGTCGCGGTTTTTCATCTTGTTCAATAACGACGACTTCAATATCTTGTAGAGTCGCTAACCACGCTAACACGGTCTTTAGATTTTCACGTCGTTCCAGCGAACCGGATTCACGGTAGGTAATGATATAACCGACAAAACTCATACGATTTTTCCTATAATGAGGATCTTTTATGTACTATTGGTTAAGGTAGGTACTGCTTGAAAACTAGCGTTTGCTATCTCGAATAAAACTTAAGGAAAGTCCATTGAAAATAGCTGATGAAGTTTTTTCATTATTTTAATTCCCCTCACCCAATCCTCTCTCGGAAGAAGGCTTTTTTACAATGGATCTTCCTAATCTAAAAAACGCCGAGCTAACGCTGCGTAGGTAGTCGGAGCATTTTTTACATAAGCAGTCGTCAACATGCCGGCATGAAACGCCGTAAAATCGGTACGCCAAGCATCCCTCCATAAATGTTCCCATAGATGCAGACTATAAACACCATCGATATCTGGAACGTATTTCTCAAATAGCGCAGATATCCCATTCTGATCAGCACTAAAACGATAAAAATATCGTTGCGGAAATACCGTGATGGCATGGGGTATTTGTCCCCATAATTGGGCAATGCCCCAACAAGAATGGGTATTCCAGCGTCCATCGAAGCTATTGGCCATCATCTTGAGCATGGCCTGAGAAAACTCGGAATTTGGCTGAGAAAACATGACCGCATTGCATAAGGTAATTCGTTGAATACCGCGCTCATCCAGGTGAACCTGTTCCTCTCCAAGAGCGAAATCCAAGCTAAACCAGTCTGCCGGGTAAGGAGTAATAAATAACGTATCCATATCCACATAGACTCCGCCATATTTAGCTAAAAGTTCTCCACGGAGAAAATCGGCCTCATGTGCATACTGCAAACCGGCGGATAAAATAAATTGGCCTTCTTTACTTTGTTCATACATTTGACGGCGTTCGGTCCAATCGTCTCGTTTTAACTCATGAATAATAATGTGGGGGCGAATTAATTGCCACCATTGGCCGAATGGTTCCTCACCTAAATGGACATTCACAATACACGGCGCATTAACTTCCAGACAGGAGCGCAAAGCTAAGTAGTGCAGTAAGTGAAAGGGTTCGTTTTGAGGGCGTAAGCCAAAAATAAAATGAAAAGCACGCACTATCGGTTTGGAGGTAGTTGTATAGGTATTCATGACAACGCATCCAATAATATTTTGGCAATTACCGGTTCCCCATATTGCGTCAGAATTTTATAACGTAAGCTTTCAGCCTGTTGCTCATGTTGTTGGCGATTATTGAATGCATGACGCATTAATCGGCGGGCATGCGCTATGTCACATTGCGCCCAATTTTGTTGTGGATCATGGGTTTCGTAAGCGAGCCAGCGTTCGACAGGCACCATTTGAAATTTAACTAAACCAGGGTGATGCTCACCCATAAAATCTGTTTGCCCTCCCCAGCCAGTCATAATAATAGGTCGACCCAATGCAGCCGCATCGAAAGCGCCTAAGCTCCAACATTCAGCGTGCGATAAGGAAATGTAACAATTTCCTACGTTATGAATGAGATCAATTTCACGACCAGAAACATCTGTTTCTGCGAACAGCGAGATCTCCGGAATTGATGATTTACCAATACGTTGTTGAATGCTTGAAACCAACTCTTGCATAGCTGATTGTGTCATAAGACGCTCACGACTATTTGGGTGCGCGACCACACTATCGGTTGTTTTTAACAGCAGCGTCACAGATTCATCTGCATTAAATTCTTCGAGGTAAGCCTGTACTAAATCCGGAATGGCTTTACGCGGCTCCCAGGCATTAATGGTGTAGAAAACATAGTTGTCATTCGAAGAGCAAAACTTCTTACGTGCTTGCGCCACTTCATCAACACTAAAAGAGTTCCAAACGTGACGGCGAATGTGAGGAACAACATGAATCGAGGGCTTGATACCTGCGTTGATAAACAAATCACGCGTACGTCGATCCGGCACTAAAATTCTATCCGCCAGATTAAGTAATGACGGCCATGAATCAGGTAACTTATCCATTTCCCACATGGTATAACCAACGCGTAAGCGACCTGGTTCCATCAGATAGGGCCAATATTCAGGGATGAGATGCACAATCTGTACATCATATTCAACAGGGCGACAACTTGCTTGTGTTAAAGAAGCAATATCGCTTAATACCGCATCATCACTAGCGATACGCAACAAATCGTTACTTGGTGCCGAACAAGACGGCGTCCATGTGACAGGTCCGATAGTTGAGTAGACAAGCGGTTGCCACCAAACCGGCACATCGTTATTAATTAATGCTCGAATATAGGCGAGTCCAGAAAGACCATAACCCGAAGTATTTGCAGAAGAATGATATTTTATACCGCGCATGCGCTAAAACTTTGAGTCGCGGATTATGCCGACATTGTTCCGTGATGATGGGTGATAATCCCAGGGTCTAGCCAGATCGAAAAACCTAACTCACGTAAACGACGACAAACCCAATAATCCTCAGAAAGATATTCATTATCAATCACCCCGGTTTGAAAGACGTCATAGTGTACTGATGGAATTCCTTCCTCAATTGAAAAAGTGTTTGGGGTATAAACTCGCTTAGCAGCAATGGCATCGTCAACGAGAGCCGTAACTGCTCGTCGAGAGAACATCAACGCGGCGGTGCCTATATGTTCAACGGCATGGAGTGGGCCTTGTTCGCCCAGGGTTCGTCCAATATTAAAGATCCGGGAGCCATCCGGTTTCCGGCCTTTAAGCGCAACGGGTGCGCCAACCACATCCTTATCGTGATTTAGCATTCGATAAACATCATCTGAAGCAATTTTGACATCACCATCGAGAAACAGTAAATGAGTGAATTCAGATTGAGCATAAAATGTTGATAAAATTGAATTACGTCCACGAGTTATTAGACTCTCGTTACAAATCGTCATCAATGAATAAGGAATGCCTATTTTTTGAATATCGGTAATCGAAATTAAATAGCTGACATGAACCATTCCAGAATAGGCTGGAGTGCCAATAAAAAGCCGAACATTATCGATCATAGATTTTGGAGGTAGCTGAGGAGGTTTCGAAAAACGATAGGACAGATGTCATGTAAACTTTTGGTGGTGATTATTTCAATTATAGTATGACGCTATTACTCAGAACCATATTATCAGCGAGTGTATACCAATAAATATTAAAGCTAATAAGTCAATAATTGAATATATTCAATTAACTTGATGCAACCCTTCAATTATAATCGGTTCTTCATTTGGAATAAAAATAGCGTTGTCTGCTTTCAAATAAATTTTATAGTTACGGCTTCTAAAGAAGCCAAATACTTTTTCAGCATCAGTTTTCTTAATTTCAATAAAACACATCGGCCTACCTTTTTCAATAGTACAAATCGCACCATTAATTGCAAGGTGCTCCATCCCTTCTATATCCATTTTAATAAAATCAACAGTTTCATTAAATAAATCAAGTGTCGTCGTACTTACCTGTTCAGTTAAGCCACTTCTAATCATATCTTGATTATCGGTATGCCTAGGTTTTACAAGCTCAAATCCCCCAAAATTATTTGGTTTTGAATAGTCCGGCAGTTCTAACTCTAACGTTTGCCCAATAGAATCACTTACAGCAATCCAATGGCTATCAATATTCGATATATTATTTAATGCTATTGTACCTAACATCATATTAAATATTTTAGATTGCGCTTCAAACGCCCTTATTTTTACTCTATCACCAAATAATTTTGACATAGCAAGTGCGTGAGTACCAATATTAGCGCCTACGTCATAGAACACCACAGTATTTTTTGTTCTGAGCCGAACTATAAGTAACTGACGAATTAGCTCAATATCAGATTCGGCCCAGTATCTATTATTTAAAATATCATTAGATATATACTTATCATTTATATTAACAATAATTGGCCCGAATTTCGAGTTTACAACCATATCAGAAGAATATTCCAGAATTGGCTTTTCAATAATGACATCAATTGAATTTAATTTATGATTCATAATTTTTACCAGGAAAACAGGATCTGACAGGCGATTATTGAAGTTACTAATTCAGAAGAAAAACAATATTGACGACTACCAATTTAAGCCGGGACACCCATTCGTCCTTAGCTTGTCAAAGGACTTGTGGTTCATGGTTAGACAAACTCACCACGAACGGTTTTTTTAAAATTGTCCCGTTTTAAGTTGGTAGCCGATAAAGCCATACTAAAACGATCAGTTTACATGAGGCGTTCGTCCAGTCCTGTGCTCATTTCGGCCTGATAAAAACAGTACCCGCTGCCTTGATTTTTAGCTCGGTACATTGCGATATCGGCATATTTAAGCAACTCTTCGCACGTTTTAGCATCGGTAGGGTACAAAGCTATTCCCGCGCTCATGCCAATAGAAAATGAATGCCCTCTTACTTCAATAGAATTGTCACTTAAAGAACGCTGAAGACGTTCTGTAATAATTTCTAAATAGCTAAGATCACTCGTTTCCACAATAACTACAAATTCATCCCCGCCAAGGCGAGCAAGTGTCTCCCCCTGCCTCAGGGTATTGGCAAGACGTTGCGCGCTGGTGACCAAAACATCATCACCGATGTCATGACCATATAAATCATTGACTTCTTTAAAGCGATTAAGATCAATAAAGATCACTGCGACGCCCTCCTGATTCCGTTCGGCATTAGCGAGCGCATGTTTCATACGATCCATCAGCAGCGTGCGGTTTGCAAGACGCGTCAGTGGATCAAAGAATGCGAGTTGCTTGATATGTTCTTCTTGATGTTTGCGTTCGGTAATATCGGAAAATATCCCAATGTAATTTTGGATTACGCCTTGCTCATCTCGAACCGTAGAAATCGACAACCATTCCGGGTATAGCTCTCCTGATTTCCGGCGATTCCAGATTTCGCCTTGCCAATGGCCATACTCAATTATTTGTTGCCACATCGCCCGATAGAATATAGTATCCTGCCGTCCGGATTTAAGAATGCGCGGAGTTCTACCAATAACTTCTTCTGCGGTATAGCCGGTGACTACTTCAAAGGAGCGATTGACACTCACGAAGCGTTCTTCACTATCAAGCACAATAACCGCCTCGACGGTTTGTTCAAACACTACTGCCGCAAGGCGCAAGGCATTTTCGTTAGCTTTACGTTCTGAAATATCCGAAAAAATAACCACATAATGGGTTACTATCGCTAAGCCATCACGAACAACCACAGCAGATAACCACCCTGGAAAAGTCTGCCCAGTTTTAGTGTGGCATATCACTTCGCCTTGCCAACGACCCTGACTCTGGAGAGCGTTGCGAAACATCTGTTGAAAAGAAACTTTACCGTCTCGATCCGCCCATAAGGTCGCAGAGGCTCTATTGGATATTTCTTCTGGTGCATAGCCGGTCATATAGGTGAAAGCCTGATTGCCGGACAGAAGATTCATGCGGGGATCTAAAATAATGATAGCTTCTGTACTATTCTCGAAAACTTTGGCAGCCAAGCGTAAACTTTCCTCTAACTGCTTACGTTGAGTTATATCGCGGAGTTGCGTTAAAAAAGCGAGTTGACCATCCCATTCGGTTTCTGAGACGCGCATTTCGACCATCATAACTTGACCGGCAGGCAAGGGTATATCAAGTTCAGCGCGATCAGCACCTACAAGGGGGAAACCAAATGGCGCACCATGTAAATCTTCTTGCGCCCTACCAAATAGGGACGCCGCAGCGGGATTAGAAAACAAGATAGCGCCATCATCACCAACAATTAAGATCCCGTCCAAACTATTATTAATGATGTTATTAAATCGAGATTCGGCGATTTGACGCTTATGCTGACATTGCTTTAATCGCGTGGCGATAGCAGACATAACAGTTCCATTTAAGTGTTGCTAATTTCTGGCTGCCAGTTAACACAACCTGGATTATTGTGGTACGTAGAAACGCTACCACCAGTCAATAAATTTGCATGATAACCAAACGGTTCACCAATATGCATACCATGACCGTCGATGATATATTCACGAATGAGTTTTTCATGCATTGATCCACGCATTTTCAGCACTGTGATGGCACGACGGATTTGGCCTTCCGCCTCCACATAACGCAGTAATACAATAGAATCGGTGAGCGTTGAGATATGCGCATCGGTAACCGATTTTCCGCCAATAAGATCAGGCGTTGTGGCGGTAAACAGCGCCGCGAGCTGATGTCCTTTGACAAAAGAGGCAATACCTATCACAAATTTACGAAAACCTTTTGCCGAGGTGATTCGTTCCAGCGCTGAGATACTGTCAAGTGCCAGACGGTCCGGCTTGAAGCGTTCAATCTGAGTCTTGATCGTGGCTAAATGATCTTCCAGGGTGGCATTTTCAGGATAAGCCGAGATAATCTTAAGCTGTCCGGATTCTTCCATCTGCTGATAATCCACGCCCCATCCCTTAGCGTTGCGATATAGTTGCTCCCTACTCTCCTCGAAAGCAAGTAACAAACACCGTTCCCCAGTGTTAACGCCACCGGCAATGAACTCCGTGACCATCAAGGTTTTGCCGGTTCCGGTCGCGCCTGAAACTAAAATAATCGAATCCCGGAAGATACCTCCTGCACACATCTCATCAAGCTTGGGATTACCGGAACTGACCCGAACATCGGTAGATTGCTGATTTAATTTAATGGCGGACAATGGTACGACGACCAGCCCTTCCTCGGGTACGACGGTAAAAGGATATTCACCTTTGTGATGATAGGTGCCGCGAAATTTAAGAATTTCGATCGTCCGATGGCGAATTTGTTCATCCAAGCTATTGCGCAGAATAACGACATTGTCGGCAACAAACTCCTCAACACCGAAGCGCGCGATGTTGCCATATTCCTGCTCACGCTCAGTAGTCATCACCGTGGTTACCTGCATTTGCTTCATGATCGTCGCAATGCGCAATAACTCTAAACGGATAACCCGTGCTTCCTGAAATTGGGTAAAAATTGCACCTAAAGAGTCAATGGCGACTCGCTCGGCTTGAACCTTACTGATCGCATGTTGCAAGCGGGCCAGAAAGGCGCCAAGATCATAATTGCCGGTGATCACCATATCATCTTCATAATGTGGCGAGGCATCAACAAATATCCATTTACCCTGCTTTTCCCAAGCGGGAATATCCCAGCCTAACGAGGCCATATTGCGACGAATATCCGCAGGCGGCTCCTCAAAAGTAACAAAAACGCCAGCGTGATTCCATTGTTTGATACCTTCGGCAATAAATTGCGCAGCAAAGACGCTTTTTCCGCTACCTGCGGTCCCTGCAATCAGTGTCGTTCGGTGAATAGGGAAACCACCTACGGCAATCAAATCAAAGCCTGGAATTCCAGTGGCCAGTTTTTCCACTTGGCTGGAGCTAGAAGGAGCATTCGTAGTCATAATAGTAATTTCAATCTTCAGTTACTCTTTAATTGTGGCTGGAACAGGACGAATATCCAATCCCACTAATACCTTTTCAGTCTCCGATAAATCTCCAATTAAACGTCGAAGCGGTGGCGGTAATGATTTGATTAATGTAGGTGTAGCAAGAATTCTTTCATCTTCAGCGGATTGAGGGTGTTCCAAGATATCGATAATGGCAATTTCATATTGCTCATTAATATTTTCCTCACAAATTTGCCGTAGATTACGAATAGCATTTTCTGAACGTGGCGTTTTTCCACTAATGTAAAGCTTTAAGAGAAACTTGCTCATATTAAAAACATACCATTTTTGTCAAATAAAGCTGATGAGGTGAGTCGCAATAAATCCATAGCTGTTATTGTAGCTTTTTTATCACCTAGGAGGTAGAAATAGACTAGCTAAAATTAAAATTTCTGCATCAGTAATCTGCGCTGCAAGTGTTATTCTGCTGCGGCAACGATCACTCTGTTCGAGATTAGAGAAATGGAAGTGTTAAAAATGGACTGATGCTTCTAAATAAAAGCTCTGGCTAGGAATAGGCAAATTATTAGGATAACTACTTACTACCGCTGGCTCCTTACCATGACTGTTAAACAAATTACGCACCGACGCGGATAAATTGACATGATTCCATAATCGCTTGGCATTTATAGTTAAATCGACCGTTTCATAATCGTCCACGGTCGCGTTACTCGTATAATCTGGTTGATGTCCCAGCCAATTGATCTGAGTTTGAATCTGCCATTTGGGCATGAACTCCCACGCTAAGGCCGAATAAACGTGATGCTCGGGTACATTCGCGACGCGCTGATGAAAGCTTTGATTCCGGGCATTTTGCCACGTATAATTTCCACTTAACTCCCAGTGCTCGTAAAATTTCCAGTCCCATTCGAATTCACTACCGTAGCCGTCTTGGCCTTTGTAATTTAGTTGCGGTCAAGGTATTATCACCCAGACTTTGAGCTTCGCCAATCAAATTTTCAATTTTGTAATAATACAAATTCACGCCAGTACGCAATGAATGCATGGGTCGATAATCAAAGGCTAGTTCAGTGGTATGGATAGTTTCATGCATCAAAGAGGGATTACCGACGAATAGTTGATTATTACGCTGATATTGCTCAACAAAACTCGGTGCTCGAAACGCCTCGCCATAGAGAATCTTACTGGTCAATTGTTCGGTAGTCTGCCAAACTAACGCAAAGCGTGGATTAACGGTATCGCCAAAATCGCTGTAATAGTCATAACGAAGGCCGCCAGTCAAACTCCAATTCTTAGCAAACTGCCACTCATCCTGGACCACGAAAGACCCTACCGAACGCTGCTGATCGGCCAGAAAAGTATAGGGGGTTCCGGTCAATTGGGTCAGTACACCTGGCGTCACGCCAATTCCGTAATTACGTGCCTCGGTTGTGCTGATTTGTTCATGGCGAAAACTGGCAACAACTCGTAACAGATGGTCCTGAAACCCCTTGTAAATACTGGTGAGTTCGACGCTGGGCACTTGGTTGACAAAACCTAATTGACTGTTCACGCCGTCCGGAAAATAAACTAAATTAAACGGTGGCGCTGGATTGATATTGCCTTCAGCTGTTATGGGTAATACGGTTCCTGCGGGGAAATTATAGATATTCGCATCGAGATCGGTATGCAAATAACTGACATGCGCCAGCCACTCCCAATCTTGAAAAAGATCTTCGGTTGAGTAACGAAGATCCGCCAAATAATTGCTACCATCGACTTGACCGCGATTATCCAATGAGCCGCCGGTGCCGGCATGAAAACCGCCATTCATCTCATTGAATGCCCAAAAGCCCAGATCCCAATGCTTGCGCTTCACATTTAAATGCCCATTCCAACGCTGATTTTGATCCTGCATCGGACCTGGTGCAAGAGAGGCATGGGTGCCGAGCACTGAATCAAATTGGCTTTGCAGATCGGCGTCAACGATACGATCATGATCAATGCCGTTATGGCTGTATTGCAGACTGGTCGCGACTTCCCAACCCTGCCATTGACCGCCATATTGCGCCCAGCCGCTTTGAGTGTCGACATTACCAGCGCGACCGCCAAGAGTAACGCCATCTAAATCGGCAGCGTTTTTAGTAATAATGTTAATAACCC
The DNA here is from genome assembly GCA_947505105.1 of Methylococcaceae bacterium. GTDB lineage: Bacteria > Pseudomonadota > Gammaproteobacteria > Methylococcales > Methylomonadaceae > SXIZ01. Next base: position 4,730 of record CANNKG010000113.1, on the reverse strand, counting down.
CGGCAAACGCATCGGCGCCATACAACGCCGAGCCCGGTCCTCGAATCACTTCAACTCGCTGAATGGCTTGGACCGGAATGATCATATTTGCCATGAGCGTCCCCTGATAGGGGATCGAAATACGCGTGCCATTCAGCATGATCAAAACTTCAGAATTAAGAGTATTACGAATACCGCGCATCGTGAAGATATGATCACCAGTAACCGGCTGAATGCTGACATGCATGCCCGGTACGGTTTCCAGAACTTGATGCAGTTCGGTAGCCCCCATTCTAGTGATTTGTTCAGCCGTAATTACACTGGTAACCGATGCCGATTGAGATATCGGCTTAGCCGTTCCAGAGGCAATAGTGACGGTAATCTCTGCCAATTCGGCAGGCGATAAATCCAAAATATCGTCGATATTTTGTTGAGCACAAACAACACCCACCCAGCAACCCAGAACAAGCGTTTTAATCAGATCACATCCGGGGAGGCTATATACTTTGTTCATGACGATAATTTTCGATCAAGAGGTAATCTACATCGCAACAAAGCCCAAAAAAAAGGTATTCTATTTTTTCCATATATGACGCCGAAAAGACGTTATTTTTTATTATTCGTTATTTCAATTATTCTACAAAGAAAATCACAATATATCTAGGGATAATAACGATTTTACTAATTTTTTTAGAGGTCTATGACAGCCTCAAGAGGCACAATTTTCGCCTTAATCTTGATTGATTGTCTTGGAATATACTATAAATTCAAACCCTAGAATATAAAATTTGCATATTCTGTCGCTCACAAACTGCACAAAAAATCGACAACCAAAATTAGAGCATTGTTTGATAACTCAAAAAATGCAACCTTGATTTTCTGCTAACATATCGCTATATTTTTTAGTAATGCTTGGTTCTACTGTAAATTCAGTGTTTAAATACATTACAACAGCGTGCAATTATAATCATTTATAATTCGAGAATAAGTTGCCAAATGTTAATTTTTATAATGACTTAGGTTAAATTTTGGCACTACTCCAATCCCAAAAAAATGAATGCTCGCATTCTTTATTTTTAAATCAAATTTTTGCAAAATCATTGCGATTTTTGCTTAGTCTTGGGTTGTGTTACGGATTATTGACCGGAATTTCGTCTGCAGAGGAAGCCTTAGAATTTAAAGTGAAGGCGGCCTATCTCTACAACTTCACTAAATTCGTCAATTGGCCGGAAAAAAGCACCGAAAATTTTAATATCTGCTTGCTAGGAAAGCATCCTTTTGGTGATCTACTGCTTAGCCTGGAAAGCAAAACTGTGCTAGAAAAGCCGATTCGTCTGGTACAACTCAATAGTGCTAAAGAAAATGTCGATTGCCATATGCTTTATGTGGATGAATTGGAACTACTTCCCAACGCCAAAACCACCAACGAAACTATTGCAAAACCACTGCATAACTCGCTGATTATCAGTAGCCAACCGACTTTTGCACAACGAGGAGGAATGATTGGCTTTATCACCCAGGACGGCAAAGTTAAACTTGAAATCAATCTAAAAGTGCTCAAACAGAGTGGTTTATCGGTTAGTGCGCAATTACTGGAAGTAGCGAATATCGTCAATCGAGGTCCCGATGAATAAAATATTTTCGCAGCTGTCGATTCGTACCAAACTGTTTGTGATTTGGATCATCTCCGCAGTATTTGCGTTACTGTTAGCTTCGTTGATTTTGATTACGCTCAAAGTGGGTGACATCAAACAAAATAGCCGAGATGAGCTTGAACTGATGACGGGCTTGGTCGCAAATCGCAGTATCGCATCAGTGATGTTTGAGGATCAAAAACTGGCGTATGAGAATTTGAATTCACTAAAAGACAATCCAGGATTACAAATGGCCTGCTTATATTCGAAAGGACAATTATTCGCCAGCTTACCTCTGAATGAACCCTGTCCGATCAATATGGAAGGTCTGGCGTCAGGTTTTCATAGTCATTTGCTCCGAGCTTTTCATAGAATTACTGTCGATAATGACGTAATAGGTGGCGTGTTATTCGAGATAAGCCTTAAACCTGCTTTATCAAAAGAACTTGCGCTCGTCAGTTGGCTGATCTTGGTGCTGATGTCCGCCTTTGTAATCGCCCTATTTTGGACCAAGCCGCTGTTAAACTGGGTAGCCAATCCTATTGCTTCACTGGTTAACACCGCTCAAGACATTGCCGAGGCTCGGGATTATTCACTCAGGGCGGCTAAGCGTAGCAACGATGAAATCGGGGTTCTGGTCGATGCTTTCAACAGTATGTTAGCAACGGTTGATACCCAAAATAGGGCTTTGCTCGAAGCAAAAGAAAATTACCAGAATCTCTACGATGATAATCCAACCTTGGTGTTCAATATTACCTTGTTGGGGGAAATCGTTTCGGTCAATCGCTTTGGTGCGGAATTACTGCATCGATCCATTCAAGATCTACAAGGTCATTCGATTTTTGAAATTATTGAAGCGGAAGATATTAAACTGACACGCACTTTTTTCAGCGATTGCCAAAATAATCCTGAGCAAGTTCACAAACTTGAAATGCGGATGCTTAACTTTAAAGATGAACAGTTCTGGGTTAGGACCACGGCGAGGCTTGTCGGTAAGGGGTCGCAGCGCTATATTTTGCTGGTTTCCGAGGACATTAACGAACTTAAGAAAATTGAGCGCGAACTCAACCAATATCAAGAACATCTTGAGCTATTAGTCGAAAAACGTACCGCAGAATTGAATTTCGCCTACCGACGCTTGGAAGAAACTCAGTTTGCCATGGACCGTGTGGGCATCGGCATTATGAAAGCCGATGCAAAAACCGGTCAGTTTCTTTACGTGAACGACTTTATTATTCAAATGCTCGGCTATACTCGTGAAGAACTGATGTCAATCAGTATGCGCGACATCGACCCCAATTTCCCCATCGACAATTCTAAACAATCGACTGACATTAACACCGATCCGGAAAACTTTATTATCGAAACCGAGCAACAGCACAAGAATGGTCACTTAATCCCTACTTCGGTGATGACTTACTTCCATTCAGCTGGCGACTACTATATCGCGTTCGTCACCGACTTCAGCGAACGCAAACACGCCGAACAAGCATTGGTCGAGGCCAAAATTGCCGCCGAAGCCGCAAATCAAGCGAAAAGCTGGTTCCTCGCCAATATGAGCCACGAAATTCGCACACCAATCAATGCAATTTTGGGTTTTACGCATTTATTGCGTCGCCACAGTTCAGCTGAACAAAACGAATGGCTTAACAAAGTGGAAAGCGCCAGCCAGCATTTATTGGCAATCATCAATGACATTCTTGATTTATCGAAGATTGAAGCCGGAAAATTACAACTGGAAAACAGTGATTTTCTATTGAGCACACTGCTGGACAATGTTCGCTCGATGATTGCAGATGCCGCTAAAACCAAAGGATTGACGGTAATCATCGACGCGGATATGTCGTCTCGCTGGTTACGCGGTGACTTAACGCGCTTGCGTCAGGCTTTACTCAATTTTACCAGCAATGCATTAAAATTTACGCCTACTGGCTCTATACACATCCGCGCAGGCGTTCAAGAACAACGCTCCGACGGCTTATTATTGATGCGCTTTGAAGTAAGTGATACCGGAATCGGTATCGCTCAGGAACAAATCGATCAGCTATTTCAAGCATTCGAACAAGTCGATGCGTCAACTTCTCGTAAATACGGTGGCACAGGACTCGGTCTCGCGATTACCCAACGCTTAGCGCGCTTGATGGAAGGCGATGCAGGGGTCAATAGTATTCCAGATCAGGGAAGCACTTTTTGGTTCACCGCCCTACTCCAACCCGGTATTAGCATTATTGACCAAGCCAATCCAATCAATAACCTTAGCGCCGAACAATTGTTAAGCGAGCAGCGTAGCAATGCGCAATTGCTCCTAGCCGAAGATAATGAATTTAACCGGGAATTAGTTGTTGAATTGTTACGCGGAAAGCATTTGAATATCGACACCGCCGAAGATGGCCGCGAAGCGCTCGTTAAAGCGCAGACAAAATGCTACGATCTGATCTTGATGGATATCCAAATGCCTTACCTGAACGGCCTGGAAGCCACGCAGGCAATCCGCGCACACAGTATTAACCAGACCACGCCAATACTAGCGATGACTGCAAACGCTTTTAATGAAGATCGTCGAGCCTGCCAATCGGCAGGCATGAACGACTTTATCGCTAAACCGGTCAATCCGGCGACACTCTACGCAACTATTTTGAAATGGTTACCGACCAAACCCTTTAACACTCAGCAAGTATCGATTGTCGAGCCAATAACTAACGTGGCACTCCAGTCTAATCATCAATCCGTCACAGCAGATCATGATCAACAATCACTTAAAGCACTTCCCGAATGGGATCCACAAGTTCTCCCTCGAATGTTGGGTAATGATGCCGCCATGCATCGTTACTTTTTGGAGAAATTCCTCACTGATATTCAAAAACAACACGCAGATATCCAAACGGCAGAGTTAGCTGGAGATCAACTATCTATCAGTAAAATTGCGCATTCTTTAAAAGCTTCGGCACGGACTGTCGGTGCCATGCAATTATAGTTTCTCAGATAAATAATATCCTGCCCGAGTTTGAATGAATCACACGGCAACCGCAAAATCTCTGCGCAATTTATCCATAACGCAAAGAATTTTACTGGCATCTTGCATGTAAGTTTCAAAAGTTGTGACGACTGAATCGTACA
>CANNKG010000112.1 GCA_947505105.1 Methylococcaceae bacterium | reverse complement strand
AGATAAGGATGTCGAGGAGGTGATGAAAAAACTTAACCATCGACCACGGAAAAGCCTTAACTATAAAACACCTCATTCAGTCTTTTTTGCAGAATCTTTGCCGAAGGCCGCATGACAACTAGGATTGCACTTCGGAGTTGAATCCGCCGGTGGTAATGTTGTCAACATAGTTGATTTAGTCAGTCTGCTCGATTCTCTTAAAATTGCAAGTAGCAAGGCAACTGGGTTGGTTAAGGTAATCGATAAATTGCTCACCCTTTGATTGCCGTTAGCTAGATGCAATTTTTTCTATATCAGCATTAATTCCTGATCAAAAAAAGCAATATTCGCTTATACTTCTCATCCAAATAGAGTTCACTAAAATCAAAGCTATTCAGATTATTCTCAATCCTGTCCATGAAGTTTTTGATGAGCTTTATTGGGAAAGAACGAAATTAATTTCTTTTGGATGTTATTAGACAATGACTAATGAAATTGTTAATGAGGCTGGTAATCAGCGTATTAAACCCATTATTCTGGTAGATAGAAAACGCCCGCAATTTTTTAATTTTGATCAGGGATTGGTGACGACTGAGAAGATGGTGGAAAAGATTTTACCGGTTTCGTTTAGGATGGAAAATCATAACGGCTTAATTTCTGCGACCACGAGTGAAATTTCAGCCAGTAAATTACGCATCAACGTTCCCAAGCAATTAGTCATTAGTGAAGGTGATCAGATTCGCCTTGATTTTTCGTCAATGCATAGCAAGTTGAACAAAGAGTACTTTCTAAAAATTCCTTACGAAGTTCTACAGATTGACGAGTTTTCACATGCCAAGCATCTTATTCTAGCGCTTTCGAATCAGGCAAATGCTGAATTTGTGGTGTGGTTCAAGCAATGGTTAAAGACGCTCGTTACTCCGAATAAATATGAGGAAAATAACGACAAGATTTTTAATACCATCTTCTCGTATTACAAGCGCCTCTATTGTATTTTTCTACCTTATCCCATTATTTTCAGTGATCCTGAAGGTATAAAACACGCATTTCTCTCTAATGAAGCGGTCAGTTGTATTGATTTTTCAGATGGGCAACGAGTGAATGCTCGATTATCCGTGAATGCCTTTAATGAGTATATTAATGATCAAAAACAAGGCACACGGATACCCTTGTATGTCTGGTATGAAAACGATGAAATAAAGTATCTCACCAGTGCCGATTTACCTAAAGTATCGCCGAAACAAATCATTGCCTGGTTAAAAACCAAGGAACAATGGCGCGTCTTATTGATTCGTACGCGCAAAGTCAAGGTGCCGGATCCGAGTTTGTTTGATGCCATTCAGAAGTATGCCAGTCAAAAGCTTGCCGACATTATTGATGAATATAAAACTTCATTTACAAATTTGACCTCCGTGACCAATATTCTTGATATCTCCAATGTTTTCGAGAATATTGATTTTGGCTGGAATCTACCGGAACTCCAATTTTCTAAACCGCTTATTCATGCACGCGGGGTGAGTTACTCAGCAATTTCCTTCAAAATGAAACGGGTTGAACCTCGATTTAGTTATAACACGCGAGTGCGACTTGAAACCGAATTTAAAGACGGCGACATTGTGGTGGATGCGGAGACTATCGATATTTCATTACTAGGCTTAAGCCTTAAACTTCCGTACACCGATTTTCCGTTTACGATTAAGGATCAAGTGTTAATTGAGTTTGTTGAATGGAATCAGGAATTGGGGGGTGGTGGTAAATTTTTCAAGAAAAAGCAACAGTTAAGTGCGGTTGAATACACGGTTAAAAATGTCGATCATAATGGAGAATTGATTTTTTTAGGGCTGGCGCGCAACAAAAGAGACGCAGAACCAGGTATTAACCAGTTTATTACCGATAAATTGGTCGAGATTAAGCGTGAAACCACAGGGGTCAGGCGCAATGAACTGGAGCTCTATAACTCCTTTCATGCGAGTGTCTGGTTGACTAATAATATTGCCGGACTACCGTTCTTTCTTGGTCATGACGCGGAAGGGATCAGGATTATTCAGGCGATTGGCAATACTGAAGAAAATGAAGCGCTCCGCAAGCCGTTTCATGAAGAAAATGATTGGTCATTTCTGCAGCAAATTGCGACGACCTTAAGTGTTGCCATGCGCGATCTGGTCGCTGACAAATATCGACCGTTAAAGTTATTAAGTTGCGGTGTTTACTGTTATTACGAAGAATTCAACAGCGATCGGGTCATCAGTGGTTGGAAAACCAAAACGGATCTCGAATTAACTACGCCGGAACTGAAAAAGGAATTTATCGAAGAGGCGATGCGTCATTCGAAACGGTTTTTTTATCATTGTTCTTTGGTATCGGTCAAAGGCTATAAGGATGATATTTTAAACGCTGAAGTCGTGGAGTTTATGAGTAAAGCCGCGCATCGAGTCAGAGAAATGCATAGTCTGGTCAATTCTCTAATTGCAGTAGGTGAATTGAATGATGTCACGCGCTTGATAGAATTTATGTATAAGAATTAGCCCCCTGAATAATCCTTAATTTTCGATCTCTGTGTCATTTCGGTTGAACTGTTTAAAATTTGGGTTTTACCTTGCCGCCTGCATAGCATACAATTTGGGGGCTCTGATCGAATACGATCAGTCGACTATCAACAAAAAAAATTAATTTGGAGAATGGTATGTTAAAAATTCGTATGCTGATTTCAGGATTGGCATTAGCTGGTTCCGTTTCAGTCGCGTGTGCCTGGGAAGCGTTGCCAACAAAAGCTCCTGCGCCTGCTGACAATCCTACCACTGCTGAAAAAGTTGCGTTAGGTCAGATGCTTTATAACGATCCGCGCTTATCATCGACCGGCACGGTTGCCTGCGCATCTTGTCACAACACGATGCTGGGCGGTGAAGATAATCGCCCGAATTCTATGGGCGTGAATGGACAAACCGGTGGCAGAAGTGCGCCAACCGTTTGGAATGCCGCGTTCAATAAGGTTCAGTTCTGGGATGGTCGTGCGGCTAGTCTGGAAGACCAAGCGGCGGGCCCTGTCACCAACCCAATCGAAATGGGTATGAAAAGCTGGGATGACGTGGTAGTGCGTTTGAAATCGATCAAAGGCTATCAAGAAGCTTTTGAAGCGGCCTTTGGTGCCGGTACCATTTCTAAAGAAAATGCTACCAAAGCGATTGCAGCTTATGAGCGTACTTTGATTACGCCAAACAGTCCTTATGATCAATACGTCAATGGTGATAAGTCTGCCTTATCTGCTCAACAAGTGCGCGGTATGGAAAAAGTGGCGGAATTAGGTTGCGTTCATTGTCACAGCGGCCCGGCACTTAATGGTGATGGTGGCTTCCAAAAATTCCCGATCAACAGCAATGGCGGTCTGGAAGCTAAATACCATTTCCAGAAAGATAAAGGTCTTGCTGAAGTGACTAAAAAACCGGCTGACGAGCATTTTTTCAAAATCCCAACCTTACGCAATATCGCATTAACTGCGCCGTATTTCCACAATGGATCGGTTGCAACCTTGGATGACGCTATTAAAGTGATGGCTTTGACTCAGTTAGGCAAAGAGTTATCCGCTGAAGAAGTGAAAGATATCAGTGCATTCTTGAATGCATTGACTGGTGAGTTCCCGAAACAAGCTATGCCAGCGTTACCACCAACGCCAGGCTTGACTTTCAACAAGTAAAGTTGGGTGTGTCTTAAGAATTAAGTGAAATATAGGTGGGCAACGATTACTTGCCCACCATTACAGTTACATAGAATCATCCCCGTGAAAGGGGATGTTTGGTTTTATTCTTCAATAGCCTTTTGTAAAAAGGCTTTCATATCATCGTTATCAACACGATGATAGATGTCTTCAACAGATAACGTTAAGCCTATCGAGTCAAAAGTGATTTCATCACCTAAAAAGTAATGTCTGGGGATCCATCCTTCATGTCTTCGCAGGATTTGTACGTCAACAAAGTCTTGCTCAATCATGACATACTCTTGTAGGCTAGCGACATTAATGTAAGACAACAACTTTAAGGTCTCATCTGGTTTTCGTGTAGACTTGGATAACACCTCGACAATAATGACTGGGGTTGTCGTATAGTAGGGCTCTGAATTGTCAAAATTACAATCCACCATCACATCAGGATAAAAGAAATTTGAATTAATTTTTAATTTCATATCAGAGCCAAAGGGCTCACAAGGCGAACTTTCCAGATGATTCCCAAATTTTCGGTTCACATTACCCGATATTCTTTCATGATTAGCGCTGACTCCAGCCATTTCATAAACACGACCATCGATAAACTCATGTTTGATGTCAGATAACATTTCAAAATTTAGATAATCATCGACATTCATTTCTTGGTATTGGGGTTGTAAGCTCAAGGCCTATTTCTTTAAGATCAATGTTTTTTCGGATAGATCGGTAATGCTTCGATCCGGGTATCAATTTCCTGAATGAGTTTTTTATAAGCCTTGCTGTTGATCGAATCAAACTGGCGCGTAAATTGGGCGTGAGTGAGTTTTTCCGGAAGATCGAGAACATTGGGCATAAAACTAGAATAATCCTTGATTTCGGCCATATTTTTTTGGAATTCTTTCGGAGTTCTGATTGCCTGTTCGGTAAATTTCATGCCGGCACGGTCGGCACCTATGTCGATAAAGCTGAAGCCACTGCTCGATTGAGCATCGCGTAACTCCTTTTCCTGACCGAGAATATCGGCTAATTGGGCCCCGCCTGTGCAGGTCAAAGTTGCCGACAGCATAAAATGTTTGGCTTGATCGGTTCGTTTGTATAAAAACACTGGATATTGATACTGTGACGAGTGCAGGGTTTTTATCGGAACGTAAAAAGGAATTTCGTTGTCGTTTACGTATGCGCTGACAGCATAAATAATTGCGATATTTTCTTTGATGGCATTTTCTACTGTTGTACGCTCATAGGCTAATTTGAACAAGGGTTGCAGGAGTTCAGCGAGCGATAGACGTTGGTTGGGATTGTGTTGACTGACAATTTGTTCGAGCTGTTGTTGATAAAAATTCAGGATGGACGCATCAATATGATTTGAGCTCGTATCGTAATGGGTGGTCAGGGTATCGATCTGATAATGGATATTGACTGCCTGATGAGCAATCTGAATGGTTTGGATATGTTGTTTGGCTAACAGGTAGTAGTGCTTCAGCATCGAATGCTGGAGGGTGACGTTGATCAAAAAATTGGCAATGATCGGGTGAAGTGGAAGTTTGCCGATTTTTAAATGGGTGATACGTAAGCCGCCATCATGATTGTTTAACTTGAAGCGGATATTAAGATACTTTCCCATAAAGACACGGGTTAACTTTATCGACGTATCGACGTTGGCGCTATTGTTTGGTTCAAAGGTTATTTGGGTATTACTGTTGAAATAACGGTTCAGAATCGAGTTGAGTGCATGATTTACTTCGAGCTGATTAAAATTGAGGTCAAGATTTTGTTGGGCGGCGTCAGCCGTTTTTTTGAACAGGTCGCGCGCTAGATAGACATCCGGTTGCCAATCTAGTGCATGCAGCGGTTCGTCTTCCAGGGTGATTGATAATGCGACGCCGATTAACACAAAGCTGGTCAGTAGAGCCGATAAAATGAAGCGGAATAGCTTGAATATACTCATCGGGAAATAACGTTTTAGTGAGGCGTTATGCGAATGATGTTATCAAATAAGCCAAGATAAAAACTAATTATTCAAACTTCAATTTGAAATGACCGGCTTTGAAGTAATCTGCTTCTAATCTGAGGTCGGCGAAGGTGAGCGGCGCCTGTTCCAGCCAGTTTTTCGGGAATTTTAAGCTGATTTCGGAACCGTCAATGCTGATGTTGAAATCCGGCAAATGATTATCATACCGGCTTCGATGCAAAGTCACGGACAGCCGTAAAATAATACATAAATAAGGTGCGTAAGCATTCCAGGGTGAAGGTAGTTTTTGAAAGTATTTGAGATCAAATTTGCGTCGATGGCATCTGACCAAGGCCGCGATGATGCTTTGATCTTGGCTGGAAAAACCTGCTAAGTCAGCATTTTCAATGATATAGGCGCTATGTTTATGATAATGATGGTGGGCAATATCGCGCCCGATTTCATGCAAATCCGAGGCCCAGGCCATGAATTGAGTTAACAGTTCGGAATCGACACGCGTAAAAATATTGCATTGCTCAAGCATATACAGGACGGTTTGTTTGACGCGCTCCGCATGGGCGGCTTCGGTATGGTAACGTTCCGCGAGCAATTTTACGGTTTCGGAACGGACATCGCTATGATAAATGCGCCCCACCAAGTCATAGATCAAACCTTCCCGAAGCGCACCGTCGGAGACTGTCATTTGCGTGACGCCCAAGATTTTGAAGGTCGCGTAAATAATCGCGACGCCACCGACAAAAACCGGCAACCGTTCGGCATCGAGTTCCGGCAAATTAAGGTCTTTAATATTTTTATGTTGAAGAATATAGGCAACCAGTTTTTCAAGGCCCGCTAGAGTGATGCCATTATTACTCCATTGACTGGCTTGAAGCACTTTATCAATCGCTTTTAAGCTGCCGGAAGCCCCAATCGCCTCATCCCAAAGTCGAGCATGAAAGCGTTGCTGGATCGGTTCAAGCTCCTGCTCGGCAAACAATACCGCTTCTTTGAAGGCCAAAGCTGAAATCTTACCGTTTTTGAAAAAGCCATTGCTAACCGAAACACAGCCCATATTCAAACTTTCTTTCGTATGAGGAGTGTCGCCGGTGCCGATGATATATTCGGTGCTGCCGCCACCAATATCCATCACAAAACGGACATTGGCATTACTGCTCAAACTATGCGCAACGCCCTGATAAATGAGGCGGGCTTCTTCAATGCCGGCGATAATGTGAATCTGATGCCCTAGAACTTTCTCGGCTTTCTCAATAAACTCCTGGGCGTTTTTGGCAGTGCGCATGGTATTGGTGCCGACGATGCGGACGCTTTCGGGAGATAAATTTCGAATGCGCTGGCCGAAACGTTCCATACACGCAAGTGCGCGAGTTTGAGTCTCATCATCCAGATAATTGCGTTTATCGAGACCTGAAGCCAAGCGAACCATTTCTTTCAATCGGTCGATGGTTTGTAATTTCCCGTCGTTTAGGCGACAGACAATCATATGAAAGCTATTCGAACCTAAGTCAATGGCAGCAACGATTTCCGGCAATGATTTTGACACTGTAAAATCCTATTTGTCTGTTTGAAACATGTATATCTGTTAGAATCAACGGTTGTTGACGGTATTATCAAACTCGCTGGCCGTCGTCATTGACGGTAATAGTGCGCTAAGCACTGTTCTTCCCTAGTTAAGATCAGTGGGTAATGTAGCAGTATTCAGGTATTTTTCAAATGATAAGCATTAAACTTTTTGATGAAATAAGTTTCCTCTGTCCAAGTCGATGTAGGATTCATGTCCGGTTTTGAAATGAAAGCGCTATCAATACATAATCTTAGAAAAACCTATGCTAACGGTTTCGAGGCACTTAAAGGCATCAGCCTGGATGTTGAAGCCGGAGATTTTTTTGCCCTGTTGGGACCCAATGGTGCGGGTAAATCGACCACGATCGGCATTATCAGTTCGCTAGTGAATGCCAGCAGCGGTTCGGTATCGATTTTCGGGCATGATTTACAGCGGCAACGCGAATTGGCAAAAACTTTCATTGGCGTGATGCCTCAGGAAATCAATTTTAATCAGTTTGAAACCGTTAAAAATATTATCCTGACTCAAGCGGGCTATTACGGTATTCCGCGTAAGTTAGCCTTGCAACGCACCGAACATTGTCTTAAACAAATGCAGCTTTGGGATAAACGGGATCAGGTGTCCAGACGCTTGTCCGGCGGCATGAAACGGCGGGTCATGATTGCCCGGGCGCTGGTGCATGCGCCGAAATTGCTGATTCTGGATGAACCGACCGCCGGGGTGGATATCGAGATTCGTCGAGCCATGTGGGAAGTGTTAAAGGAAGTGAACGAGCAGGGCACTACGATTATTTTGACCACGCATTATCTCGAAGAAGCCGAAAGTCTATGTCGCAACATTGCGATCATTAATAATGGTGAAATTGTTGAACATTCGAATATGGCCAGTTTATTAAGTCGATTGCATATCAATCATTTTATTTTGGATATCGCCGAGTCGCTGCAGCAAGCTCCGGTAATTGATGGTTTCGAGATTGAGTGGCTCAACGAGAAAACCCTCGATGTGTCGGTTCCCAAAGAATTAGGGTTAAATAAATTATTTGCCGAACTTTCGAATCGTGCGATTACCGTGGTTAGCCTGAAAAATAAATCGAATCGTCTTGAGCAACTGTTTTTGGATCTTGTCGGAACTTCTCATGCGGAGAGTGGTTCATGAATTATTCGATAGCGCTTAATACGATTTTAGTCAAAGAAGTGCGGCGCTTTATGCGAATTTGGCCGCAAACCTTGCTTCCACCAGCGATTACGACGGCCCTCTATTTCTTGATTTTCGGTAAATTGATCGGCGACCGCATTGGTCCGGTCAATGGTGCCACTTATATGGATTATATTGTGCCGGGCGTTATTTTAATGTCGGTGATCAATCATTCCTATTCCAATGTCGTTTCATCTTTCTATTCGACCAAATTTCAACATCATATTGAAGAATTGCTGGTTGCGCCGGTGGCCAATTGGGTAATTCTGGCTGGTTACATTGGTGGCGGAATTGTGCGCGGTATTGTGGTAGGCATTGTTGTCGCGACGATTTCAATGCTATTTTCAGCGATTACCTTGCAGCATCCCGCTATCGCAGCGGCGATGTTGGTGTTGACGGCGACCTTGTTTTCACTTGCTGGTTTTATCAATGCCGTATTTGCCGATAGTTTCGACGATATTTCGATTATTCCGAATTTTATTCTGACGCCATTAAGTTATTTAGGCGGGGTGTTTTATTCGGTGTCGATGCTGCCGGGGTATTGGCCGATGATCTCTTTGGGCAATCCAATTCTCTATATGGTCAATGCGTTTCGCTATGGCTTCATCGGCATTACTGACATTGATATTTCTTTGGCATTTGGCATGGTTTCTGGATTTATAGTGTTGCTCACAGTGTTCAGTTTGTTTTTACTGCATCGCGGAACCGGAATAAAAACTTGAATGCAACTTGTTCTTGCTGAATCGATCAGTTTAGGCGCGTGATCCACTGTGTTTTGAGTTACTCATCAATATATCAGGAGTTAAACAATGCCCGCTGTGAGCCAAAATTTACAATTAACCGCAGAAGCATATTTAAGACAAGAGCTTACCAGCAAGGTCAAACATGAGTTGATTGATGGTTATGCATATGCAATGGCGGGCGTTAGTGAAAATCATGCACGAATTTCTGGAAACATTTATCGAAAGTTTGGGAATTATTTAGAAAATTCACCTTGTGAGCCTTTCGTATCGGACATGAAATTGAAAACACCTACCGGTAATTTTTATTATCCTGATGTGATGGTGGTTTGCGAAGACGATAAAGAAAATGTGTATTACAAAAATAAACCCACCATTATTGTTGAAGTGCTCTCTCGTTCTACGCGTAGAATAGATGAAACATTAAAATTAATGTCCTATATCAATATACCGAGCTTACAAGAATATCTCATCATTGAACAAGACTGTGTCGATATTGAAGTCTTCAGGCAAAGTAACGATTGGCGATCTAGTCATTATTTTTTAGGTGATGAGGTCACCTTTGAATCAATAGGCTTAACTTTATCGGTAGCAGAAATCTATCATCGGGTAGAAAACGAAGATATGCTTGAATTCTTAAATCATAACCAGCTATTGGCGCAGACTTGATCTGACGGTTACCCGTTTTTGCACTAATGAATTGTTGGATGATGTCAGCCGATACTCCAACTTGCACTCAACACCTCCGCCTGTTTTAAACACAACTCAACCGCATCATCGGCTTTATCGGGCGGATATTTCCATTTACGCAAAGCACGTCTGACCAGATTCCGCAATCTGGCCCGCACGCTATCGCGCTTGGCCCAATCGACTGTCGTGCTTTTACGCAGTTGCTCGGTAATTTCTTTGGCTAACTCGCGTAAGTTGTTGTCGCCCAGTTCGCGCACTGCCGACTCGTTCTGAATCAACGCGCGGTAAAACGAAATTTCGTCCGGATTCAGGCCCAGCTGTTTCGCTTGTACCAAATCCGCTTGCATATCTTTAGCAATCGCAATCAGTTCCTCAATCACCTGCGCAGTTTCTATCGCGCGATTATGGTATTTACGCAAAGATTCGAGAATCCGTTCAGAATATTTTTTCTCCGACACCACGTCGGTTTTCATGCGCGCTTTGACTTCATCACGCAGCAAACGCTCCAATAAATCGACTGCCAGATTTTTCTCTTTCAGCCGTGCAACATCATCCATAAACTCCGGTGAGAGCAAGCCAATATTGGGTTTATCCAAGCCTACCAAACTAAAAATATCCTCGACACCGTCGGCGACAATCGCATTATCGATAATTTGCTTCAGCGCCGAGTTTTTCTCTTCATCGCTACGGCGCTTATCGACTGTGGTAAATTTTGTGATCGCCGTTTTGACTGCGCCTAAAAACGCAATTTCTTTTTTCAGCGGTGCGACTTCATCCAAAGTGGAACATAGGCTGTAAGCACTGTTCAAGGCGGTCATTACATCTAAAAAGCGCTTTTTGCCGTCTAATTCACCACTGCAGCCTTGCAAGCTTAAAATATGGTTCATCGCGCCCGGCAGTAACTGCAAAGCCTTAGTTTCAAATGCTCTATAATCAAAGCTCTTCAGCATGCCATGTACAATATCCATTTTTTCAAGCAGCACGGCATAGGCCTCGTGCGTATCTAGGGTCGGCGCGCCTTTACCTTTCGAATCGGTATAAGTTTTCAGCGCCTGCTTTAACTCGCTGGCAATACCGATATAATCCACCACCAAGCCGCCGGGTTTATCTTTAAAGACCCGATTCACCCGCGCAATCGCCTGCATCAGATTATGACCCTTCATCGGTTTGTCGATATACATGGTATGGCAACACGGCGCATCAAAGCCGGTTAGCCACATATCGCGCACAATCACCAATTGCAGCGGGTCGCCCGCATCTTTAAAGCGTCTTTCAAATAACTTTTTCGTGGTTTTGTTATAAATATGCGGCTGTAATTTGGCGCGGTCAGCGGCGGAACCGGTCATCACAACTTTAAGCGCGCCCTTATTGGGGTCAGTATCGTGCCATTCAGGTCTAATCGCTACCAACGCGTTATACAGCTCCACACAAATATCACGGCTCATGCACACAATCATGGCTTTGCCCGGCATGCTCGCAATGCGGGTTTCAAAATGACCGACTAAATCGTTAGCCACTTGCGCCACTCGCGGCGCACTGCCGACCAGCTTTTCTAAAGCTGCCCATTTCGATTTGGTATTTTCACGGCTGGCAATATCCTCTTCATCTTCGATCACCTCGTCTACTTCGGCATTTAGAGCCTCGATGTCTGCCGCGTGGATATCTAACTTTGCCAAGCGCGATTCATAATAAATCGGCACCGTTGCGCCATCATCCACGGCATCCTGAATATCGTAGATAGAGACATAATCACCAAATACCGCGCGCGTATCTTTATCCAGGGCTTCAATCGGCGTACCGGTAAAGCCGATAAAACTCGCACGGGGCAGAGCATCGCGCAAATGTTTTGAATAGCCAAAACTATATTGCCCGGTTTTAGCATTTAACTTGGCTTTATCGCCATATTGGCTGCGGTGCGCCTCATCGCTAATCACCACGATATTATGGCGCTTGCTCAATACCGGGTGACTGGCTTCACTCGCCAGCAAGGCAAATTTTTGGATCGTGGTAAAAATAATCCCGCCCGCTTGTCGTGCCGCTAACATCTCGCGCAAATCGTCGCGGTCACTAGCCTGCACCGGTGTTTGTTTCAAGGTTTCGACCGCCATGCTGAAAGTATTAAACAACTGACCGTCCAAATCATTTCTATCGGTCACCACCACTAGGGTCGGGTTATTCATTTCCGGCTGCGCCAATAACTTGCTGGCATAACAGACCATCGAAATCGACTTACCCGAACCCTGGGTATGCCACACCACGCCCGCTTTACCCGAACCCGGCACGACCCGCTGAGCATAATCCGCCCGAGGCTCCGCTGAATGGTTGCCTACCGGTTGCGCGGCAATGACCGTCGCTTTTACCGCCTCGCGTACCGCATGAAACTGATGATAACCGGCAATTTTTTTAATCAGCTGACCGTCATCCTGCTCAAATAAAATAAAGTAATGCAGATAATCTAGAAACAATTCCGGCTTAAAAAAGCCTTTCACCAAGGTTTCCAGCCGGTATTCAAACAACGGCTGATCCGCTTCATGGGCAACGGTGCGCCAGGGTAAAAACCGCTCTTTATTGGCGGTCAGCGAACCGACTCGCGCATGCAAACCATCGCTGATGACCAGTGCCGCGTTAAAGATGAATAAATCGCTGATTTCCTCTTTATAGGTCTGCAACTGCTGATAAGCCGACCAAATATCCGCCATTTCATCGACCGGATTTTTCAACTCCAGCACCGCCAACGGCAAGCCATTGACAAACACCAACACATCCGGGCGACGATGGCCTTTATTACCGGCAAGCGTGTATTGGTTCACCACCAAAAATTGATTATTGCTGACCGTGGCAAAATCCAGCAAGGCCACGTAGTCGGTTTTTGCTTCGCCGTCGATTTTAAAATCCACCTTTACGCCTTCTAGTAAAAGGCGATGAAAGGCATGGTTGCTTTTTATTAAAACCGGGAATTCCGCTTTGGCGATTTGCCGGGACACGCGCTCTAATACGTCGAGTGGAATATGCGGGTTGATTTTGTGTAACTGACCGAGTAAGCGGTCAAAGAGCACCACTTGGCGATAATCGGCGCGTTCCGGGTGTTCGCCATCGGGGGCAATAGTATAGCCATTCACATAGTCATAGCCGATGGCTTGAAACCAATCGAGGCAGAGTTGTTCTAGTTGGTCTTCAAAGATCATGGGCTGTCCTTAGAGCGTTTCAGTTTCAAGAGACAAGCAAAGCCTTATTGGCTTGCCAAATCGCGTTTAATCGCTGCTTCATCAGCGTTATCGTTTCTGTTTTAACCTCCAACTCCCTGGCAACGTCAGCAAAGCCTGCAACGACCTCGACGATTTCCGTAATGGCTTGCTGCGCCAGTTTCCAATTGGCAAACCCGGCATGGCGGGCCAGCGCCTGTATGGCTTTAAGAGGTGGATTTTTACCAAAACCCGCAAATGCGGTGGCATGTTCGGCGTAGGGATGTGGGCTAAAGGTCACATCGTAAAACGGTGCCAAGCGCCAAGCGCCGCTGTCATCCTGCAAAAATGCCCAGTTTTTACTGTGATCGTCCTGATTACAGGCAAACAAATTAAACAACGCCCGACGAAATTGCCGTTGCCCCACCGCAGGCGATTTGCACAGCTGTCGGCTGGCCTTAATCAAATCAGCATAATCCAGACTGGGGCTACGAAAATCGGCATCCAACAAACCACAGGCGCTGTGCAAATGATAACGCCCGGCCTTATGCCCAGCAGACCTAAGCCAGTCAAAGCGTTTTACCGCCAACCATGAACGGCGCCCCCTGCGCGTAGGCACCTGCAATAACTGCCATTCGGGCGGCTCAAGCTTCGCCCGCTGCGCCAACTGCAAATACGCCGCTTCGCATAAACCCTCTTCATGCCCCAACGGCAGATTCTGCGCAGTGAATTTCACCAACCACGCCTCATCGCCCGGCTGTGCGCGTGTCCTACAGTGGTGCGGTTGATCCGGCGACATAAACAGTTGCGCCTTGGGCCTGGCTCCACCCGAACTGCCTACCGCGACCAAATCGACTAGCACATCCACCGTTTCCCCCTCAAACAGCGCCTGCGCCTCGAGACCCAAGGTCGCCAAATCAATCGCCTCGCTCGTGTCTGGCAGCCAATCCGCTACCGGCTCAAAACTTAGCGCCCCCATACCGTTATGCCCCACAAATGCCAGCCGGTCCATCGCGGTCACTTGTGCCGCCAAAATACCCCGCTGACGAAACACCCGATCTTGTAACAGCAGCCCCCAGCCGTCGGGCAAACAATCGGCAAACACTCCGTGAATACCTTGATGTGGCGTAGCGGGCGCCCGCTGTAATTCCGTGCTCGGCTTTAAGGTAAACGGCGACAGGTTACCATAGCGCTCCAGGTAATCGGCATCGTATTGGAAAAACACCCCCTGGCGATTTTGTGCCAGCACTCCCACCGCTACCGAATCACCTGTTGACAAGGTGCGGCTCACGGTTAGCTTTTGGATGGGCTTAAAATTCATCGCTCAGGACTTCATCTATCGAACTGGGCAGCGTAGCGCCCTTGCTTGCGGGCTGAGTCAAGGCATACAAACGTTGTAAATCATCCAGGCTTTGCCAAAGCAGCAGCAACTGCCGAAAAGCAATCTGCCCCGTGCGTTCAAACTTTTTGATGGTCGCAGCAGGCACACTGCTCCGCTCGGCCAGCGCCTCTCGCGACAATTTCGCCTGTTCACGCAGGCCACGCAGATGGGCAGCAAACGCCTGCTGCACCTCCGCCTCATCCAACAATAACAATCGACGCATGATTAATTCATAAAATGGACATAATGGTATCCATTATAGGCGATAAATGAATAAAAAAGACATCATGGTATCTATAAAATCCCATTTCCCCGTAGAGGCTGCTTAAATCTCCCTCTCCCTGCGGGGGGGGGGGAGGGTTGGGGTGAAGGGGATGAAAAAGCCAAATCTGAATAATTACAAATCGTTCAGCTTGATTTCGCCGGAGAGGAGTTTGGGGAGAAGTGCGTTTCGTGTTTGTTCTAAAGTTTCTATTTCTTTTAATAAAACTTCAACTTTTTGGTCAACTGAGTGTAGTAACTCTTCAAAGTCCTTAATAAGCAAATTACTGGGCGCAACAAACGGAACAGCATTTAACTCATCTTTATTTATTGAACTAAACACTGTACCGTCAGAACCCCTATTTGAAAGACTACTTTCTATATATAGTTTCTCAGATAAATAATATCCTGCCCGAGTTTGAATGAATCACACGGCAACCGCAAAATCTCTGCGCAATTTATCCATAACGCAAAGAATTTTACTGGCATCTTGCATGTAAGTTTCAAAAGTTGTGACGACTGAATCGT
>CANNKG010000111.1 GCA_947505105.1 Methylococcaceae bacterium | reverse complement strand
GCTTTGTAACTTCGGGGCTATAGCTGCTTAAAACTGTCCGAAGTATTGGTCGGTAACACCTTGATAAAAATCAAACTGCATTGATTTGTAGGAACTACCCGATTTTTGAGCTATTTGAGAGTTTATCTGGGGGTAAACGGTTACGTAGAATGCAACAAGGGGATTATGTTTTTTACCTCTAATGCTTTGATTAAATTATATTTTACATCATGGGACTTACTGCCAAAAACGTGTTATCGTTTAATTCGCATCAGAAAGCTGGCGTTCTCTTAATGCAATTTGGTAACATCCTAAGTAATTACAAAAACTCAACCCGTCTGATTTTTAAATCAAACGTAGCTTTCATCAAATTTATTTTCTTAACGATAACACTATGATATTTACAACAACTAGAGAAGAAATTTTAATCCATTTGCAGCAAATTGTTAGTGTGATTGAAAAACGGCAAACGATGCCAATTCTTGCTAATGTTTTACTCGTTCTTGATGGGGAGGATTTAACTCTTACGGGAACAGATCTTGAAATACAACTTGTCGCAAAAATTAAAGTGGTATCTAGCTCATCAGGCTCTATTACTATCCCGGCAAGAAAGTTTTTTGATATCTGTCGATTATCGCCCACGGCTGCAAAAATAAAGTTTGAGCTTCAAGGTGATAAAGTCAAAATACTATCCAATCGGAGTCGTTTTTTATTATCGTGTCTACCGGCTGAAAATTACCCCGAATTCGCTGAGATGCCTTTTGAAAATGAGTTTTCAATTAACTCAGGCAAACTCAAGAAGGGCCTAGACAAAACTATTTTTTGCATGGCAAATCAAGATGTCCGTTATTATCTAAACGGATTACTTGTCAATGTGTCCAATAGTAAACTAAAGTTAGTCGCATCAGATGGTCATCGGTTATCAATTTATGAAGATCAATTAGATGAATCAACTGGTTTTGAGGCGCGAATAATCATCCCACGAAAAGGCGTATTAGAACTGGTACGTCTACTAGAAAACTCTGATGTTTCGTTGAAAATTGAATTTTCGGCGTATAACCTTAGGGTGTTTATTAATAATTTAATTTTTTCTGCAAAATTAGTTGATGCTAAATATCCCGATTTCAGTAAAGTATTCCAACAAAACTTTTTCGACCCCATTCAGATACAGAAACAAATTTTAAAAGATGCGTTAACGCGCGTTGCTATTTTATCGAATGAGAAATTTAAAGGCATTAGCTTTGATATCAGCGCTGATACCCTCAGAATGAGTGCTCATAATCCTGATCATGATGAAGCCGAAGAAGAGTTGCCGATTGAGTTTAGTGAAGAGGGATTTTCAATCGCGTTCAATGTTCAGTATTTCTTAGATGCTATTTCAAACATTGATGCGGATATCGCATTAATAAGCTTTGCGCAAAACCTGAGTAGTTGCTTCATTGATGAACCCACTGATTGCGGTTATAAATTTATTGTGATGCCGATGCGACTTTAAAAATTCGCCATGAGCTTATTAAAGCTAGACATCCACCATGTCAGAAATATTTTAAAAGAGTCTATCCACCCTTCTCCAGGCATCAACTTTATTATTGGCAATAACGCCAGCGGTAAAAGTTCACTGCTTGAAGCCATCTTCATTTTAGGTAGAGCTAAATCGTTTCGCTCTACCTCAATCAAGTCGGTGATTCATTTCGGCGCGAGTCATCTGATTGTCTCTGCCCAAGTATTGCAGTCAGATGGCTGTAATTTACAAGTTGGCATTCAATTGGATGGAAAAGATGCAGACATCCGTATCAATCAGCAGGCTAATCAGCAAAAGTCAGATTTGGCCTATATCTTACCCACACAACTAATTCATCCTAAAAGCTATGAGTTACTTGATGGCGGCGCTCAACTACGACGAGAGTTTTTAGACTGGGGGGTTTTTAATGATGACAAATCATTTCTTACTGCTTGGCGAACCTATAAGCGAGCTATTTCCCATCGCAATGCTTTATTAAAAGCTAAGCAATCCCATCTACTTCATATTTGGGATAAAGAAGTTGTTTATTACGGTACAATAGTCAACAAATCTCGATCAAATTATTTGCAAAAATTTAGACCGATTTTCTTTGAAATTATTAAACATTTTCTCCCAATTAATCTTATTGATATTGAGTTTGTTGACGGTTGGGATGTCGCACTTAATTTTGAGGACGTATTGCGGCGAGACATAGAAAAAGACCTGCGCTATGGTTTTACGCATAGCGGTCCACATCGTTGCGATTTCTTATTAAAACTAGATAATCGTTTAGCGAGAGATTTTGTGTCGAGAGGTCAGTTAAAATTAATTATTTTAAGTCTCAAGCTCGCTCAAATTCAGCTTTTAACTAAAGGGGACACGAATCCCGCATGTATTTTAATAGATGATTTTGCTGCTGAATTGGATAATGAATTTCGTAAAAGTTTACTCGGCTTTCTTTCTTCATTGTCCTGTCAGACATTTATAACAACTAACGAGTTTAGTGATTTTGGTGATTTAAACAAAATATCGACTTTTAAAGTGTTCCACATGGAACACGGGCACATCAAACCTTGCTTGGGTTTTTAACAAAGCTGTTCCACGTGGAACATTAAGTATAAATAGGAAAATCGGTAAAATAAATGAATAACAAAAACAATCAATACGATAGTACAAATATTCAAGTCTTAAAGGGACTGGATGCGGTTAGAAAGCGTCCTGGGATGTATATAGGAGACACTGATGATGGAACGGGTTTGCATCATATGGTGTTTGAGGTTGTTGATAATTCAATTGATGAAGCTTTAGCTGGCTATTGTAAAGAGGTAAAAGTCATTATTCATAGCAATGGTTCTGTCACTGTGGCAGACGATGGCAGAGGTATTCCTGTAGATATACACGAAGAAGAGGGGAGATCAGCAGCTGAAGTCATTATGACGGTACTACACGCAGGCGGAAAGTTCGATGATAACGCCTATAAAGTATCTGGTGGATTACATGGTGTCGGCATTTCGGTGGTCAATGCCTTGTCAGAAGAATTGAATCTCGAAATCCATAAAAATGGCTTAGTTTACAAGCAAATCTATCAAATGGGAGAGCCGCTCGCTCCCTTAGTGCAAGTAGGTATAACAAATAAATCAGGGACTTCAATAAACTTTAAACCCAGCTCAAAAACATTCACGGATGTTGAATTCCATTATGATATTTTGGCAAAACGTTTGAGAGAACTATCGTTTTTAAATTCAGGTGTAAGAATTAGCTTGTACGATGAACGTACTGATAAAGAAGATGTTTTTGAATTTGAAGGAGGGATTAGTGCTTTTGTTGTTCATTTGAATAAAAACAAAATTCCATTATTCCCTGAAGTATTTTATTTCAACGCGGAGAAAGAAGGTGTCATCGTAGAAGTAGCTATGCAATGGAATGACTCTTATCAAGAAAATGTGTTTTGCTACACAAATAATATTCCACAGCGGGATGGCGGAAGTCATTTGGCCGGCTTTAGAGGTGCATTAACACGCACCATCAATCAATATATAGAAACGAATGGCTTAGCAAAAAAAGAAAAAGTTGCCACAACTGGAGATGATGCTAGAGAAGGCTTAACAGCGGTATTGTCTGTTAAAGTCCCTGATCCTAAGTTTTCTTCACAAACCAAGGATAAGTTGGTGTCCTCGGAAGTAAAGCCGCTCGTGGAGTCCACTATGAGCGAGAAACTACAAGAGTTTCTATTAGAAAAGCCACAAATTGCAAAAGCAATTGTTGGTAAGATAATCGATGCTGCTCGTGCACGCGAGGCTGCACGTAAAGCGCGTGAAATGACACGACGTAAAACAACATTAGATATCGCTGGATTGCCCGGCAAACTAGCCGATTGCCAAGAAAAAGACCCTGCATTGTCAGAACTGTTTTTGGTGGAAGGGGACTCAGCGGGAGGTTCTGCTAAACAAGGTCGCGATCGGAGAACCCAAGCTATTTTGCCTTTAAAAGGTAAGATCTTGAATGTAGAGAAAGCGCGTTTTGATAAAATGATTTCGTCTGAAGAAGTTGGAACATTGATTACTGCGCTAGGTTGTGGCATTGGCAAAGATGAATACAATTTAGCCAAGTTACGCTATCACCGTATTATTATTATGACTGACGCGGATGTCGATGGCTCGCACATTCGAACATTATTGCTAACTTTTTTCTACCGCCAGTTACCTGAAATTATAGAAAAAGGGTATATCTACATAGCGCAGCCACCCTTATATAAAGTCAAAAAAGGCAAGCAGGAGAATTACGTCAAAGATGACACTGAATTAAATGAATACCTGATACAACTGGCACTCGATAAAGCACAGTTGTTTACGTTTGAAAATGCGCCACCTATTCAAGGTCAAGGATTGGAAAAATTAGCGAAAGAATATACAAACATTGCTAGTATAACAGAGCGACTATTCAGACGTTATGACAGTGCTTTTCTCGAGCATTTAGCGTATATGGAAGTTGTAGATGATAACTATAAAAATAATCAAGAAAACCTACAGGGCTGGTTTGAAAAAATTCAAAAGCAATTGAATGAAAATGTTACGGGAGCGATTTATTCAATAGCGCTGGATTATAAAAAAGAAAATGAATTCAGTGCGGTCATCAATAAACGTTTGCATGGCATTACCAAGTCATTTGTCTTGCAAGCAAGCTTTTTCAATAGCAAGGATTACAAGCAAATTGCTCAATATGCACAAGAAACTATGGGCTTATTCGGCAATGATTCATATGTCCAAATGGGCGAAAAGACCCAACAGACAAAAACCTTTAAAGAAGCATTTGAATGGATGATGAAAGAGGTTAAAAAAGGTCAACATATCCAGCGCTATAAAGGTTTAGGGGAGATGAATCCCGAGCAACTTTGGGAAACTACATTAGATGCCAATAATCGTCGTTTGTTACAGGTTAGAATTGAAGATGCGATTGCAGCTGACGAGATATTTACAACATTAATGGGCGATGTTGTCGAGCCACGTCGAGACTTTATTGTCAAAAATGCCTTAGATGTTACGAATTTGGATGTATAACTATGCTTACTTATCCACATATAGACCCCGTTGCACTTAACTTAGGATCAATTAAGGTCCATTGGTACGGCCTTATGTATTTAATTGGTTTTGTTGCTGTTTACTTTTTAGGACAACAACGGGCTAAACAGCCTTGGTCAATTATTAAGCCGGAGGCCATTGAAGACTTGGTGACCTATGGTGCATTAGGTGTCATTTTGGGGGGGCGAGTTGGCTATATTTTTTTCTATAATTTTAATGAATTTCTGAACAACCCCATAATTCTATTCAAAATCTGGCAGGGTGGCATGTCTTTTCATGGTGGCATGTTGGGTGTTTTTATCGCCATGTGGTTTTTTGGTAAAAAAATTAATTGCTCTGTTTGGCAACTTACCGATGTTATTGCGCCACTTGCCCCTATTGGATTAGGTGCGGGTCGAATAGGTAATTTTATAAATTCAGAGTTATGGGGGCGACCAACCGATGTGCCCTGGGCAATGATTTTTCCCAACGGTGGCGATTTACCTAGACATCCCTCTCAATTATACGAGGCCGTATTAGAAGGCTTTATTTTGTACATTATTCTTTGGATTTACACTAAAAAATCAAGACCAGCAATGGCAACAACTACGCTCGCCATTTTACTTTATGGGGTATTTAGATTTTTTGTCGAATTTTACAGAATGCCCGATGCGCACTTAGGCTATGTACTACTGAGCTGGGTTACTATGGGTCAAATATTGTCTACGCCGATGATTTTGATTGGTGGCGCATTGTTCTATAAAATAAATCGTGGATTCAACTCATAAGTACAATCGAAAATACTCGGAGTGAAAGAAGGATGTTTGCGGATTGTTGAGAGCGATCATCCGTTATTTCCAGTAAGTCATTTCGGGTGGCTGTATTTAAAGGTTCTAATCCCCAATCATCAATGATTAGCAAATCCAGACTGGCGATGGCTTTTAGCAATTTACTGTAACTGCCATCAGCCTTGGACTAGGCTATCGAAATGCCTTAATCCAGAGTATACCTAAATCCTGCAATCAAACACCCAATAAACTTCAATAACTACAAATAATCAATGGGTAATCGTTTAGCCCCCCCATAGGGTGTGATTAAAAGTGTGGGGATGCTTAAAATACCGTTATTTAACTTGACTTAGCCCATGGACACAAACAAAGATCAGCTTTTTATCAGCCGCCTTAACCAACACCCAAAGCTACATGAGCGAATGGAATCCTTGCTTCATGTGGTTGAAAACACAGCTGCTTGGAACCATCGACCGACCGCCAGAACCCGAAAGCCCCAGAAGCGTTGGTAATCGCCATCGCCGTACAGGTTATCCACCACGGCGGTCCGGTTCAGTTCAATGAACGCCGTGTGCTTCAGTTTGTACCGCACCTGCGGATAAGCACTGGCCGTCACGGGTGGCAGGTCTAGCCACGTTATCGCTTCGTTGACGACGTTTTGCAGCGATTTCACACTATTCCTCATGATCAATACCATCATTAAGGCAAAGGGCAGGCGGCGTTCCCGCGTGAACGCCTTGTCGTCGTGGCGGTGACGCGACTTAAATTCGTCCGATTCAATCTGCTTTTGGGTAATTTCAACTGCACATTTATTTTTAGCCATATCCAACTATCATTCAAATCAGTGTATTATAACAAAAATCGCTTAACTTAATGGCAGTGAGGCTCTGCCTGCAAGTCAATACGTTCAGCACCAACAGTAGGACTTTAGACGGAGCATGCACTCCATTCATTAGTAGTTACGCTCATTATGACGGGAACAATGGCTTGATTAGTAGACTCTGCTGGAGTCAAAAACCATGATTTTGCTTCCGAATACACCTCTTTTACAGCCTCTGAAGCGATTGGGTGTGATGACCATGATGACCCCTAAATGTAAATTAAGTGTGTTATTGTCTATTATTTACACGGTGGAATGCGGGATTGCAGGTAGGTTATGACTGTGTGAATAAAACTATACTTTATGAGACTACTAGATTGAGTGGTTAATAGCGGAAGCAATAAACGCATTAAAGTTAAGTTGACTTACAGAAATTAATTGTGCTGGATAACTTACTGTATCAAAATACCCACGCACATGCTCGGAGCTTATTAGAATTCATAAACTTGGCTCATCATCTTGCTGTTGATTCATCTTTCCTCAAACCATTACAACTAATAAATGATTGATACAGAAAAATTATTAAAAGAAACCTACCCTAAGTTTGAACTGTTCAGTAAAAATAAATTGGTTTTAAATCTCTTAAAGAAGCTACTACATGAAGATGATTGTAATAACGTAATTCGTGAAAACCAGCATTTGGATGATTATGCCTTTCTTGACAAGTTGCTTCATGACTTAAACTTCAGCTACAAAATTAGCGCTGGCTCCCTCGAAAATATACCGCCGGTAGGTCGACTATTAATTATCGCCAATCATCCGATCGGTACACTGGACGGCTTAGCGCTTGTACAGCTTATACGCTCGATTCGCCCGGATGTGCGCATCGTAGCAAATCATCTGCTATTGAACGTGGAGCCTTTGCAATCTGTGTTTCTCCCTGTTGAGGTGCTATCAGACAAGAAAAATCTGAAAGACAGTTATAAAGCCATGATGGGAGCTTTAAGAAATGAGGAAGCTCTCATTATTTTCCCTGCAGGTGAAGTGTCCCGTATAACACCTATTGGCATCCGTGATGGTGAATGGCAGACCGGATTCATCAGGCTGGCAAAAAAAAACTGCTGTACTATTTTACCTATTCACATAAAAGCCAAGAACTCTGTCACATTCTACACCTTGTCAATGCTTTACAAACCGCTTGCCACCATGTTGTTGTTTAAGGAAATGTTTAACAAAAACAATCAAAAAATAGAATTTAAGATAGGCTCTCCTATTCCCCATACCATAATTTCAGACAGTGCAGAAACTCACAAACAACTCAGTCAGCGTATTCGTAAACATGTCCTGCATATAGGCAAGAACAAAGCCCCCTTATTATTTAATTAATGCTACGCAGATAATTACAAACCGATAACTTATGTCGAAAAATAACACGATACGTTGTTCAGTAGTAAAACCAACATGATTGACGCATTGATCAGCGGAAAGTGAGTTAAAGCCCCCTCACTACGGACTGGGCAATCTGGAAATCAGTTTGCACAGTTCATGTCAGCGATGATGAACCGATTGTAGTCAGTGGACTTGCCTTTGGTGATGTCGCAAAAAAGATTGTCTTGCAAAGACGGGTGATCCTTTATCTGTTGTGGGTTCATTGAAGCCTACGGAATGGGAGGATAAGTAGGAAAACATAAGTTTTTGTCTATTCAGCCCCCTCTAAAATTATTGCGATTAAGCCGTCATTCCAACAGGGATTCGCTATCGCGCACTAGCGAGTTGCTCGAGTGGTAGATCGCGAAAGCGAATCCCTGCCGAGATGACGTTAGCTCATTTATTTAGCAGCGTCGGGTGCATAAGCGTTAGCGCCTAAGCACCTGACAAGGGTTGTTAGTAAATGACGCTAATGCTTATGCACCCGACGCTAGCTTTCTCCGGTTTGACCGAGAATGTCAATATAATTTCCGCCAACGCCTGTTTCTTCCACAGATTAATCTGCGTAGCATGGATGCTATATTCCGATGTCAATTCATTGATGGTTTTCTGTTACTTGATAGCCTTAATTACTACTTTCGTCTTAAATTCTGTTGTATTCTTTTTTCGTACAACCTCCATATTTTCTCACTTTTTTATAATTCTTTCTATCTTAAGTCGTGGCCTAAAATATGGGAGGAGAATCATAACCTTTAGCTTACTTGCTACTTTTTTAAACTTAAAAACTTGAGCATCGAGTATAATGGTTTCCGATTTATAGGTGGCATATCAGAAATCATTTGATCTATCTTTAGGGACTTAATTTAGAGCTTGAACGTACCGCCGCTGCTATAAATGACGTGATAGATTGTGTGGTTTATTAAAGAACGTAATCTGCTATTTCGAGCTAATTTTTGTGACAGGATTGTAATAACAACACGTAATGCTATGTAAAATATTTTTTGCCAAATTAGCAGTAGGTTGGATTCTTCTTATAGTGTCAGTATCCGTTTTTGCTGAAGATCCACTTAGGTTTGGTGTGCTTATCGTGCGACCTAAAGAACAAATCAGTGCGGAATGGCAATCACTGGCCACCTATTTAGAAACTGTGATGGGTCGTCAGATTGAGCTGAAACTTTATGGTTATCCAGAGCTAGATGTAGCGGTAACGAGAAAGGAAGTGGATGTGGTGTTAACTAATCCAGGACATTACATTTTACTTAGGCATCGCGATAAATTATCAGCACCACTGGTGACTCAAACGTCAGTAGACGACAAGCATAAACTTGCAAATTTCGGGGGAGTCATTTTTACGCTTAACGTAAACACTCAAATCAATTCTCTGGGTGATCTTGCCGGTAAACGAATTGCTGCTGTCACCATCAATTCATTAGGTGGTTATCAGATGCAAGCTTTTGAGTTATTTGAGGCTGGTATACCCTTGCCGGATCAAAAAAATCTATTATTCACTGGAATGCCCCATGACCTTGTTGTGAACGCAGTACTTGATGGTCGTGCAGACGTAGGATTTGTTCGTTCCGGCATACTTGAAACAATGGTTCGAGAGGGTAAACTCGACATAGCTCGTATCAAGGTGATACACAATGAAAGTGTACTGGATTTTCCTTATATGATCTCCACGTCATTGTATCCAGAATGGCCCGTGGCAGTCATGCCTCTGCTTGATGAAGAGATAGCTAAGCGTTTGGCTATCGCTTTACTTTCCTTGCCATCTGACAGTGATGTGGCTCGTTCTCTGAAAACGCACGGTTTTACAATACCCTCAGACTATAGTCGTGTAGAAGATGTATTGCGACAATTGCGGATGCCTCCTTTTGATTATGCCCCCACTTTTACTATTGCCGACCTATGGGACAAATATGAAGGCTGGATTTCATTCCTAGGTGTATTAGGGCTGCTGTTAACAGGAACAACCGCCTCTTTAGTACGTCAGAATCATCGCATACATCAGATGATGCATTACAACCGCAGCCTGATAGAAGCAAGCCTCGATCCATTGGTTACGATTAACAAAGAGGGAAAAATCATGGATTTAAACAACGCGACTATCTTTGCAACAGGCTGGTCGCGGGAAGCATTGCAAGACAGTGATTTTTCGGATTACTTTGTCAATCCACAAGCGGCTCGCGCTGGATATCAAAAGGTTTTCAACGATGGCTCTATAAGCGACTACCCATTAACCATCCGGCATCGAGATGGTCATTTCACTGATGTACTTTACAATGCAACGGTGTATCGAAACGCCACGGGGCAAATTGAAGGCGTGTTTGCCACAGCTCGTGATATTACGAAGCAAAAGCGCTATGAGGAAGCACTCCGAGACCACGGGGAGCGGTTGTCATTAGCGACTATCCACAATGGCGTTGGTATATGGGATTGGAATCTAATCACCCAAGAATTGATATGGGATGATTCGATGTATGAGCTTTACCATAGATGTCGTGACAATTTTTCTGGCACAGGAGATGCGTGGAGAGAGTCTGTGCATCCAGAAGACCTTGATCGAGGAAACCGAGAAGTTGAGGCGGCAGTGTCCGGTGAAAAAACTTTCGATACAGAATTTCGTGTCTGTTGGCCAACAGGCGAAGTTCGTCATATCAAAGCTGCTGCAAAGGTGTTTTTTGACGAACAGGGAATCGCAATACGAATGCTCGGTATAAATGTTGACATTACTGAACATAAAAAAACTGAAGTTGAACTTCGCATCGCGGCGACTGCTTTTGAATCTCAAGAAGGCATCATGATAACCGATGCCAAAAACAATATTCTCCGTGTTAATACTGCCTTCACTTGCATTACCGGTTACACAGCCGCAGAGCTTATAGGCAAAAATCCTCGCATACTCCAATCGAAACAACACGATAAAAACTTTTATGCCGCTATGTGGGAGAGTATCAATCGCACGGGTGCTTGGCAGGGTGAAATATGGAACCAACGTAAGAGTGGTGAAATCTATCCCGAGCAGTTGGGTATTACTGCTGTAAAGGATCAACATGGCATCATTTCTAATTATGTTGCTACGCTCAGCGATATTACCTTACGCAAAGAAGCGGTTGAAAAAATTGAATCCCTCGCTTTTTACGATCCACTGACTGGATTGCCTAATAGAAGATTGCTCCAAGATCGTTTAAAGCCGGCATTGGCGGCAAGCCATCGTAACGGACACCAAGGTGCGTTGCTATTTATTGATATGGATAATTTCAAAACGCTAAACGATACCCTTGGTCATGACATGGGCGACTTATTATTACAACACGTTGCACAGCGTCTTGAATCATGTGTTCGTGAAAGCGATACCGTAGCTCGTCTGGGCGGCGATGAATTTGTTATTATGCTAGAAGATTTGAGTGATAAAACCCTTGAGGCAGCAACTCAAACCAAAGCTATTGGCAATAAAATTTTGACAGCACTCAATCAAAATTATCTACTTGCAGGACATGATTACCACAGCACATCGAGTATTGGTGCCACTTTATTTATCGGTCAAAAAAAATCGCTTGAAGAACTGTTAAAGCAGGCAGATATTGCCATGTATCACGCCAAAGCACTGGGTCGTAATACGCTGTGCTTTTTCGATCCGCAAATGCAAATTACCATCAATACTCGCGCTGCACTGGAAGATGACTTACGCCAAGCACTGGCTAGCAATCAATTAGTACTCTATTACCAACCGCAAGTTAACCATAACCGACAGATCATTGGTGCAGAAGTGCTTATTCGCTGGCAACATCCGTTACGTGGATTAGTATCGCCAACTGACTTTATCCCGCTGGCTGAGGAAACTCTTTTGATTCTACCCATTGGACAATGGGTGCTCAATAGGGCGTGTGCACAGATCAAAATCTGGGAAGCCAGTGCGTATACTCAAAATTTTCAACTGGCCGTTAATGTCAGCTCTCGCCAGTTTTATCAGCCAGATTTTGTAGCGCAGGTGAGTCAGATTATCAATCAGCACGCGATTAACCCTAACAGGCTTAAACTGGAACTTACTGAAAGTTTAGTGCTTGACAATATTGACGATACCATTTGCAAATTGAATGTACTCCGAAACATCGGCGTTCGATTTTCTATGGATGATTTTGGTACAGGGTATTCGTCACTTTCCAGCTTAAAAAAATTACCATTAGATCAACTAAAAATCGACCAAAGCTTTGTCAGCGACATTTCAACCGATCCGGATGATACCGTCATCCTAGAGACTATTATTACTATGGCTAAAAAACTACATATGGAAATTATCGCCGAAGGCGTGGAGACGGAAGCCCAATATGCTTTTTTAGAGCAGAGCGAATGTCAACTCTTTCAAGGTTATTTATTCAGCAAGCCAGTACCTATTGAGCAATTTGAGGCACTACTTGGAAAAGTCTTAGTGACTCATAACCTCAACTTAAACTAACACTATTTTGGATGACCTCATGAACAGACTACATTCCCTTAAGCTTTCTTCTCGCTTTACGCTGTTGATTGCGGCATTTACATTAGGTCTTCTCGTTTATGGAGGTTTGTCGTTTAAAGCATTGGATGAGCTTAAAATCAATGGTCATCTCTATCAACGGATAGTTTTAGGTAAAGACCTGATTGCCGACATTTTGCCACCACCCGAATATATCATTGAGTCTTATCTAGTCACAATGCAACTAATCAATGAAGTGGATAGTAATGAAAAAAACAAAAAGATTGAACAACTTAAACGTCTAAAAGATGACTATGAAAAACGTCATACGTTTTGGCTTCAGCAAAACTTAGGCTCTGATCTGAAGCTGGCTTTTCTCGAACAAGCTCACGCACCAGCAATGGACTTCTATGAGACAGTTTTTCAAAACGTCATACCAGCCATACAAAAATCTGATCGCGATACTTTAAATGACAATACACTCAATATAATCTTACCACACGTTAAGTCGGCTTATGAGGCTCATCGAAAAGCGATTGATAAAGCGATTCCACTTATTGAGCAGCACAATAAAACAGATGAGATTTTCGCTGAACAACGTATACGTTCTGTCACGATACTATTGTTGATGGTTTTGATTGTTACCCTGAGTTTGGGCATATTACTTGGTGTTGTCATTACATACGGGGTACTCAGGCAGTTCGGCGGAGAACCAGCTTATACCTGTGCCGTAGTGAAAAGATTTGCCAAGGGTGATTTTTCTGAGGCACTGATTCTCAAGACTGGAGATAAATCCAGCTTGATCTATCATCTGAACAAAATGCAAAAAATAATAAACACATTTATCGTAGCACATAATATCGTCGCTAAAGCACATGCCGAGGGCATGATCAGCGAATTGATTTGGGCAGATAAATTCCCAGGTAGTTTTGGTCAAATGGCACATGAAATCAATGATGTGGTCGGTGTCCATGTTACGGTCAATAAACAGATAGTCGAAGTGATAAGTCAGTATGCCAAAGGAGATTTTTCCAGAGACATTGATCGCTTTCCAGGTGAAAATGCAGAAATAACCCAATCCATTGATAAGGTTAAACAGGCACTAACGGATATTAGTGACGAAATTAGTCGACTCAGTATGACAACCGCACTTGGTGATTTTTCAAAACGCGGTAATGACACAGAATTTGAGTATGTTTTCAGGGATATTATCGTTGATATTAATAGGCTGATTCAAACCTGTGATACCGGCTTCAGCGATATTGAACGGGTTGCCGAGGCTATGGCTAAAGGCGACTTAACTCAAAACATTAGCAACGATTATCCCGGTACTTTTGGAATAGTCAGTCGCAGTGTAAACAGCACCGTTGGTAATCTTAGAGCGTTAGTTAGTGACATCAGGATTGCCACTGATGCCATCAATACGGCAGCTAATGAAATTGCAGCCGGTAATAATAATTTATCCCATCGCACTGAAGAGCAAGCGGCGAGTCTGGAACAAACAGCCGCCAGCATGGAAGAACTCACATCTACGGTTCAGCAAAACACCAATAATGCTAGAGAGGCAAATCGCTTGGCGAAAGGCGCTTCTGACATAGCTAATAAGGGTGTTGCTGTTGTCGGGCAAGTTGTAGCGACCATGAACTCTATCCACGAGTCTTCGAGCAAAATAGCCGACATCATTTCGGTGATAGACAGTATCGCCTTTCAAACCAATATTCTCGCATTAAACGCAGCCGTTGAAGCAGCTCGCGCCGGCGAACAGGGCAAAGGTTTTGCGGTTGTCGCAGAAGAGGTACGTAATTTGGCGCAACGTGCGGCAATGGCAGCTGGGGAAATTAAGACATTGATTAACGATTCCGAGGAAAGGGTTGAAGACGGTAGTCAATTAGTCACACAAGCTGGGCTGACGATAAAAGAAATTGTAGTAGCTATTCAACGGGTTGCTGTTGTAATGGAGCAGATTTCTTCGGCATCCGTTGAGCAAAGTTCAGGCATTTCACAGGTCAATCAAGCTATTGGTCAAATGGATGAGGTTACTCAGCAAAATGCGGCATTGGTGGAGCAAGCAGCGGCCGCCGCAGAAGCAATGGCAGAGCAAGCTCAAAATCTTTCTGGCACAGTGGCTATCTTTAAAATTGATGACTCATGCCATACTTTACTTACGCAAACTGCAATATCAGCAAAAACTAAACACCATAAAGGAAAGCCTAGCCTTACGGTCTCTGAAACGCTGCATATTCATAATGTGGTGGCTATTAGAGAAGACCTTGATAAGGCCTTACACAAACATGCCGAATGGAAAGTGAAATTTCGTAGCGCGATAACGCATCACGAGAAAATGGATGTTGCTACGATTTCAAAAGATAATTGCTGCGAATTTGGCAAATGGTTATATGGCGAGACTAAGCAGCAACTAGGTCATTTAGAAAGCTATACAGAATGCCTCGCAAAACATGCCATGTTTCACATCGAGGCAGGCAAAGTGGCGACGGCTATTAATGACAATAGATTTACTGACGCACATGCTATGTTAAGTACAGAGTCGGGTTTTGTTAGTGCGTCAAGTGCGGTCGGTGTTGCCATCATGCGTCTAAAAAAAGATGTTGAGCAGTCAAGTAATTCCGTCATCGAAACACCAAAGAAAGCGACGCGTGTCGTAGAGAGTGACTGGGAAGAGTTTTAACAACGCCCCCTTTTTTTCAAAGAGGGAGGGGAATAGTTACAAACCAACATGATTGACGCATTGATCAGTGGAAATCGAGTTAAAGCCCCCTCACTACGGACTGGGCAATCTGGAAATCAGTTTGCACAGTTCATGTCAGCGATGATGAACCGATTGTAGT
>CANNKG010000110.1 GCA_947505105.1 Methylococcaceae bacterium | reverse complement strand
GAAGGCGTTGAAATGGTAATGCCGGGAGATAATATCTCGGTAACCGTAAAATTGATATCACCCATCGCAATGGAAGACGGACTGCGGTTTGCAATCCGTGAAGGTGGTCGTACCGTAGGCGCAGGTGTCGTTGCGTCAATAATAGAGTAGTTAAGAGGCGGGCAGTAAAAGCCACTCTTTATTAGGTTTGTCTGAATAGGTCAGTAGTTCAATTGGTAGAATAGCGGTCTCCAAAACCGCGGGTTGGGGGTTCGAGACCCTCCTGGCCTGCCATTCAGCTTTAACACTTCAATATCCTCATATTTCATAGTAATATCCATGAATACTCAAGCTGAAGCTGCAACATCTGTTCTAGACGTTGTTAAGCAAGCCTTCTCGGTTGTTCTAATAGTGGCTGGTATTTGGGCTTTCTATTATTTTTCAAATTTTTCTCTTCTTTATCGAGTAATTGGTTTGCTTGTTGTTGTTGGATTAGTCCTTGGTTTAATGCTGACAACCGACTTTGGAAGAATGATCTGGAGTTTTGTTGTTGAATCAAGGCAAGAAGTTAGAAAGGTAGTCTGGCCAAGTCGGGAAGAAACGGTTAGAACAACAATGATGGTTTTTGCGATGGTTTTTATTGTCGGGCTAGGATTGTGGCTATTGGATATGTTTCTTTTTTGGGGTGTTCGTTTATTAACAGGCCAAGGCGGGTAGAATGTCATTGAAGTGGTATGTTGTTCACGCTTATTCAAATTTTGAAAATAAAGTAAAGCAAGGTTTGGAAGAGAGAATAAAGCGCGATGGTCTCGGTCAGTATTTCGGGAAGATACTTGTGCCAACTGAAGAAGTTGTCGAAATGAAAATGGGGCAACAGCGCAAAAGTGATAGAAAGTTTTTTCCAGGATACGTTTTGGTTCAAATGGAGTTGACAGATGAAACGTGGCACTTAGTTAAAGATGTACCTAGAGTGTTGGGATTTATCGGAGGGACATCTGATAGACCAGCTCCAATCAGCGAAAAAGAAGCAATGGCAATTCTTTCAAGAGTTGAAGAGGGTGTTAATAAGCCTAGGCCAAAAATCCTATTTGAAGTAGGAGAAGTTATACGCGTCATTGACGGTCCGTTTAAAGATTTTAATGGTGTTGTCGAAGAGGTGAGTTACGAAAAAAATAAGCTTAAAATTTCAGTTCTTATTTTTGGAAGATCAACATCAGTTGAACTAGGATTTTCTCAGGTAGAGAAAAGTTAGCAGCTTTACTACGTTTTATCTAATCAATCCCTGACCGTGTCCGGCAGGGATTTTTGTTTCTAAGGGGAGCTGAAAAGCGCATGTACCCAAGTTTGGAGTAGAAAATGGCAAAAAAAATAACAGCTTACATAAAGCTACAAGTAAAAGCAGGTGAAGCAAATCCAAGTCCACCAGTAGGTCCTGCATTAGGGCAGCGAGGTGTAAATATTATGGAATTTTGTAAGGCGTTTAATGCAAAAACTCAAGATGTAGAAAAAGGTTTGCCTTTGCCTGTAGTTATTACCGTTTATAGTGACAGAAGCTTTACCTTTATTACCAAAACGCCACCTGCAACAATTCTATTGAAAAAAGCAACCGGTTTAAAAAGTGGTAGTAGCACCCCTAACACCAAGAAAGTTGGGACTGTCACTCGTGAACAATTAGAAGAAATAGCAAAAATCAAAATGGAAGATTTGAATGCGGCAAACCTTGATGCAGCGGTAAAAACGATAGCTGGAAGCGCCCGCAGTATGGGTCTTAATGTGGAGGGTTTGTAATGGCAAAGCTAACAAAAAAAGCAAAATTAGTTAAATCAAAGGTAGAAAGCACAAAACAATACAGTGTTGTTGAAGCCGTAGATATTTTAAAAGAGCTACGTAGCACCAAGTTTGAAGAGGCCATTGATGTCAGTGTCAACTTAGGAGTTGATCCTAGAAAATCAGATCAAAATGTACGTGGTGCGACAGTATTGCCCAATGGAACGGGAAAAACTGTAAGGGTTGCTGTATTTACGCAAGGACCAAATGCAGACGCGGCCAAAGCGGCAGGTGCTGATATTGTTGGCATGGAAGACTTAGCCGAATTGGTTAAAAAAGGCGAAATGAACTTTGATGTT
Organism: Methylococcaceae bacterium; assembly: GCA_947505105.1. Lineage (GTDB taxonomy): Bacteria > Pseudomonadota > Gammaproteobacteria > Methylococcales > Methylomonadaceae > SXIZ01. The sequence goes on along the minus strand of CANNKG010000110.1, from coordinate 13,314 downwards.
GTTATCGCATCTCCGGATGCAATGCGCGTCGTTGGGCAATTAGGGCAGATTTTAGGGCCGCGCGGATTAATGCCTAATCCAAAAGTAGGCACGGTAACTCCAGACGTTGCTACTGCCGTCAAGAATGCAAAATCAGGTCAGGTTCGTTATCGCACCGATAAATCAGGTATTATTCACTGTACGCTAGGTAAAGTCACTTTCGATGCAGAGGCCATTCAAGGAAACTTAGAAGCACTATTAGCTGATTTAAGAAAAGCGAAACCGACAGCGGCTAAAGGTATATATATTAAGAAAATTACCTTGTCCTCAACGATGGGGCCTGGCTTATGGCTAGATCCTAGTAGTTTAGCAGGCTAGGTAATAACAACTTTGGGTTGCCGTGAATGTGCGGTAACCGTCAAAGACCGCAGGTGTTGTAAAACTTAATTTCCTGCGCAGGCGGTAGCAGTACCTAATACTTTGGGGAAAACCGTAAGGAGCATCTTACTAAGATGTATTTTTCAATTCTGAAATATCAGAAAAATGGAGGTAATCTGTGGCACTAAATTTAGATAGCAAAAAAGCTGTCGTAGAAGAAGTTGCTGCAATCGCCGCTAAAGCTCATTCTGCGATTGCTTCAGAATATCGTGGTTTAACAGTGACTGAACTTACTGAGTTGCGTAAAACTGCGAGAGAGACTGGCGTTTACTTGCGTGTGGTAAAAAACACCCTAGCTAGGCGTGCGGTTGAAGGAACAGAATTTGAATGTATGCAAAAAGGTCTCGTCGGCCCTTTATTAATTGCATTTTCAATGGAAGATCCGGGTTCAGCAGCGCGTTTAATTGGTGAGTTTAGCAAAACACACGACAAATTAATTCCAAAAGTAGTTTCTGTTGGTGGTCAATTGTTTGGACCATCTGAGTTAAGTCGATTAGCAAGTTTGCCTACCCGCGATCAAGCAATCAGCTTACTCATGGCAGTTATGAAAGCACCAGTAGAAAAATTTGTACGTACTTTGGCAGAGCCACACGCAAAAATGGTTCGTACTGTTGCGGCAATCAGAGATCAGAAGCAAGCGGCATAAGCTTCAACTTTACCAGTTAAAACTAATTTAAAAAGAGGAAAAAAAATGGCAATTTCGCAAGAAGAAATCTTGGATGCGATCTCCAACATGACCGTTATGGAAGTTGTTGAGTTAATTTCAGCAATGGAAGAAAAATTCGGTGTATCAGCGGCAGCGGTCGCTGTAGCTGCACCAGCAGCGGGCGCAGCAGCGCCAGTGGTTGAAGAGCAAACTGAGTTTGATGTTATTTTGACCGGTTTTGGTGAAAATAAGGTTTCAGTAATTAAAACTGTGCGTAGCATCACTGGCTTAGGCTTAAAAGAAGCGAAAGATGCTGTTGAAGGCGTTCCAACAACCTTGAAAGAAGGTGTGCCTAAAGCAGAAGCTGAAGACATTAAAAAGCAACTGCTAGAAGCAGGCGCTACTGTCGATATTAAATAAGGTAACGACAAAACATTTGGCGAAAGCCTTCAAAGTATGGCTGGTGGCTAAGGCCACCGGCCTTTTACTGTTTGTAAGAACTTTACAGTAGAAACAATTCATGACGAAAAGGTTTGGAAGCGATATGTCCTACTCTTTTACCGAAAAAAAGCGGATTCGAAACAATTTTGGAAAAAGCACTGAGGTGCTTGAAGTCCCCTATTTATTGGCAACTCAAATAGATTCCTATGCAAGTTTCTTGCAATCAGGTGTCGCGCCGGATAAGCGCCAAGATATTGGCCTTCATGCAGCGTTTACAAGTGTCTTTCCAATTGAAAGCCATTCAGGTTATGCCGTATTGGAATATGTCAACTACCGATTAGGTGAGCCGGTCTTTGATGTGCGTGAGTGTCAGCAAAGAGGTGCGACTTTTGCAGCACCTTTGCGGGTCTTAGTGCGCTTAGTTATTTATGATAAGGATGCGGCGGCAAGTGCGAAAGTTGTAAAAGATATTCGCGAGCAAGAAGTATATATGGGTGAATTACCATTAATGACAGAAAATGGTACTTTTGTAATCAATGGAACAGAGCGGGTCATTGTTTCACAATTACACCGTTCGCCAGGTGTCTTTTTCGATCATGATAAAGGAAAAACCCACTCATCGGGTAAGCTGTTGTTTAACGCAAGAGTGATACCTTATCGTGGGTCATGGTTAGATTTCGAATTCGATCATAAAGACTGTGTCTACGTTCGTATCGATCGACGTCGTAAAATTCCAGCAACGATTTTATTGAGAGGCTTAGGGTATGATAACGAAGAAATGATAAAGATTTTCTTCGAGACGAATAAATTTACCTTAAGTCAAGAAAAATGCATGTTTCATATTGTGCCAGAGCGGATGCGTGGTGAAATCGCTGCATTTGATATTAAGTATAATGGACAGGTTCTTGTTGAAGAAGGACGACGAATAACCGCCAAACACATTAGAGAAATAGCGAAAGTCGGCTTGACTGAAGTTGAAGTCCCTAGGGAATATTTAATTGGTAAGTTACTAGGCAGAAACTTAGTCGATGAGTCGACGGGAGAGCTGGTTGCAAGTGTCAATGAAGAAATGACAGATGGGCTTATCGGTCGCTGTATTGATGCCGGTATATCTGAGATTAATACATTGTTTGTCAATGACTTAGATAAAGGGCCTTATATCAGTAATGCGATGAAGCTAGATGTGACGACTAATGCCTTAGAGGCTTTAGTGGAAATTTATCGCATGATGCGTCCTGGCGAGCCACCGACAAAAGAATCTGCTGAAAATCTCTTCCAAAATCTGTTTTTCACAGATGATAGATACGATCTATCTACTGTTGGACGGATGAAGTTTAATCGCCGCTTGGGTCGAGAGGAAACAACTGGCCCAGGTACGTTAACGAAAAACGACATTATTGATGTCCTAAAAGAATTAATCAACATTCGTAATGGTAATGGCAATGTTGATGATATCGATCATTTAGGTAATCGCCGAGTTAGATCTGTCGGAGAGATGATTGAAAACCAATTCCGTGTTGGATTAGTTAGGGTTGAGCGGGCTGTTAAAGAAAGGCTAACGTTAGCAGATTCCGAAGGTTTAGTTCCGCAAGAAATCATTAATGCAAAACCCGTATCTGCTGCAGTTAAAGAGTTTTTTGGCTCTAGTCAGCTGTCGCAATTTATGGATCAAAACAATCCATTGTCTCAAGTGACACATAAACGACGTGTTTCTGCATTAGGGCCGGGTGGTCTTGCAAGAGAACGCGCTGGTTTTGAGGTGCGTGACGTACATGCAACTCACTACGGTCGCGTTTGTCCAATTGAAACGCCTGAAGGACCTAATATTGGTCTGATAAACTCTTTGTCGGTCTATGCACGCACTAATAATTACGGCTTTTTAGAAACGCCTTATCGAAAAGTCGTTGAGGGTGTGGTTACGGATCAAGTCGATTATTTGTCCGCTATTGAAGAAGGCGAGTTTGTTATTGCACAAGCGAGTGTCGCGGTGGATGAGAATGGTCGCTTAGTAGACGGCTTAGTGTCATGCCGACACAAAGACGAGTTTGCCTTAGCGATGTCTGATACGGTGCAGTATATGGACGTATCTTCCAAGCAAATTGTTTCGGTTGCTGCATCTATCATTCCGTTTCTTGAGCATGACGATGCTAACCGTGCATTAATGGGTTCAAACATGCAGCGCCAAGCTGTACCAACCTTGCGAGCTGAAAAGCCGTTAGTTGGAACGGGTATGGAAAGAACAGTAGCTAAGGATTCGGGCGTGACGGTGGTTGCTGCGCGTGGCGGTAAGATTGAAGCAGTTGATGCAGCTAGAATCGTGGTTCGTGTTAATGATACGGAGACCGAGACCGGCAGCCCGGGTGTAGATATTTACAATTTAATTAAATATACCCGCTCAAACCAAAATACTTGTATCAATCAAAAACCTCTAGTTAAACCAGGGGATATTGTGAATGCTGGCGACATTATGGCTGATGGACCATCCACTGATATGGGTGAATTAGCTTTAGGTCAAAATATGTTGGTGGCTTTCATGCCGTGGAATGGCTATAACTTTGAGGATTCAATTTTAGTATCCGAAAGAGTGGTTAAAGAGGATAGATTTACCACAATCCATATTGAAGAAAAAACCTGTGTAGCGCGTGATACTAAGCATAGCCCAGAAGAAATAACGGCAGATATTCCAAATGTTAGTGAGGAAGCGTTAGCAAAGCTGGATGAATCTGGAATTGTGTACGTCGGTGCAGAAGTCAAAGGTGGCGATATTTTAGTGGGCAAAGTAACCCCAAAAGGTGAAACGCAACTGACCCCAGAAGAAAAATTGTTACGCGCTATTTTTGGTGAAAAAGCGGCTGATGTAAAAGATACTTCGTTGAGAGTACCGAGCAGTATTGAAGGGACAGTTATTGATGTACAGGTCTTTACTCGTGACGGTGTCAAAAAAGATAAGCGTGCTTTGGATATTGAGCAAGACGAGATTAAACGTTATCGCAAAGATCTTGATGATCAATTAAAAATTCTTGAAGAAGATATTTACTTGCGGGTACGTAAACTATTGCTGGGTAAAGAGGCAATTTCAGGGGCCAATCATATTAAGGCTGGTAGCGAAATTACCGATAGTTATTTAGATGGCATAAAGCGTTCTGATTGGCTAAAAGTAAGAATGAAAGATGAAGAGTTAAATCTTCAACTAGAACTTGTCATGACCCAGATAGAGCAGCAACGTAAAGATTTCGAAGAGAAATTCGAGGTGAAACGCAAAAAGATCACTATGGGCGATGATTTAGCTCCTGGGGTTTTGAAAATGGTTAAAGTTTATCTTGCGGTTAAACGACGTATTCAGCCAGGCGACAAAATGGCGGGACGGCACGGTAACAAAGGGGTTATCTCAATGATTCGCCCCATTGAAGACATGCCTTACACAGCTGATGGCAATCCCGTTGACATTGTGTTGAATCCATTAGGCGTGCCGTCACGTATGAACGTTGGGCAGGTATTAGAAACCCACTTGGGTTGGGCAGCAAAAGGCTTAGGCATTAAAATCGGTAAGATGTTGGAAGCCCGCTATGACATTGAGCACGACAAAGTTACAGTGATACGCGAATATTTAGACAAAATTTACAATTGTAGTGGTCGCGAAGAAAAACTTGATTCGTTTTCTGATGCCGAAATATTGGAAATGGCGCGTAACTTAGTCGCTGGTGTACCTATGGCTACCCCTGTGTTTGATGGCGCGAGTGAAGAAGATATTCGCACCATGTTAAAGCTTGCTGATCTGCCTGAACATGGACAAATAACTTTGTACGATGGGTTAACCGGTGAGCCTTTTGAGCGTGAAGTAACTGTCGGTTATATGTATATGCTGAAATTGAACCATTTAGTTGATGACAAAATGCATGCTCGTTCAACAGGTCCTTATAGTTTAGTGACTCAGCAGCCGTTGGGTGGAAAAGCACAATTTGGTGGACAACGATTTGGGGAAATGGAAGTTTGGGCATTGGAGGCTTACGGTGCGGCGTATACTTTACAAGAGATGCTGACTGTTAAATCGGATGATGTAACGGGCAGAACGCGTATGTATAAAAATATTGTCGACGGCGATCACAAAATGGAAGCCGGTATGCCTGAATCATTCAATGTTTTGATAAAAGAAATCCGCTCGTTGGCAGTCAATATCGAACTTGAACGAGAGTAAGTATTAAGCAAATTACCATTGTCTGATGGTTAATTTAAATGGTTGAGCCAGAAAGTATTTAAAGAGGAAAAGCTCTTGAAAGATTTAATGAATTTCTTAAAACGTCAAGGTCGTGCAGATGACTTTGACGGTATTAGTATCGGCCTTGCCTCCCCCGACATGATTCGTTCATGGTCATATGGGGAAGTAAAAAAACCTGAGACCATCAATTATCGTACTTTCAAACCGGAGCGTGATGGGCTTTTCTGCGCGAAAATTTTTGGACCGGTAAGTGATTATGAATGTCTGTGTGGAAAATATAAAAGACTTAAACATCGTGGTGTTATTTGTGAAAAATGTGGCGTTGAAGTTACCTTGTCTAAAGTGCGTCGTGAACGTATGGGGCATATTGACCTAGCAAGCCCTGTTGCGCATATATGGTTTTTAAAGTCGTTACCGTCTCGTATTGCTCTATTATTGGATATGACGTTGCGAGAGATTGAGCGCGTTCTCTATTTTGAGTCGTTTGTTATTCTTGATCCGGGCTTAACTCCACTCGAGAAGGGTCACTTATTGACTGATGACGAGTACCTTAATGCGGTTGATTTGCATGGTGATGATTTTGTTGCAAAAATGGGTGCGGAAGCCATTTATGAACTATTAAAAGCTATCGATTTAAAAGAACAAGTTGAAATTTTACGAGAAGAGATTAATGCAACGAGTTCTGAAACAAAAATAAAAAAATATGCCAAACGATTAAAGGTCATGGATGCCCTGCTGAGCTCTAAAAACCGTCCGGAATGGATGATTTTGCAAGTGTTGCCCGTATTGCCACCCGAGCTGCGTCCCTTAGTTCCGTTGGATGGTGGGCGATTTGCAACCTCTGATTTAAATGACTTGTACCGCCGTGTTATTAACAGAAATAATCGATTAAATCGTCTTTTAGATTTGAATGCGCCTGATATTATTGTTCGCAATGAAAAGCGGATGCTGCAAGAATCCGTCGATGCCTTATTAGACAACGGCCGCCGTGGCAGAGCTATAACGGGAACAAATAGAAGGCCGTTGAAATCCTTAGCCGACATGATTAAAGGCAAACAAGGACGTTTTAGACAAAATTTGCTTGGGAAACGGGTCGATTATTCGGGACGTTCAGTAATTGTTGTTGGGCCAAGTTTAAGATTACATCAATGTGGATTGCCAAAGAAAATGGCGTTGGAGTTATTCAAGCCCTTCATTTTTAGTAAGTTGCAGTTTAGAGGCTTAGCGACGACTATTAAAGCTGCGAAGAAGATGGTCGAGCGCGAAGGCGCGGAAGTATGGGATATTTTAGAAGAGGTAATTCGTGAGCATCCTATTCTCCTTAATCGTGCGCCAACTTTACATCGACTAGGAATTCAGGCGTTTGAGCCTACGCTGATTGAAGGTAAGGCTATCCAGCTGCATCCGTTAGTCTGTAGTGCGTTTAATGCCGATTTTGATGGCGATCAGATGGCGGTACATATCCCGTTATCTATCGAAGCTCAACTAGAAGCCAGAACGTTGATGATGGCAACTAATAATATCTTGTCACCAGCTAATGGTGAGCCTGTAATAAATCCTTCTCAAGACGTGGTTTTGGGCTTGTACTATATCAGTCGTGAAAAAATAAACGCGCGAGGCGATGGTTCTATTTTTGGTGATGTAGGTCAGATTCACAAAGCACTTGCGGAAAAGGCGGTTGAGCTCCAATCTAAAATTGAATTACGTATCACTGAAAAAGTACCTAATACAGAGGGGGGCTATGACGACAAAACACATCGCGTTAAAACGACAGTGGGTCGTGCTCTGATTTGGGAAGTTGTGCCAGATCGAATGCCATTCGAACGTGTCAATTGTGACATGACGAAGAAAAATATTTCACGTTTAATCAATTATAGCTATCGGTTTTTAGGTAACAAAGATACTGTCATTTTGGCCGATCAGTTGATGTATCTTGGTTTCCGTTATGCAACGATTTCGGGTGTATCATTCGGTATTGAAGATATGGCAATACCTGCAAAGAAAGTTGATATCATTCGCTCGGCAGAAGCTGAAGTTAATGAAATTCAAAGTCAGTATTCGTCCGGTCTGGTAACGGACGGTGAGCGCTACAACAAGGTTGTTGATATTTGGTCACATGCCAACGATCAAGTAGCAAAGGTCATGATGGACGGTTTGGGTGAAGAGTCTGTGATCGATGCCGAAGGCAATACGGTTAAGCAAAAATCTTTTAACTCGATTTTTATGATGGCAGAGTCTGGGGCGAGAGGTTCGGCTGCTCAGATACGTCAGCTAGCGGGAATGCGTGGTTTGATGGCAAAGCCAGATGGCTCTATTATCGAGACCCCCATTACAGCTAATTTCAGAGAAGGTCTTGATGTATTACAGTACTTTATTTCAACACATGGTGCTCGTAAAGGATTGGCAGATACTGCATTGAAAACAGCTAACTCCGGTTATTTGACGCGACGTTTGGTGGATGTCGCTCAAGATTTAGTGATTACGACACAGGATTGTGGTACTAGCAATGGTTTGATTATGATGCCAATTATTGAAGGTGGTGATGTTGTCGAGCCGCTCTCAGAGAGAGTACTTGGTCGAGTTGCTGCAAGTGATATTATGGATCCAGCAAAAGAAAAAATCATTGTTCCATCAGGAACTTTGCTGAATGAGCATTGGGTATCGGTTCTAGATGATAATAGTATTGATCAAATTTTAGTCCGTTCAATTATTACTTGTGAAAATCGTCATGGTGTTTGTGCCGCGTGTTATGGTCGTGATTTAGGTCGCGGACATTTGGTGAATATAGGTGAGGCAGTTGGAGTTATCGCGGCTCAATCTATCGGTGAACCAGGTACTCAGTTGACGATGAGAACGTTTCATATTGGTGGTGCTGCTTCAAGGTCAGCGGCGATTAGTAATGTACAGGTTAAATCTGCGGGCACGGTACGGTTAAGTAATCTTAAGTCCGTAACTAATCGCGAAGGTCACTTGGTTGCTGTCTCAAGATCAGGTGAGGTCGGGGTTGTTGACGATTACGGACGTGAGAGAGAGCGATATAAAATACCTTATGGTGCTGTTTTATCGGTTCAAGAAGGTAGTCGAATCAATCCGGGTGATATTATTGTTACTTGGGATCCGTTTACACATCCTGTTATCACAGAGGTGGACGGGGTTGTCAAATTAGAGAATTTTGTTGATGGATTGACGGTTCAGAAAATATCAGACGAAGTTACTGGGCTAAGTTCGTTAGTTGTCACCGATCCGAAGCAGCGAGGGAGTGCAGGAAGAGAATTGCGCCCAATGGTTAAACTGCTGGATGAGCACGGCGAGTCAATCTATTTACCGGGTACGGAAATACCTGCTCAATATTTCTTACCCGCTGGTGCTATCGCGGGTATTAAAGATGGCGGTGAAGTAAAAGTAGGTGATGTTCTTGCAAAAATTCCGCAAGAATCCAGTAAAACAAGGGATATTACCGGTGGTTTGCCAAGAGTTGCTGATTTGTTTGAGGCTCGTAAAACTAAAGACCCAGCTATTCTTGCAGAAACAAGTGGTACGATTTCATTCGGCAAAGAAACTAAGGGTAAGCAAAGGGTTATTATAACCGATGCTCAAGGTGAGCAAGTTGAAACATTGATTCCCAAATGGCGACATATTACAGTGTTTGAGGGGGAGTATGTAGAGAAAGGCGAAACTATTGCTGAAGGTGAATTGACGCCTCATGATATCTTAAGGTTGCGAGGTATTGAGGAGTTAGCTAATTATTTAGTTAAAGAGATTCAAGATGTTTACCGGTTACAAGGGGTTAAAATCAACGATAAACATATAGAGGCAATCATTCGGCAAATGCTAAGAAAAGTTGAAATTACTGCGTCGGGCGATACTGATTTTCTTAAAGGTGATCAAATTGAGCGTGCTGCCATGAGGGTTGAAAACGATAGAATGGAATCAGAAGGTAAGATTCCAGCTAGTTATGAGTCTATTCTGTTGGGAATTACAAAAGCATCTCTTGCAACTGAGTCGTTTATATCTGCAGCATCATTTCAAGAAACAACAAGGGTTCTTACAGATGCAGCGGTAAGAGGGTTAAGTGATGGCTTGTTAGGGTTAAAAGAAAACGTCATCGTAGGTCGATTAATTCCTGCTGGCACGGGACTGGCTTATCATGAAACCAGAAGAAACAGATTTAGCGCGCCAGTTACACAGGAGGTCGAGGTTCTGTCTCATGCAAATACTGAAGAGGCATTGAAACAAGCATTGAATGGATAATCAAATAAATTGCTTGACCGAGTAATTATTAAAACGTATCATACTTGGCTCACATTAGTTAAATGTTAAAGTTTTTTGTTATCTAGTATTTGCGGCATGTGTTGATGCTTGGCGTGTAAGTTAGAAAATATTAGCAGTTAAATTGCAATTCGGAGTAATGTTTATGGCCACGATTAACCAATTGGTTCGTAAGTCGCGTGCAAAAAGAATAGAAAAAAGTAATGTTCCTGCGCTTGAGGCTTGTCCTCAGCGAAGAGGTGTATGTACAAGGGTGTATACAACAACTCCCAAAAAGCCAAATTCAGCATTAAGAAAAGTTGCAAGAGTTAGGTTGACTAATGGATCTGAGGTTAGTAGTTACATTGGTGGAGAGGGTCATAATTTACAGGAGCATTCCGTGGTGTTAATACGGGGTGGTCGTGTTAAGGATTTACCTGGTGTAAGGTATCACGTTGTGCGTGGTAGTTTGGATGCTTCTGGGGTAAATAATAGAAGGTGTGGTAGGTCGAAATACGGCACAAAGCGCCCAAAAAGCTAATTAAGTTGGTATAGAAATGTCTAGAAGAAGAGTAGCAACTAAAAGAGAAATTATTCCAGATCCAAGATTTGGTAGTTTAATGCTAACCAAATTCATGAATATGATTATGGAAAGTGGAAAAAAGTCAATTGCTGAAGGTATCGTTTATGGTGCTTTGGATGTCATTGAGCATAAAGGTCATGTTGTTCCCTTGGATGTTTTGTCAAAAGCGTTAGAAAACGTTCAGCCTAGAGTTGAGGTCAAGTCTAGGCGTGTTGGTGGCGCAACTTATCAGGTTCCTGTTGAGGTGAGGCCGTCAAGGCGTATGGCGCTTGCAATGCGATGGTTGATTGATGCCTCTAGGAAGAGAAATGAGCGAGGAATGTCAGCTAAATTAGCTGGTGAGTTGCTTGACGCTTTTGAAAATAAAGGTTCAGCTGCCAAGAAAAGAGAGGATACGCATAGGATGGCGGAAGCTAATAAGGCGTTTTCTCATTATCGCTTCTAAAATAAAGTTGGCTAAATATTGTGGCTCGTAATACTGAAATTGCTAGATACCGCAACATCGGTATTATGGCTCACATTGATGCGGGAAAAACAACGACGACAGAAAGAATTCTGTATTACACGGGAGTGTCGCACAAGATAGGTGAAGTGCATGATGGTGCTGCAACAATGGATTGGATGGAGCAAGAGCAAGAGCGTGGAATAACCATAACATCAGCTGCCACAACCTGTTTTTGGTCTGGAATGGAAAAGCAATACCCCGTTCACAGAATCAATATTATTGATACGCCTGGTCATGTTGATTTTACCATCGAGGTTGAGCGGTCATTGCGAGTCCTTGATGGTGTTTGTGCTGTATTTTGTGCTGTTGGTGGTGTTGAGCCTCAGTCTGAAACTGTTTGGCGTCAGGCTAATAAGTACCACGTTCCACGACTTGTTTTTGTCAATAAGATGGATAGGGTAGGTGCAAACTTTCTACGGGTAATTGCGCAAATCAGAGCAAAATTAGGTGTTAATGTTTTGCCCATGCAGTTGCCAATAGGTGTGGAAGATAGTTTTGTGGGTGTTGTTGATCTCGTAAAAATGAAAGCAGTTTATTGGAGCGATTCCGATATGGGAATGACTTTTACTGAAGAAAGTGTCCCTGAAAAAATGCTGGATTTGTCCAATGAATGGCGTGAAAAAATAATCGAAGCAGCAGCCGATTCAAGCGAAGATATGATGGATCAATATTTAGAGCTTGGTAGTTTAGATGTTGCGCAAATAAAGCTTGGAGTAAGAAAGCAGACAATAGCAAATAAAATTGTTCCTGCATTCTGCGGGTCTGCTTTTAAGAACAAGGGTGTTCAAAAATTGCTAGATGCGGTAATTGAGTATTTACCATCTCCTGAGGACATTATTTCTATAAAAGGAGTTGGTGAAGATGGACAAAAAGAAGCAACAAGAACCGCTGATGATGGCGCACCGTTTGCCGCTCTAGCCTTTAAGATTGCAGCTGATCCTTATGTTGGTAATTTAACTTTTTTTCGTGTTTATTCTGGTGTTATCAACGCAGGTGATGTTGTTTACAACTCAATTAAAAAGAAAAAAGAAAGAATTGGGCGGATAGTTCAAATGCATGCTAATTCGCGTGAAGAGATTAAAGAAGTCTTTGCAGGTGATATAGCCGCAGCAATTGGATTAAAAGACGTTACTACTGGCGATACTTTGTGTGATGTTAATTCAATAATTATTTTGGAAAAAATGGATTTTCCAGAGCCCGTTATTTCGGTTGCTGTGGAAGCAAAAACGAAAGCGGATCAAGACAAAATGGCTAATGCTTTAGCCAAGCTTGCTAATGAAGATCCATCATTTAAGGTAAATACGGATTTAGAATCGGGTCAAGTGATTATTTCAGGTATGGGTGAATTGCACCTAGAAATTATTGTTGACCGAATGCGTAGGGAATTTAATGTAGATGCTAATGTGGGTAATCCTCAAGTGGCATATCGTGAAACTATTACTAAGTCTGTCGAGCATGAGAGTAAATTTATTAGACAGGCAGGTGGAAAAGGACAATATGGTCATGTATGGCTTAGGATTGAGCCTAAATCTCAGGGGGCCGGATATGAATTTGTCAATGAAATAGTAGGGGGAGTCGTTCCAAAAGACTATATACCTGCTGTTGATAAAGGTGTACAAGAGCAGCTTAAGTGTGGCGTTTTGGCAGGTTTTCCCGTATTAGATGTGAAGGTTACCTTGTTTGATGGTTCGTATCATGATGTTGACTCAAACGAGTTGGCTTTTAAGATCGCGGCCGCAATAGGCTTTAGGGATGGCGCAAAATCTGCGTCACCAGTTCTTCTTGAACCGATTATGAGAGTAGAAATAGTGACACCTGAAGAATATATGGGTGATGTCGTAGGTGAGATAAATAGACGTAGAGGAATTATTCAAGGGATGGAAGACGCTGCATCTGGCAAGGTAATAAGTTGCGAAGTTCCTCTTGCTGAGATGTTTGGGTATTCAACAAATTTACGCTCAGCAACACAAGGAAGAGCAACATACAGTATGCTGTTTGAAAAATACAATGAAGCTCCTGCTTACGTGGCAGATGCAATCATTAATAAATCTTCATAAATAGAAATATAAGGTACTAACCATGGCCAAAGAAAAATTTTCACGTAGTAAACCCCATGTCAACGTAGGAACGATTGGACACGTTGATCATGGAAAGACAACCTTGACTGCTGCGCTCACAAAGGTGATGGCTGAATTGCAAGGGGGCGAGGTAAAGGCCTTTGATCAAATTGATAATGCGCCGGAAGAGCGTGCGCGTGG
>CANNKG010000109.1 GCA_947505105.1 Methylococcaceae bacterium | reverse complement strand
TCTTTTTTTATTTATCTTATAAACCCTTCCTTATTGTAGCTGTCACCCTATTTTGTAAAATACAAAGAAACATTTCACTGCGCTCTTTAGAGAGCTATTTGTCTGAGCATTTACTTGTTATCCTTGGTTTTAAGGGAAACACTCATGAGATTAATGAAAGACAAAAAGTTGAATCTAAGCTCCGTTTAGCTAGTAATGCCATCGATAGTACAATGGAATCTATTGTCATCACTGATGCCGAGCTAATAGTGACTGATGTTAATCCGGCGTTTTGTGCTTCTCTTGGTTTGGTAGTTTCAAGTGTTATAGGGAGGAAATTGATCGACTTAAAACCATCTTTAGCTGATCCTCACCAGGTTAAACGGATTTGGTCAGCGCTTAAAGAATCGGGGCATTGGGGCGGTGAAATGCTTGAGCGTAAGCTTGATGGGACGTTGGAGCCAGAATGGCTAACGATTTCAATGATAAAAAATAAAGAAGAATTAGTCACTAATTATGTAATCATTTTCTCGGGTATTTCGGAGTTAATTAAGCGCCAACAAATGTTGGAAAGTATTGCCAATCATGACCCATTAACGGGATTGCCAAACCGGCGTTTGCTGACTGACCGGTTAAATCAGGCTTTACATTTCGCAGTTAGGAATAATCAAATCCTGGCTATATGTTATTTAGATCTCGATGGTTTCAAGCAAGTAAACGATATTCATGGGCATGTCGCTGGGGATAAGTTGCTAAAGGAAATGGCCAAGCGATTTAAAACTGTTATTCGGACTACCGATACGGTTGCGCGAGTAGGTGGAGATGAGTTTATATTTTTACTGAATGGCTTGGATGATCGTCAGTACATAGAATGCGTTCTCCAGCGAATTCTGGATGTGGTAAGTGCGCCTGTAGAACTTGAGGAAGTTCGAGCTTCTGTTTCCGCCAGTATGGGGATTAGTTCTTTTACTCAAGATAGTCGACATGCCCATGAGTTAATTTTATTTGCCGATCAAGCAATGTATCGCGCTAAGCATGCTGGTAAGTCGAGGTATTGTTGGTATGATCCGCAGGTCGATCATGCCGAATTTCAAAAAAATTGAAGTCATATTATTAATTGAGATTCTAAAATAATAATTGCTGCTTTTTTAAATCTGCACGATAAATAATATCTTGCATGGTCATCAAAAATTTTACCGTTTTATAATCAACACACTTTGACTCAAAAATGGTGTGCTCAGTGAATTTTGCGGTTCTCTATCATTCAGCTCGAAACGCTCAAACTCTTTGAATCCATAGGTCTCACGCGGGTTATTTTAATTAGTCCTGTGCATTGAGCCGTGGCCTATTTTATGGTGTAATACCAAGGTTTTTATATCTTAAAGTGCCTCTGTGTTTTTGTAGTTACAAATAAAAATATAAGTGGGTTGTGGTTTTACAACTTTTCTGGAGAGTAGGCTTATTCACTATGCAATTTACAATTAAAAAAGGTTTAGATCTGCCTATAACAGGTGGACCTGAACAGAAAATAGAAAACGGTAACAAAGTTAAGTCGGTTGCTGTCCTGGGAACGGATTTTGTAGGCATGAAACCTACCATGCTGGTTAATGAAGGCGATCACGTAAAGCTTGGTCAAATTTTGTTTTCCGACAAAAAAAATCCGGGTGTTAATTTTACCGCGCCTGGTGCCGGTACGATTAAGGCTATTCATCGTGGCGAAAAGCGTGTATTGCAGTCTGTCGTGATTGAGCTTAAAGGTTCTGATCATGTAGATTTTGCAAAATACCCTGCTACAGATCTTGGCGGCTTAAGTGCCGAACAAGTTCAGGATAATCTCGTGACTTCAGGTCTCTGGACCACTTTACGTACCCGTCCTTACGGCAAAATTCCAGCCTTGGGAAGTCGACCGAACTCAATTTTTGTGACGGCTATTGATACGGCGCCGCTAGCGGCCGATCCTGCTGTCATCATTAATGAGCGCGCTGATGATTTTACCAATGGTTTAACGGTAATTTCCAGGTTGACGCAAGGCAAAACCTACGTATGTAAAGCTACCGGCGCTAAAATACCAACTGGCAATGCCTCGGTTCAGGTCGCTGAATTTTCCGGCCCACATCCGGCAGGTCTACCGAGCACTCATATTCATATGATCGACCCGGTTAATATCTCCAAATTTGTATGGCATCTGGATTACCAAGCGGTGATTGCGATTGGCGCGTTATTCACGACCGGCAAACTGAATGTCGAGCGCGTTGTGTCATTAGCAGGCCCTACGGTTAAAAAACCTCGTTTGGTTAAAACTCGTGTCGGTGCGAATTTGAATGATTTAGTCAAAGGTGAACTGGAAGACGGCGATAATCGCGTTATTTCGGGTTCCGTTCTTTACGGACATCATGCGCATGACTGGGCTGCCTACTTGGGCGCATATAGCAATCAGGTTTCAGTTCTGAAAGAAGGTCGTGAGCGCGAATTGTTCGGCTGGATCGTTCCGGGCAAAGATAAATATTCTGCACTCAATGTGTATACGTCCAGCAAAGATCGTAAAAGCGGTCGACTGTTTCCATTAACCACCGACAAGAACGGCAGTAATCGTGCGATTGTACCGGTCGGTATTTATGAAGACGTAATGCCTCTGGATATCTTGCCTACACCCTTGCTTAAAGCATTAGTGGTGGGAGACAGTGATCAAGCGCAGCTGTTGGGTTGTTTGGAATTGAACGAAGAAGATTTAGCGTTATGTACCTTTGTTGATCCAGGCAAGCATGATTTTGCGCCGGTGCTCAGAGTTAATTTAACTAAAATTGAGAAGGAAGGATAATGTCGGCTAGAGATTTTTTAGATAGCATAGAGCCGCATTTTACAAAAGGCGGTAAACTTGAGAAGTATTACGGTCTCTATGAGATGGTCGATACTTTCATTTATACTCCCGCTACTGTAACACGCGGTACTACCCATGTTCGTGACGGCAACGACCTGAAGCGAACCATGACCTTTGTGGTCATCGCTACGTTTTTCTGCATTTTGATGGCTATGTATAACACGGGTTATCAAGCCAATCATGCCATGGAAGCGATGGGTTTAAACAAAATTGACAACTGGCGCAGTATTCCGATGATGGTTTTCGGCTACAGCACGATGAACCCATTTTCTAACTTTATGCATGGCGCACTGTATTTCTTACCGATCTACATCGTAACCTTAGCAGTGGGTGGGGTTTGGGAAGTCTTGTTTGCGACAGTGCGCGGTCATGAAGTGAATGAAGGCTTTTTGGTTTCATCAATGCTGTATACCTTGATTATGCCGCCTGATATCCCTTTATGGCAGGTAGCTTTAGGTATTTCATTCGGAATCGTGATTGGTAAAGAAGTCTTTGGCGGTACCGGTAAAAACTTCTTAAATCCAGCCCTAACGGGTCGTGCGTTTTTATATTTCGCCTATCCGGCGTCAATGAGCGGTGATTCTGTTTGGGTTGCGGTTGATGGTTATACTCAGGCAACGCCATTAGGGTTAGCTGCAAATGGTGGTTTGGATGCGGTTCATGCAGCCGGTTACTCCTGGATGCAGTCATTTTTCGGTTTTGAGCCGGGCTGTTTGGGTGAAACGTCTACTGTGGCAATCCTGATTGGCGCAGCGTTTTTGCTCTATACTCGTGTCGCTTCTTACCGGGTAATGGGCGGTGTGTTTATCGGTATGGTCGCGATGTCAACCTTGTTCAATTTCATTGGTAGTGATTCTGACCCAATGTTTGCGATTCCTTGGTACTGGCATTTAACCATGGGCGGTTTTGCTTTCGGTATGGTTTATATGGCGACCGATCCCGTCAGTGCGGCGATGACCGATACTGGACGCTGGATTTTCGGCGGCTTGGTCGGTGTGATGACGGTATTAATCCGTGTAGTCAATCCGGCGTTTCCTGAAGGCATTATGTTAGCGATTCTGTTTTCCAATATGTTTGCCCCAACCATTGATTACTTTGTGATTCAGGCCAATATCAGAAGAAGGATGAAACGTCATGCCTAATGAAAAAAAGCAATGTAAGCATTTAACCAAACTGTGTGCCGCGTTAGAAAAATACGAGCAGTACCGAAAATTTAAAGCTTATGCCGAAAAAGTTTTGGCGATGGGCAATGACAGTTTGGAGAAAACTATTTTCGTCGCGGTTTCTCTGTGTTTGGTTTGTGCGGTGTTAGTTGCGTTCGCGGCAGTGGCCTTAAAACCATTGCAAGTTCACAACAAAGAATTCGACATGAAGAAAAATATTCTTGATGTTGCCGGCTTACTTGAAGCAAATACCAACGTAGACAGCGCTTTTGCCGACCGAATTGAAGCCAAATTGGTCAATATCGAAACCGGCGATTATGTCGAAGATCTAAATGTAGCTGAGTACGATCAACGTAAAGCAGCTAAAGATCCTGCTCAAAACGTCATCATTCCTAAAGAAAAAGATATTGCGCACATTCGTCTAAAAGCGAAAATTGCCAAAGTCTTTTTAGTGAAAGAAGCGGGTGCGATTAAATCGATTATTTTGCCAATCAATGGTTACGGTTTATGGTCAACTTTATATGGTTTCCTTTCGTTAGATGCGGATGGACAAACCGTGCAAAGTATCAATTTCTACGACCAAGCCGAAACTCCGGGCCTGGGTGGTGAAGTTGTGAATCCAAACTGGCGCGCTTTGTGGAAAGGCAAAAAAGTCTATGCTGAATCTGAACAACATGCCTTCAATAAGGGTAATGTTGAAGATGCAGGTATCGGCGAAGCGGCGTTGCATTTGGTTAAAGGTGCGGTGGATCCTGCTAAACCTGAAGCAGCTTATGAAGTTGATGGTCTTGCCGGTGCAACCTTGACCAGTACCGGTGTCACTAACTTAGTCAGATATTGGACGGGCGAAGAAGGGTTTGCCCTTTATCTCAGTAAAGTAAGAACCAAAGGGGGTAAATCATGAGTGCGGTTATAGATGATAAACAGTCCATATTAAACGACGAAACCAAGAAGGTACTGATTGATCCCTTAGTCAGTAATAATCCAATTACTTTGCAAGTATTGGGAATTTGCTCGGCGTTGGCGGTGACTTCGAAAATGTCAACCTCATTGATCATGGCCTTGGCCTTGACTCTGGTGACCGCCTTTTCGAGTGCGGCCATCAGTGCGATCAGAAATCACATTCCGGGCAGCATTCGGATTATCGTGCAGATGACGATCATTGCCTCGTTGGTAATTGTGGTCGATCAAGTTCTGAAAGCAGTTGCTTACGATGTCAGTAAACAATTATCGGTTTTCGTAGGTTTGATTATTACGAACTGTATCGTAATGGGTCGTGCCGAAGCTTATGCGATGAAAAATCCACCCCTGGAAAGTTTCATTGATGGTATCGGTAATGGCGCAGGCTACAGCTTAATTTTGATTACCGTTGCGTTCTTTAGAGAAACGCTGGGTTCAGGAAAATTACTCGGTTACGAAGTATTCAAACTGACCAAAGATGGCGGCTGGTATGATCCAAACGGCTTGATGTTATTACCGCCGAGCGCGTTTTTTATCATCGGTATCATCATTTGGACTGTGCGTGAGTTAAGACCTGAACAACGTGAAAACCAGGATTTTAAAATCATGTCGATTGCACATGGCGAAGAAGGAGGACACCACTAATGGAAGCTTATATCAGTTTGTTTGTAAAAGCGGTTTTCATTGAAAACTTGGCGTTATCATTCTTCTTAGGCATGTGTACCTTTATCGCGGTATCGAAGAAAATTTCGACCGCGATGGGCTTAGGCATTGCGGTTATGATCGTGCAAGCGATTACCGTACCGGCCAACAACTTTATGTACCATACCTTGTTAAAAGAAGATGCACTGTCCTGGCTCGGTATCAAAGGCGTGGATTTGAGCTTTTTGGCGCTCCTAAGCTGTATCGGAATGATCGCCGCTTTAGTGCAAATTCTCGAAATGGTCTTGGATAAATTCTTTCCGGCATTGTATTTTGCCTTAGGGATTTTCTTACCGTTGATCACCGTAAACTGCGCGATTCTAGGCGGTAGCTTGTTCATGATTGAACGTGACTACAACTTCGGCGAAAGCGTAACCTACGGGATCGGCAGTGGACTTGGATGGGCGTTGGCGATTACGGTCATGGCCGGGGTGCGCGAAAAGTTGAAATATAGCGATATCCCGCCTGCACTTCAAGGTTTGGGCATTACTTTTATTACTGCGGGTCTGATGTCGCTTGGCTTCATGGCCTTCTCAGGCATCCAACTATAAGAAGGTAACGACATGCTTGAAATTCTATTAGGGATTATTATTTTCACGGGTATCGTGATTGCATTGGTATTCGTTATTATCGGTGCGAAAAGTAAATTGGTTGCCGAAGGTAATGTTGAAATTCTGATCAATGATGAAAAGAAAATTCATGTGCCGGCTGGATCAAAACTGTTAACGGCTTTAGCCGATAACGGTTTGTTCGTGTCTTCAGCTTGTGGTGGTGGCGGTACGTGCGGTCAATGTAAGGTTAAAGTTCACTCAGGTGGTGGCGAAATTTTACCAACCGAGTTAAGCCATATTACCAAACGTGAAGCCGCGCACGGTGAGCGTCTTTCTTGTCAGGTGTCGGTTAAATATGACATGGCCGTTGAAGTCGAAGACAGCGTATTCGGCGTCAAAAAATGGGAATGTACTGTTAAATCGAACGATAATGTTGCGACCTTCATCAAAGAATTAGTGTTGGAATTGCCTGAAGGCGAAGCGATTAACTATCGTGCCGGTGGTTACATTCAGATCGAATGTCCTCCGCACGTCGCTCAATATGCCGATTACGATGTGGCGGAACGTTTCCGTGATGATTGGGATAAATTCAACTTGTGGCGTTATGTCTCGACCGTTAAGGAATCGACCCTGAGAGCTTACTCGATGGCAAGTTATCCTGAAGAAAAAGAAATCATGCTGAACGTGCGTATCGCAACGCCTCCGCCGCGTGCGGACGAAAGCGTGCCGCCGGGTATCATGTCTTCGTACATCTTCGGCTTGAAACCGGGCGACAAATGTATCGTATCAGGTCCTTATGGTGAATTCTTTGCCAAAGAAACTGATGCGGAAATGGTCTTCGTCGGCGGTGGTGCGGGGATGGCGCCGATGCGTTCGCATATCTTTGATCAATTGCGTCGTCTGAAATCTAAACGCAAAATGACTTTCTGGTATGGTGCTCGCAGCAAACGCGAAATGTTCTACGTCGAAGATTTCGATATGTTGGCACGTGAAAATCCAAACTTTACGTGGCACACCGCGTTATCCGATGCTTTACCGGAAGACGAATGGACCGGCTATACCGGCTTCATTCATAACGTCTTATTCGAAGAGTATTTGAAAAACCATCCGGCACCGGAAGATTGCGAGTTTTACATGTGCGGTCCGCCGATGATGAACAATGCCGTGATCAACATGTTGCTCAGCATCGGGGTTGAGCCAGAAAATATCATGTTGGACGATTTCGGCGGCTAAGAGATCCACTAAATCTTAGTTTCGGAATCTATCTGAAGGACACGCGAGAACCGAAGTGTTTAACTTCGCTCTCCGTGTCCTTTAGTTTTTTTGGACATAATTTATTAACGGAATTAAAATTAAATAACATTTTCTACCCGGATTCTGCTTTGCTTCATCCAGGCAGGCTACCCGGTTAGAAGTTATTTAATTTTCATTACGAAATGCACAACGAGGTTAAAGAAGATGTTGTACTTTGGAATTACATTTGTGGTCATGCTAGCGGTTATTGTTCTGATGGCGGTCGGCGTCATATTTGGCCGTAAAGCGATTAAAGGCTCGTGCGGTGGCGCAAATAACGGCGATTGCGTATGCGTCGAAAAATGCGATAAACGCAAAAAATTAGATGCCGAGGCGGCGGAAGCGGCCAGTCATTAATTATTTTAGGGTGGCTCACCCAATATGACCAGTCTGTACTGGCTAGATTACGAAACCTTCGGTGCCGATCCGCAACGTGATCGGCCTTCGCAATTCGCCGGCGTCAGAACCGACGAAGACTTCAATATCCTCGAAGATCCGTTGTGTCTCTATTGCAAGCCGCCTGAGGATTACCTGCCGCATCCCGATGCCTGTTTAATTACCGGCATCACGCCTCAGCAAGCACTCGAAAAGGGCTTGCCCGAAGCCGAATTAATTCGGCAAGTCCATGCCGAATTAATTAGGCCAAATACCTGTGCTCTAGGTTACAACAGCCTTCGCTTCGACGACGAAGTGACTCGCAACACCTTGTACCGAAACTTCTATGACCCTTATGCCCGCGAATGGCAAAACGGCAATTCGCGCTGGGATTTGATTGATGTTCTGCGCGCCACTCGTGCCTTGCGCCCCGAAGGAATCAACTGGCCCAATAGTGCTGAAGGTAAAGCCAGTTTCAGGCTCGAAGATTTGACTGCTGCTAACGGCATTGCTCATCAAGGTGCGCATGATGCCTTAGTCGATGTCTACGCTACAATTGCGCTTGCGAAACTCGTCAAACAGGCTCAGCCTAAACTCTATCAGTTTTTATGGCAGCACCGCGTCAAAGCCGAAGTTCAGAAAATACTCGATCTTGGCAGTTTCACCCCGCTAGTGCATATCTCCGGCATGTACGCTTCTGATCGGCATTGTTTGGCTATTGTGCTACCACTGTGCAAGCATCCGACCGATACCAACGGCGTAGTCGTTTATGATTTGTCCGTCGATCCTGAGCCGCTCCTGACTTTATCTGTTGAAGCTATTCAGCAACGCATCTTCACCGCCAAAGCCGACCTGCCCGAAGGCGTCGAGCGTATCCCGCTAAAAACAGTCCATATTAATCGTTGCCCGGTCTTGGCACCGCTCAAGGTCATTAAACCGAGTGATGCTGAACGCTTAAGTATTGATCTTTCCCAAATCAAAACGCATCTCACCAAACTGATAAATGTTCCAGGTTTAAGCGATAAAATTCAGAACGTGTTTGCTGCCAATCCCTTTCAGGAAAAAGCTGTCGATCCAGACCTTGCTATTTACAGTGGTGGATTTTTCTCCGAGCACGATAAACAACAAATGGCTAAGATTCGGTCCTTGTCACCTGAGAAGCTCGGAAGTGCAGCTTTTACTTTTAAAGATAGCCGCTTAGCTGAAATGCTGTTTCGTTATCGTGCGCGGAATTATCCTGAAACGCTATCGCCCAATGAGCGCTCACAATGGCTTGATTTTTGCCGGCAACGTTTAACGGGTTTAGATGCAAGTGGGGTGTTGACTTTTGAGGCTTATTTTGGGCGTTTAGATGAATTGAAAGGGGAAGGTAAAAGCGATTTGGGGATTTTGGAATCGCTTGAGGCGTTTGGGTTTTCGAAAAGACGGGCGTTAGTGGGTGAGTCAGCGTAGGATGCGGTGACGAAAGGAACCGCATCGATCGAGAAATTCAAATGAATCCCTAAATCATGACAGAATATCGTCGTTTTCAACAATCTGGTGCGAGTTGGTTTTTTACCGTTAATTTGGCCGAGCGTTCTGGCAATCGGTTATTGATCAATCGGATTGATGCATTAAGGACGGCGTTTAACCATGTAAAACACAAACATCCCTTCAAAATTGATGCGATGGTCATTTTGCCGGATCATTTGCATTGTATTTGGACACTGCCGGAAGGAGATTCGGATTTTTCAGGACGTTGGGGACTGATCAAGGCGCATTTTTCACGGCAAATTGAAAAAGGCGAGAGGGTAACAACAAGCCGTGCAAAACGGGGAGAACGTGGTTTATGGCAGCGGCGTTTTTGGGAACATCTGATTAGGGATGAAAGAGATTTCCGGCAGCATGTTGATTACATTCATTGGAACCCGGTTAAGCATCATTGGGTGCGCTCTGTAAAAGATTGGCCATATTCAACCTTTCATCGATACGTCGCCGCAGGGATTTATCCTGTAAATTGGGGACAAGATATTAACTTATCCAACTTAAATTCATGCGAATGACTCGAGCGATGCGGTTCGTGCCTCACCGCATCCTACGCGCTCGGTTGGAAAGGCGACGAGGCGACCCTTTCGCAATAATTGTGCGGCTTCGGCAATGGCGATGTCTTCGGCGACTCGGGGTATTCTTTCCTGCATAGGGTTCCAGTGGGGGTTAAATGGGGTGCATCACGATTTCAACCAAGACTTCGCCCGGATTGACCGGCTCGCCTTTGACGACATGGACCGCTTTGACGATGCCGGTGATTGGTGCGGTAATTTCGGTTTCCATTTTCATCGCTTCGGTGATTAAAACGCCTTGCCCTGCGGTGACGTGCTGCCCGACTTTGACCATGACTTCGAGAACGTTGCAAGGCATGCTGACCACCACGTCGCCTTCAGCAGACGGTCTAGGACGTTTGCTGGCGATGTTGCTCTTGACGGCGCCTTGAGTGCCGCCATCGAGCACGATTTCATCGAGAGTTTCAACCAGAATTTCTTCGGGAACGCCGTCGACCATGAAGTAAAAACGTCTGAGCGACTCGTGTTTGGGGCCGGTGCCAGTTACTTTAATATGATAAGACTCGCCATGCAACGCTACATTAAATTCGGTCGGCGCTTTTTTTACCCCATCAACACTGTCGGCAGTTTCAAGTTCGAGCGGTTCCGGGACCAGGCTATCCGTTGAACGTGATTCCAGAAATTGTTTGCCGATTTCCGGAAACATTGCATAGATGAGCACGTCTTCGTCAATATCGGCAAGATGACCGATTTCTTGCCGGATGGTGTCCAGTTCCGGTTTTAATAAATCGGCAGGACGACACTCAATCAGTTCTTCAGTGCCAATGGCACGTTTCTGTAGATCGCTGTCGACCTGGGCGGGAGCCTTGCCGTAACCGCCTTGTAGATATCGTTTGACTTCATTGGTGATGGTTTCGTAACGCTTGCCGGTAATCACATTGAGTACCGCTTGGGTGCCGACGATTTGCGAAGTCGGCGTCACTAGGGGCGGGTAGCCCAAGTCTTTGCGCACTTTAGGAATTTCTCGATAGACTTCTTCAATCCGGTCTAAAGCGTTGCGTTCGCGTAACTGATTGGCAAGATTTGAAATCATGCCTCCAGGCACCTGAAAGACATGGACGCGGGTATCGATGCCGGTAAATTCACTTTCAAAGCGGTGGTATTTTTTTCTGACTTCCGCGAAATAGCTGTTAACTGCTTGGAGTTTGTCGAGATCGAGTCCGGTATCGTAAAGGCTGCCCTTTAAGGCAGCAATCAGGCTTTCGGTCGGTGGGTGACTAGTGCCGCCTGCCCAGGATGACAAGGCGGTATCGATATGTTCACAACCGGCTTCAATCGCTTTTAACTGACACATTTCAGCTAGACCGGACGTTGCATGGCAGTGTAAATGCAAGGGCAAAGTCACTGTATCTTTTAAAGCTTTGGTGAGTTCGGCGGCGGCATAAGGGGTGAGTAAGCCCGCCATATCTTTGATGGCAATCGAATCGCACCCTAATGCTGCAAGGTCTTTGGCTAGGGTGACGTAGCTATGAATATCGTGTACTGGGCTGGTGGTGTAGCAAATAGTGCCTTGTGCGTGTTTGTCGGAGTTTTTGACTGCTTCTATCGCGGTTTTTAGATTGCGAATATCGTTTAACGCATCGAAAATCCGAAAAACATCCATGCCGTTTTGAGCAGATTTTCGTACAAAGGCGCGCACCACATCGTCTGCATAATGTCGATAGCCGAGTAGGTTTTGGCCGCGTAACAACATTTGCAAGCGAGTCTTAGGCAGTGCCGCTTTTAATCTGGCCAAACGCTCCCAGGGATCTTCTTTCAGGAAGCGCAGGCAGGCATCAAAGGTCGCCCCTCCCCAGCATTCCAGTGACCAATAGCCGATATCGTCGAGCATTGCGCAAGCGGGCAACATATCTTCAGTGCGTAAGCGTGTGGCGATTAATGATTGGTGAGCGTCGCGCAAAATCACATCAGTAATATAAACTTTTGACATTTTTGTTCCTTACTTTACAGTCCGGTATGGGCCGCCATGACTGCGGCAATGACGCTCGCTAATACTTCGGGGCGAGGCTTGTTGGAATAGTTGATTAATTCGGGATATTGTTCGACAAATCCGGTGTTAAAGCATGCCGCTCGAAAATCGGGGTGGCGGAGAATTTCCAGATAATAGGGGATAGTGGTCTTTATTCCGAACAGGCCCATGTCGCGTAATGCGCGTTCGCCACGTTTAATGACATCTTCCCAGGTTATCGCGCTGACAATCACTTTAGCGAGCATTGAATCGTAGAATGGTGGAATATCATAGCCAGTATAAATCGCGGTATCGGTGCGAACGCCAGGACCACCCGGTGCGTAATAACGCGAGATTCGGCCGAAACTGGGCAAGAAATTGTTCTGGGGATCTTCGGCGTTAATTCGAAATTGGATAGCATAGCCGCGTCTGGAAATTTCTTCTTGCTTAAAGCGTAATGGAAGGCCTGCGGCTACCCGAATTTGTTCCTCGACAATATCGACGCCAGTAATGGTTTCGGTGATAGTGTGTTCAACTTGAACGCGAGTATTCATTTCCATGAAGTAAAACCGACCCGTATAGTCGAGTAGGAATTCTACAGTGCCGGCGTTGGTGTAGCCGACCGCTTTGGCAGCTAATACGGCAAGCCCTCCCAAATATTGACGTTGCGCTTCGTCGATTTGTGGGGATGGCGCAATTTCAATTAATTTTTGATTGCGCCGCTGTACTGAGCAGTCGCGTTCGTAGAGATGTATGATGTTGCCATGATGATCGCCTAGCACCTGAACTTCAATGTGGAGCGGGTTGATAATGCATTTTTCGAGAAAAACATCGGCGCTGCCGAAAGCTTTAGTTGCCTCGGAAATGACGCGCTGATAATTTCGCCGTAGTTCGTCCGGGGTATCGCAGCGCCTGATACCTCTGCCACCACCGCCGGAGGTAGCCTTAAGCATGATCGGGTATCCGATTTTTTCCGCAACTGACAATGCTTGATCTACGCTATCTAAATTGCCTTCGGAGCCTGGTGTGACCGGGATTCCAGCAGCAATCATGGCTTGTCGAGCTTCGGTTTTGTCGCCCATGCGTTGGATGACGTCTGAGTCGGGACCTATGAAGATGATGCTGCGTTCTTTACAGGCGCGCGCAAAATTGGCGTTTTCCGATAAAAAACCATAGCCAGGATGAATGGCATCGCAACCACTCGCGGCGGCAAGGTCAACGAGTCCATAGATGTTTAGATAGCCCGCCATGGGTTCGCTACCGATGCAATAGGATTCATCGGCTTTTTTGACGTGTAGGGCGAAGCGGTCAGCTTCGGAATAGATTGCGACCGATCTTATCCCCATTTCGGCGCAAGCACGGATAATACGCACCGCAATTTCACCACGATTTGCAATTAACACTTTACGTAACATAGGCTTATAGTTGAGTTTGAGTATGCTTGCAATATAACAAGCAAAGAAAGGGCCAATAATGCATTAGTGGTAAACGTGCCGTTAATTTTAAGGGCGATCTTATCCCAGTTTGAATCCAGCAAAAAAACCTGCAGCGCCACTAATGCCTCGGCTGGTAATATTTGAGACTCGATTAACTAGAAATTCGCCGGATTGTTTAGCAACGTCGGTCGCGGTATTAGCGGCTTGCTGCAGTTGGGTGTCTGATATATGTGTGATACCGTAATATTCGCTGGCAAATAATAAGACAAGCAAGCCGCCGGCAACGAAAAGAGCTGTGCGTAGCATTTTTTTTGCAAAATATCCGACCGCCAAGCCGATTACAAATGGTGCGCCCACATTACCTAATAAGAAGCTTGATGAGAAAATGTCGTTAGTAGAGCTTGTTTCGACTGAATAGTCATGTTTCATAGCAATGTCCAATTCATAAATTGTAAGTTAAGAAGAGTTGTGCTTAATGGGGTAGTTGTTTTCGGCACTCTTCCTAATTTCAATAAAGGGGTCAATAAAGGGGTCAGTGTAATAAAGGGGTCAGAGTTAATTATTTTGATATAATCCTAAAATCTTAATTTATATTTTTATCAAATGGCACGACTCCCAAGAATTTCTGTATCGGAAGTCCCTCAACACATTATTCAGCGAGGCAATAATCGTCAAGTTTGCTTTGCTAATGAAGAAGACTTTATTGCGTATATTGGTTGGTTGAAAAAATATTCTCAGAAATTTCAAGTTGATGTGCACGCGTGGGTGTTGATGACAAATCATGTTCATTTACTATGTACACCTCATACTGCCGAAGCAATCGGAAAAATGATGCAGTCAATAGGGCGTTGTTATGTCAGATATTTTAATAAAAGCTACCAACGTACAGGTACATTATGGGAAGGGCGTTATAAGGCTTGTTTAGTGCAAGAGGAGAATTATTTATTACAGGTGTATCGTTATATCGAGCTGAATCCTGTTCGAGCAGGGATGGTGGCGCATCCGCAGGAATATGTGTGGTCAAGTTATCAAATCAATGCATTAGGCAGGAGTTCAGAGTTATGTCAACCCCATGCGCTTTATTTAGCCTTGGGTAACGATCCGGAGCACCAGCAAAAACATTATCAAGCCCTTGTAAACGAGGGTCTTAGCTCTGACCAATTGATTACTATTCGAAATAGTGTCAATAAGGCCTGTGTACTTGGAAATGAACGCTTCTCAAATCAAATTACAGCGTTAACAGGCAAACGATTACCGACGGGTAAAGTAGGTCGGCAACTTGGGTGGCGTAAGCTAAAAGATATGAAATAATTAACTCTTACCCATTAGTTTCGTGCTTAGTTTCGATGAGTTTTTTGGTCGTATCTATACAGTCTATGTTGACGGTATAATTACTGGTGTTGGCAAATGTTGCCTCAGCAAAAATTACCGATGATGGTCGGTACGGTCAAGTCATTGAAAAAGATTTTCTGACTTTTTGATAACTCGGGATAACTGAGGCAAGAATAAACCAAATGCCTATCCAATGCTGCGAAAACATTTGGTACTTATTGTGTCCAAATTGATAATTTGACGGTGATAATAAAATATGCCAACGATTTCTATGTTTTAAGGCGTTCTCATTCGGATGTTCTTTCGAGATACCGATAAACATCATGTGCCGCATATACATGCCGATTACCAGGGAAAGGTTGCAGGACCGTAGGCTGGGTTGAACAGCGTGAAACCCAGCTTTTCCCCAGGCATTTGTAATGCTGGGTTTCGTAACCTCAACCCAGCCTACCGAAAATTTTTAGCTAAAGTTTATTTCTTTCGGCAATTTTTCTCATGAGGACGGATTATAGGCTGAGTTGAACAACGTAAAACCCAGCTATTCATTAAACACCTTGATACTGGGTTTCGTCGCCTCAATCTAACCTGCAGAAAATTTTTTGCTTAGGTTTGTTTCTTTCGGAAATTTTTATCATGAGAACGTATATTCGAAGCCAATTGGCTGGCGGAACTTACTTTTTTACCGTCAATCTTGCCGAACGTAAACACAACGATCTACTATAGACTTTCATAAATTAAATTTCCGAAAATACGAAAATTCCCTCTTTTGTCGGTATGCTTGACGCCATAAGAAAATACCGCCAAAGGAATGCTTGAATGATAGCGCTCACCTTCTCCAAACTGATTTTAGAAAAACTGAAAGA
>CANNKG010000108.1 GCA_947505105.1 Methylococcaceae bacterium | reverse complement strand
TACCAAAAAGGCGTGAAGATGAGTAAAATGGCATTTAAAGCTATTAGCCATAGGATAGAAAGAGACGCATCCCTACCGAAATACTACATGACTATCCAGCCTCAAATTTAAACAGAATTAATGGAGGTTATTTTTTGCGAGTTACCTTGCACTGTTAATCAGTATTTATCCCCTTTTTGAAACACCACCGAGAATGCCGTATTTTATTATCAATTTCTCTTATTATTGGGTATCTCAGGTCATTGTACTTGGATTTATTTGGTTATTTAATGCCCGGTTTGGAGTCATTGCAGGAACTTCAGTCCTGATTACGCTCTTTCTCATGGTTTTTGAATATAGGCAATTTACGTCTACACATCCAGAGTCTTTAGCCTGGCTTTTGTACTTTTTCTGTTTTCCTGGTATCGCCGTTGGGGCAATTATTAGCGATTGGCTCATGAGGATGAAGCAAACTCATTTTAGCGCCATTGCCGCCTTTGCAGTTTCCTTCGTATTTGCAGGTATTGGATTAGTGTTAACTCTTTTGTATTTGTTTTCTCGAGGGTAATCACCGGACAATTTATTCAGCGAGACTGAGTTAGCTACGCCCTGCTCCCAAAAAACTTCAAATTAAGCAAAGTAGTCTGGATATTTGCTTACGAAATCCAGAGTCTAACATCACTGTTTTCCCGGATTTCATCCAGGCTACAGAACTACGGAACTCCTTATACAAAAAAAATGGTGGGCAGGAAAACATTCCCACGCCACCATCGGCAACTCACAACGTGAAGCTCAGCTTATTTTGGCGCTGATTCGCCCGTTGGTGGTTCAACAGGTATTGGTGCCGCAGCAGGGGCTAGTTGTGCTCCAGCCGCTTTTTGCGCTTCAGCAGCGGCCTTTTTAGCTTCTCTTGCTGCAGCTTTTTTGGCCAGCGCAGCTTTTTGATCCGCTGCCTGACTTGCCGCGACACTTCCGGTTCCTGTTGATTCTGCTTGAGCCAATACTGGTAATACCAGCATTGATACTACGCAAAGACTGATAATTTTTTTTGATTTGATTTGCAACATAATCACCCCATGTAAAGTTAAATAAAATATCCGATCTTACACCGGATCGCTGGATTAGCTTAGCAGGGTTCATAATTCTTTGCTGAAGATTTTAAAAAGCTCGTGATGACTAATGAGTGAGCAATGAGGTTTTAGCAAAGCTTGGTCATAGGCATTGCTCAGTACAAAATCTAAACGACCGACCGTTTTTTAGCGATAATATCCTGATCATCAACGATTTCATCCGCCCTAATGTCTCTAAACCAATCAAAATTCCTCGTCCTCCTCCTGCTCTTACTATGTGGATTGTTGATCCTTTCGGGTCTCAACCCCTATGACCGCCTCACTTGGTTTATGGAGATTTTTCCTATTTTGATTGCCGTTCCGATAATGATTTTCACCTATAAACATTATCCGCTGACAATACTGCTGTATTGCCTAATTTTTGTTCATGCGCTGATCCTGATAGTCGGCGGCAGCTATACATACGCACGCGTACCACTCGGCTTTCAGATCGCGGAACTCTTAGATATTCAACGCAACCCTTACGACAAAGTCGGCCATTTTTTTCAAGGCTTCGTTCCTTTATTGGTTGCCCGCGAAATACTGCTACGCGGTGCGTATATTCACGGCGACAAAATGCGTAACTTCGTATTGATTTGCATCGTTCTAGCGTTAAGCACGAGCTATGAATTCATCGAGTGGGGCTCCGCCTTGGCATTAGGTCAGGGGGCGGATGAATTTCTCGGAACGCAGGGCGATCCGTGGGACACTCAGTCCGATATGTTTTGCGCACTGATCGGCGCTATTAGCAGTTTATCGCTATTGTCCGGCATACATGATCGACAGCTAAAAGCCTTAGTCGGCAAAAATGACAATCAAGCATAATTGAAACATTGTCCGCATCTGGCTTTCCAGGAAACCGCAAGCACCGCGGGATAACTGGTGCGCCTAATACAATTCCATAGGATGTGCCGACGCAAGGAGGCGCATCATTCGCGACCGATGCGCTTCACTTTGTTCAGCGCATCCTATTGAACTAATCAATAATGTTATGGCGACTCATCCACTTAGGAATGCGCACTCAACTACCTCAAAAAAATAGAATAAACTGCACATCCCTAGGATTTTTGTGATAAAAATAACATTTATATATACCATAAATATATTTTTTTCGTTATATACTATAAATATAGAATGACATATTTTATATATCAAAGAAAGCATTAACCTGAAATGCATCGTCTGAACAGTGTTTATATTATGGAAAAAAGTAAATGTCAACTGATACCTATTACGATCCCAACCGAAGAAGGTTGACGATTAAAGTCATCGGAAGATTTGATTTTGGAGAAGTTCGTCTTTTTAACAATGCGATTAATCTAATCACTCTAAAAATGAAATCGATCGTGATCGACCTCCATAACACGCATTATATGGATAGCTCAGCGCTAGGCATGTTACTGGTTTTACGAAAGAAAACCATGAATTATCAACAATCCGTTAAAATTAATAAAGTCAAACAGCCCCTAATAAAAACACTTTCCGATGCTAAGTTCGATAAACTATTCACCATAGAGGTGTGCTCTTTGCTAGAGTTTTAAGCCTGTCACTCAATAACAAGCCACGTTCTAAAACGTAGACTTTATTTTCCATATTTCTATTTTTTCTATTTATATCTTCTAATAAAGAAATAAAAATAAGTTAAACGAAATGATCGGACTGGCAAACGCTCTTACCTATTTTACTTTATTTTTGAACCATTTTATCTATTTTCACGCATCAACTGATACCCCACCAAATATCGACCTTCTCGATAACCTAACGAATTCAGTTCGGAAATTTTTTGCGCTAACTTTAGCCGTTAAGGTGTTCAGTTAACGATTTCTGGACTTTGGTCTCCCAATTTCGCAATAATGATAATACCTAACAATTGAGTAGCCAATTTACAGTCGATATAAATTGCATATATAAATCGCCTGGACAACTTTTAGATTTTTCGGACAGTTGTTCAAAATATGCTATCTTTCTTAAAGAAGGTTTTTTGTAAGCGATTCGGTAAATTTAAAGTTGATTAGTCATCATATCGCCAAACGAACCGTCGGTTATTTTGTACATTCAACTTTAAGCATCACCCATCAGAAGGTGGATATGGTCAGTAGCAATCTGGAAAGCATGATTAATACCGCGAGGTCAATACTCAAAAATGAAATCAAGCATTTGCCGCTGGTGCCTTCCGTCGCGCTTAAATTGGTCGAATTGACTGCCGATATTAATGTCGATTTTAGCGATCTTTCGCACATCATTGAAACCGAACCTAGTCTTGCGATCAAAATTTTACGCAATGTCAATTCTCCGGTGTACGCGATTTCCAGAAAAGTGACTTCGATTAGACGGGCGGTCACTATCTTGGGTTATTCTACAGTGCGCCAACTGGCGATTGATCTGCTGTTTTATGACCATCTAATCAAAAACAAGTTTTCGTCCCGTTTTGATTCGCTATTTTTCTGGCAACATTGCCTGTTTGTCGCGCTCCTGAGTAAAAAAATCGCCATTGCACTCAAGCATCCCAATCCTGATTTGATTTATACCGCTGGATTGATTCACGATATCGGTAAAATCATTCTGGAAACTTATGGACGATTAACTTACAGTGATTTTATTTCGACGATTCATAATAGCGAAAACTTGATCATTGAAGATGAGCGGCGTTTTTTCGGAATGAGCCATTCGGAAATCGGTTACGTGTTTTGTAAGGAATGGCATCTCCCCGAATCGATCACCGCGGTCATTGCCTGCCATCATAATTTCCCGGCGGAAAACTCACCGTTTGCTGAATTCAAAACCGAAATAGCCATTGTTTCCTTCGCCAATTATGTCGCTTGGATGCAAGGACTTAGTTCGGTCAAATATCAGGGCAATCCGGTTTTGCAAAGCAGCGTCCTGGAAGCCATTCAATTTGAATTATTGGATATTGATTTTCTGCTACGGCAAGTCGATCAGGAAATGCAACATAGTCGAGAATTTTACGGCATTCAATTTCCAAGCGTCACCAAATTACGCGCGGCGTTGGTTAGAACAACGGTAAATTTAAGTCAGTTTGGAGTGCCCAAAGAGTCGACTCCGCCTGCCGAACGACTTAACAAGCTCGCGTCAAGCCTGACGGTTCCGCATCACAGCTTGAACCCGAAAGAATTTGTCCCCAATACCCTGGAAGTCATTCAAACTGAATGTGGTTTCGATCGCTGCATCATGCTCGCTATCGATCCTAAACATCGCTGTTTAAAGGCCACCTATTGCTGGCCCTTAGCATCGATGCCACAAAATCTTCACGATTTCAAGATAGAAATTAAAGATATTACCGGAAGATTATTACAGTGCTTGCGTGAAAAAATGTCAGTCATTATCACTCAAGAAATGACCAGTAATAGAGCACTTCTACAACAATTTGGCGCCACGGAATGTCTGATCATCCCGGTTTTGAATCATAATCGGGTAATCGGATTGATCTACTCGGATAATATTAATTCTAAAAAACCGCTGACGCCTGTATTGATACCTGAGATCCTGCCGATTGCCAATGAATTGGGCATCGCGCTATTGAATGCGACTCAATATGAGCGACAGAAAAAGTCCGCACAGCTTGATCCGTTAACTCAATTGTTTAATAAACGGATGATCGAAGAACATCTCACCCAAGTGTTCACGCTCGATAAAGTGCATCTAAGCAAAATTGCCATTGGCTTTATCGATATTGATAAATTTAAGCTATTTAATGATCTCTGCGGACATCAGGTAGGCGACGACGTATTAAAAATCGTGGCCGATATCTTACGCAGTTTGACCCGTCCCGGTGACTTCATTGGCCGTTATGGCGGTGAGGAGTTCATATTTGTACTCAGAAATACCGACAAAGCGGGAGCCTTTGGCTATGCGGAACGAATTCGCTGCGAAATTGAACGGCGCGGCAAATTGATGAGTCAGCGTTTTCACGAACATGCACTCACCGCCAGCATTGGCGTGGCGATGTATCACCCCAACTATCGGACGCACCTACAAATGATCGATGTCGCCGATCAATCCATGTATCAAGCCAAAAAACAAGGTAGAAACAAAGTTGTTTTGTTTACCGATATACCTGAACAGCAACAGAACTAAGGATATTATCAAAAGCATCTTCCGCATTTGCCCTCTCGCCTCACCGGGGAGAGGGCTAAAAAACGAAGATATTTGCGACCTAATTCTAAAAAGAATTTTTAGGTCAATCTACGGATCGATGCACCCAATCCGCTCCCAACGTGCCTTGTAAATTCTCAAGATAAGCCGGTTGATTAATCTCCTCAAACATTTGAGTGGCCACGTTAAGTTTTGCAAGTAATAGCGGATGGAAACTTTCGGTGGTTTCGGTGGTACTCAAACGTTGATTAATATAATCGGTGTGCAGTTGCCACAACGCCGCATCCCGTTGCTGCTTAATCTTCAAACGCTCCTGATACCACTCGCTCCGGAGTAAATATTCCCGCGTAAACATCGCACGCAATTCAGGATCGTTAATGGTCTGACCTTCAAATTCCCCATGCGCCATGATGTGAATCAAGGCTTTCAAGGGCGGGCAGGCATCGTTGATCGAACCGTCTTCGAAATAAAGTTTAGCCACGCGTTGTTGCGCGCCATAAATATTATCAACCCCGGCCACAAAACTTTCGAGATCCTGAGTTTCAGGCTTCAACATCGCTTCGTCAAAAACTGCCGTCGGATAGTCGAAGACCTTGCCGAAATTAGAATGCACGAAGCGTTCGGTAATCCGATAACCCAGTCGACTAGCGTAGACCGTTCGCCCTTGATATTCGAAATCTTCGAGCTTGGCCAGATGGCCGCGTTCGATCATATAAGCCGGATCGCGCTGCTCAACCTGTAACCGTGACCAGATTTCAGGAATCAACAAACTAATATCATGATCAATACGACGATGTTCACCGATATAACCCGCCGCAGTTGAAAAACCAGAATAGCCGCAGAGGATAAATGAAACCAGCGCGGTATTAAGATCAGCGGTCGGACACAGGGCATTAAACGGTCCTTTGGTCATCGCACCTTCAGAACCAGCGCCGGTTGTCGACGGTGATTTGCCGGTCAGCGAGCAAATCAGATCCATAAATAATTCGGGCAATTCCTGATAGTGGATCGGATTATAGACCGCCAAAGGTTTAATACCGGCCTGGACATCGCGCGGATTGTTGCGTCGTCCCGGCAATACCGCATTAACCGGAAAATGCACGGCCTGATCAGCACGCAGTCCACGCGCCAGACGCGTTGATAACTCCGCCAAATAACGCCCCAGGGGATTAACCAGATCGGGACGCAGTTGCAAGTAACGCACGTTTTGACTCGGTTTACCGTCGACCAAGCGTGGATGCGCTGATGATACAAAATAGCTACCCTCAGGATCTTGAGCGGCTGCAGTAATTAAACGCCGCATCGGTTCGCTGAATTCGTCAAAATGCACAACATCCTCAACCAATTCGCGTGCATCGGCTGGGGTGAGCGGTTCGAAGTTGGAAATGAAATTATTACCGCTCGATAAATCCTGCTCGGTTTGAAGATCGGTGCCACGATGAATCGCATCATCAGGACGCTGAAAGAAACTTTGCTCGCAATTTTCAACCAACTTAACGCACGGATTTTTGTATTCTGGATTGAGGCCTTTCAGATGATTGACCGAAACGACCGTCGAAGCACTAATATCATCTTCCAACTGCACCTTATCGGAGGCCATAAAATCCTGTCTGAGCTTGAACACTCGCCAAGCGCCGTGTTCATCAAAGCCCACCCGCAAGTAGCTCGCAATCAAGCGACGACCACGGTGTTTTAATTCATTCCCTGGATAGCCGTTCACGACATCGACGGAGAAATGCTCACGCCAATTTTTACCCCATTCCGCTTTATAAAAGCGTTTGATCATCAACACCATCGCCCAGATATGCTGAGGAACTTCAGTCAACCAGAGATTATACTCATCGCTATAGGCGGTATTCGACGGCGTCAGCAGTTTAATGACCGAGCCGAGTGTGCGCTTGCTATCCAAAAGCGGGCGATGATCAACACCATTGCGAGCCGGATCACGGAACCGATTCGAGTAATCTCGATTAAAGATACTCTCGATCATATCCATGTCTTTATCAAAATTTTCGACAAATACCGCGCCATACAAGATCGCCCCAGCAATCGACTTGGATATTTCCGATTTTCCGCCACCGGAGACGGTACTCGGTTTATGGCAAAAGGTACCTTCTTGAAAGGTGCCAATCAAGCGCCAACTTGGGGCACTTGGGTGGCGTTCCATATGGACTCTAAAACCATTGGGATAAATATAAGTCTGATTCACCAGCAATTTCAGGCAGTGATTTACCCCTTCACGCTGCCAACTGACAGCTTGCTTCTGAATATTGATTTGCGTTGACTCTTGAACAAAGATGATCGCCGGAAACCGCTTGTCAAGCGCATAACCTTCTGGATACACAGTTATACTATCGCCCAACAGCTCGCAAAGTTTGTCAAATTCATCATGCTCTTGGGTATCCACTTTGGGCGGTAAATAAATTTCGCCAAGATTGGCGCGTGGAAACGCTAACGCGCCACCGGCATGCTCTTCTTCAGAGCCGCCAAACAGATTCGTTGAATAGCTGATTTGCGATTTGATTTCTTTTTTACTATAGCCAAAATAATTATCGGCAATCAGAGTCACAATAACACCCTGCATATCCCGGCACACCAATTTGAAAGGTTTGCCGTCATTGTAAAGTTCGCTTTCATCCTGCCAGCACATACCATCTTTACGCTGACGCTCGGTCGCATCTTTATGCTGCGGAAGTCCCAAGGCTTTCTTCGTACAATGCACCAGATGCGGCGCAAGAATAATACAACCAGTGTGACCGGTCCAATGTTCGATATCCAGTCCCGCATCATTTTCAGGCAAGTACGGATCGCCGGCATTATCAAAAATCGATTCAATAAAATCCAGATTGGCCGCAAGCCCACCCGGCGCGAAAAATCGGGTTTCCATGGTTTTTTGAGGCATCCAGCCTGGAATTTCAGGCACGACGATTGGCCGAAGCAACATCGATAACCACAGTTTCGCCGAATTTTCCTGTTTACTGGTAAACGGCAGACATAACAAATCATCGGGTGGCGTCAAGGCACACTGCAACAGCGCGCCATAGGCGTTCACCGGAACCTCATTCTTATCGGCCGGCACCGGCAGGCCTCCGGCTACCACATGAAAGACGCCTTTAGTCGTGCGTCGATCGTTTTGCGGATTATGCAGCACGCCCTGTTTTACGCGGTAAGACGCTACATAAGGCGAATGAAATTCGTTGTACTGAAACGGCAAAGAAAGCTCACGCGCCAGCCCTTTTTTTTCCAAGACAAAGGTTTGCCCCGGCAATTGAATCACCGCATCCGAGCCGTTTCTACTTAAATAGCCATTTAAAAAATCCTGAATCCGCTGATCTGCGGGACAGCGATACTTAGCCAAAAGTCGTCGCTGCTGCGAATAGTTTTTTAACAAACTATCAGCTATTTTCAAATAATGCTGATCGCCTTCGACTTCGCAAGTGGGTTGTTCCAACGCCGCCAATTGCAAATTGATCAGCTGAAGCTGTTCCAGTTGTTTTTGACTCGCCAACTTAAGATCAGTTGGAATAATGGCTGAATTCATGTTTATTAACTCCATCGGGGGTATAAAAATAAACCCTTGAAAAAAAATCCTGCAATAATTGCAATAAAAATCATGCGCTAATGCAGTTTTGCTTAATGCTATTGTACTCTATCGTTTGCAGTTGTATGGATAACTGCACGCATTAAAGAATGAAAATTAAATTTAATGAGTTCGTTGCCTAAGCCTTATCCAATAATTCGTTAAGATCAAAGGTACACACAGTGTACCCTACGGAAGTTTCTCAAGTTTGTTCCGGCAAGGAACAACCTACGTGTTACCTGACTAGGACTCTGTTATCCCTATGTTTGAAAATTTGTGGGAATGCCCTAGTCCGCGACAGCAAAAACGCTAGGTCAACATACTTTGTTTGACTTCCTCATGAGATAACAAATTAATCTTAACCGGCTTGATCTTCCAAATATCCTCACAATATTCCCGAATAGTACGATCGGACGAAAATTTACCGCTACGCGCCACGTTTAGAATCGACATGCGCGTCCACTGCTCTTTGTTCAAGTACGCTAAATTTACCTGATGTTGGCAATCCACAAAGGCCTGAAAATCAGCCAGTACCATGTAGGGATCCTCGTTTAATAGCGAATTCACCAAAGGTTTGAACAATTCACAATCGCCGCCGGAAAAATAGCCTCCGGCAATCAAATCGATTACCGCCTTCAATTCGGTATTAGCTTGATAAAATTCTTGCGGTCGGTAGCCCTGCTCCTTCATATTTTTGACTTCTTCCGCAGTCAAACCAAACAGAAAGAAATTTTCGGCCCCTACCTCTTCGCGGATTTCGATATTGGCTCCGTCAAGCGTTCCAATAGTCAATGCGCCATTCATGCAGAACTTCATATTACCGGTACCGGAGGCTTCTTTACCGGCAGTCGAGATTTGTTCAGACAACTCGGCCGCCGGATAAAGTTTCTGGCCGGTGCCGACATTGAAATTCGGTAAAAAGACCACTTTCAAATAATCACTGACCGCCGGGTCATTATTAATCACCTCACCGACCGAAGTGATCAACTTGATGATCAACTTGGCCAAGTAATAACCCGGCGCTGCCTTGCCGCCGAAAATAAAGGTGCGCGGCACAAATTCTTGATGCGGATTCGATTTCATGCGGTGATACAAGGCAATAATATGCAAAACGCTTAAATGCTGGCGTTTGTATTCATGAATACGCTTGACTTGCACTTCAAACAAGGATTGAGGATCAATCACCGCACCGGTCGTGCGCCGCAAATACGCAGAAAAATCTTCCTTAACCGCCCGCTTGATGTAGCGCCAATCCGAACGAAACGAGGATTCTTCCGCATAAGGCTCTAATTGCCGCAATTCGCCCAATTCCTTGATCCAATCCTCGCCAATCCGCTGCGAAATTAGCCGAGTCAGACGCGGATTACTTAACGCCAGCCAGCGCCGAGGCGTGATGCCGTTAGTTTTGTTACTGAATTTCTCGGGCCATAACGCATGAAAATCGTTCAACACATCTTTCTTAAGCAATTCGGTATGCAGCGCCGCCACGCCATTAATCGCATGGCTGCCGACACAGGCCAGATGTGCCATCCGCACCGAGCGCGCGCCGTTTTCGTTAATCAGCGACAGTCGTGCGAGCAACTCCGCATCACCTAAAGAGCGAATTCTGACATCATTCAAAAAACGCGCATTGATTTCAAGAATAATCTCGAAGGGCCTGGGTAAAATGCGCTTGAATAGCTCCAGAGGCCATTGTTCAAGTGCTTCGGGCAACAGGGTATGATTGGTGTAGGCAAAAGTTTTTTGAGTAATCGCCCAAGCGCTCTCCCAACTCAGCCCTTGTTTATCCACTAATAAGCGCATCAATTCGGCAATCGCCACCGCCGGATGGGTATCGTTCAACTGTACGGCGAATTTTTCATGAAAATGTCCTAAGGGGATCTTTTGGACCTGCATGATGCGCAGCATGTCCTGCAACGAACAGGACACGAAAAAATACTGCTGTTCCAGACGCAGCTCCTTGCCCTGAATCTGCTCGTCGTTCGGGTACAAAATCTTGGTAATATTCTCCGAAACCAGCTTGTTCTGCACCGCACCGTAATAGTCGCCGCGATTAAAATTACCGAGATCAAAAGACTCGGTCGCCTCAGCCTTCCACAAGCGCAGCGTATTTGCGGTATTGTTGTGATAGCCAAGAATTGGGGTATCGTAAGGCGTTCCCAAGACTGTCCAGCCCGGAATCCAGCGCACCCGCGTGAGGTCATGGGCATCGGCATAGGTTTCAGTATAGCCGCCTAAATTAACCTCGACGGCCCATTCCGGGCGTTGAATTTCCCACGGATTGCCGTAACGCAGCCATTTATCGGTTTTTTCCTCCTGCCAGCCGTTGACAATTTCCTGTGCGAAAATTCCGAATTCATAACGGATACCGTAGCCAACCGACGGAATTTCAAGGGTCGCGAGCGAGTCCAGAAAACAGGCCGCCAATCGACCCAGTCCACCATTGCCAAGTCCAGGTTCGACTTCCTGGCCAATCAATTCTTCGTAAATCAGACCCAATTCGGACATTGCTTGACGCACTTGTTCGGCAATCCCTAAATTGAGCAGATTATTGCCGAGATGTGGACCAAGCAAAAATTCCGCCGAAAAATACGCCACGGTCCTGGCTTTCTGGCGCGTATAGGTTTCTGCGGTACTAATCCAGCGTTGTAACAATCGATCACGCACTGTATACGCAAGCGCTAGTGAATAATCATGTTTAGTCGCCAAGGCTGGAAACTTGCCTTGTACAAAAAACAAATTATCCAAAAATGCTCGCTTGAGTGCTTCTTTAGACAGACCAGTGTGACCATCTTCGTCAATAACATTCGTTGTTTTAGAATCGTTAATTACAGTCATAGGCTTAAGTTAGAAACAAAGTTGAACAGATTTAATTAAGGCAAATCATGTGCCTGAACGGACGCTTATGCATAAATGAAACCGCATTCATGCAAAAATTAATGAACTATGGTCAAAAACTAAGCAAACAGTAAGTATTCAATCGATTATTGAGGATTGGAACATTGATTGACGCACCCTGCTAGGGCATCAATCAATGAAGTTGGTGCAATAATAACAGCTAAGCCCTGGGCGTTAACAAGGACGGAAAATAACCCAAAGAGCGCGTGGACAATTAATTCCTCACACCCTCCTCCTGTCCCGCTGCAAAGGTCAACTGCGCCACATTGTCGCGCGTAAAAAAGCCCTGAAAATCGCCAAAACGCTGAACATATTCGATAATTAACGACGAAAAATCCGACGCCGACGAGAAAATCTGCTTCAAGCCTTCTTCGCGTGAGCCAACGGTTTCGAGTAAAAAGCCCTTGCCCTGGGCCGTAATGGCATCGACGACGACATCGATATTTTCGCGACCATTCGTTTGACCATCGCGCACTTCCACCGCCATGTGATGCAAACGCGGGCCATAATTGCGCACAAAATTTTCGGTCGGACTCGGTAATTGGTCGAGATGATTGACGCAATAAGGCTTATTGTTTGCGGTAAATACTTTCGCCGGACTAGTGGATTCGGGCGCTTGGCGAATATTCTTGGTCACATTGGTTGAGGAATTCTGATCCTTAATATCGTAACTGCCCCAGTAGTAATAACTCGACAACGCCAAGTATTCAAGCAACGCTGCTTCACGGTTTTGGCTGTACACCCGAGTCGCCAAATGATCGATCGGCAAAATCAAGTCCTTTATCCCTAAACGTTGCTGCATTTCCTTGCCACGATCATTAGCCGCCTGCGCCGCCGACAGAATGACGCATTCACCGTGCTGATAGACACGGATACCGTCCACTGGTCGCTCCATATAGCCGACGACGTTATGGGTATAGGGCGAGGGTTTAGAAATACTGACATTCAGCGGTAAATCGAGTTCGGCCAGTTGCCCAACCTGAAAGAATCGAAACTCTCTCTGCTGCTGCAACGCGACGACCTGATGCCGATCCGAGGTCAGTAAAATTTCGCCCAAATAACGACTATGTGGCCGTCTTGCACCAACTGGATAGAGGTCATTCAAACTGCGAAAAATGTCGCTGTAATTGGGATTTTTGATTTCGCGCAGCAGAATATCCGGCGAATTCATATCGATGCGCAGGACGTGAGTGAAATGTTTTTCGCTGTCAAGCGTGACCAAATATTGATACGGCGTCATTAAAGCCAGTTCAGCAATATATTCGACCGAATTACCCGGTTCGACGCTGATAATCAGCGCTTCAATACCACCAATCATTTCGGTCAGTCCACTATTATCGCGTTCGATCAATAAGCGTTGCAGATACTCTTCAAAAAAATCGGAGTTCTGTTTATCGCCAAAACGCGGCATATTCGTTGAGCAGAACATGGAAAATCCTTAAATAAACATAAAGAACAAAAAATTGATTTAGGAATGAAAATTTATTACCAGCACAAGAAAAGCCATAGGGCACGCTGCGTACCATTCATTAAAACCTGATTTGGATAAGGTACTCGCAGCATACCCTAGCTATTTCCGGCTATTTAATTTTCATGCCTTAGCGGGAGAAAGAGCAGTTATCTATTGAGGAGCGTTTCAGGAAGACCCACCCGGCTCATCATTCAACCATTCAGGATTAGGAAGTGAGGCAAACACCCCACGCAACCCTTCCCCCCAACGCCGACTTATCTGCGAAAAATACGGATCATCCTGGGTGATACGCTGATGTAATTTGAGGCAGAAAGTATCTTGCCGGTAGATCACCAAATCGATCGGCAAACCGACCGACAGATTACTGCGCATCGTCGAATCGAAAGAAACCAAAATGCACTTCACCGCATCTTCGAGCGGGGTATCGTGACCGATGACTCGATCGATAATCGGCTTGCCATACTTGGTTTCGCCAATGCGGAAAAATAGGGTATCGTCGCTCGCCTCAATAAAATTACCTTCGGCATAAACCAGAAACAAGCGCATCGGCTCGCCTTTGATCTGCCCACCGACGATAAAATTCGCACCGGAATCGACATTACTTTGGGCTAGAAACACGCCGTCCTGATCCCGTGCCTCTCGCAAACACTCGCCGAGCAACTGCGCAACATCGAACATCGATTGAGCGTTCCAAAGATTGCATCGGTCGGTTTGGCGAGCACGTTGCTCCATCAAATTGATAGCCTTCTGGGTAATCGATAGATTTCCCGACGATAGCACCACCACACTACGATCGCCCGGCTCCACGAAACTACGCATTTTTTTAAAACAGGAAATCTGATCGATCCCGGCATTGGTGCGGGAATCAGACGCAAACACCATTCCGGCATCAAGTTTTACGGCAACACAATAGGTCATGATTTAACTCAGCATGCGATCACGGCGCGCCAAATAGGCATTACGAATTTCCCGGCTCAGTTCGGCGGTGTTTTTGAGAAAATCAGTCAAATATTCGTGTAAGCCCTGTCCAAAGACTTCTTCAATTCGTCCGAAGTGCAGAGCCGCATGGCGCACACCCACAATGCGCCGAGCCTCGGCACCCGATGTTCCATTAATTTCGATCAGTGCAGCTTCAACTTCGTTCATGCAAGCATGAAGGGAACGCGGCATATCATCCCGAAAAATTAATAATTCTGCGACGCGCAACGGCGAAATCACATCGCGGTAAATCTTGCGGTAAGCTTCGAACGCACTTACCGATTTCAACAACGACCCCCATTGGTAATAATCCGCCGAACCGCCGACATCGTTCACACTGGGTAATAAAATATGATATTTAACGTCGAGGATCCGCGCGGTATTGTCGGCGCGTTCCAGAAAGGTGCCGAGTTTAATAAAGCTTAAGGCAATATCCTTATGAATCGTGCCCAAGGTCACGCCTCGAAACAAATGTGAACGGTCTTTGACCCAATCGAAAAAGTCACGGAATTTTTCGTAATCCATATCGACCGATAAGCGATTTATCTCAAGCCACGTCGCGTTGATGATTTCCCACATTTCCGAGGTAATCGCACCACGCACGGCCCG
The DNA here is from genome assembly GCA_947505105.1 of Methylococcaceae bacterium. Lineage (GTDB taxonomy): Bacteria > Pseudomonadota > Gammaproteobacteria > Methylococcales > Methylomonadaceae > SXIZ01. The sequence continues at coordinate 931 of CANNKG010000108.1, read as the reverse complement.
TGCATTTTCGCGCGCTTGCCACAAACAGTTATAGATGCTACCGGGATTGTCCGGATCGAGCGCCATATAACGCGTCACTGCATCGGCGCGCGCCAGACCGTATTTGACTTCATAACTTTCCGCGCAGCCGGTGATGTTAAGCGGTGCGTACCAAAGATAGGCTTCGGTGCCTTCGATATCGAGCGGCAACAACGAGGTCCGATGTGCGACATCGAGCATTCTTGCCGTGTTTTCAGCGCGTTCAATATGGCGCGCCATCCAGAATAAATTTTCAGCAGTACGAGCAAGCATGACTTAATCCTCCAATACCCAAGTATCTTTAGTGCCGCCTCCTTGCGATGAGTTAACCACCAACGAACCTTCACTAAGCGCCACTCGCGTCAGCCCGCCTGGAATCAGGCGAATTTCCTTACCGGACAAGACGAAAGGCCGCAAATCAACATGACGCGGTGCGACGCCTGCATCGACCCAGGTCGGACAGGTGGACAATGCCAAGGTCGGTTGTGCGATATATTTTTCAGGTTCGGCCACAATGCGCTCTTTATAGGCCTCGATTTCAGCCTTGGAACTGGTCGGACCGACCAGCATGCCATAGCCACCGGAACCTTGAACCTCTTTCACGACCAGTTCCGGCAAATGCGCCAGCACATATTTATAATCTTCGGCTTCGCTAAGTCGCCAAGTCGGGACGTTTGACAACAACGGCGTCTCACCCAAATAGAACTTAATCATATCGGGCACGAAAAGATAGGTCGATTTATCGTCCGCCACGCCAGTGCCAATGTAGGCTGTCGAAATACGGCAATTTTAGTCATATTTTAATTCCCCGAATTTATGACTTCGGCTAGTTTTAAAAATAGTGCTGTATTTAACTGATAATAGATGCTAAAAACTATCCTCGTTCAACTACAGCTATTGTTTAAAATCATGC
>CANNKG010000107.1 GCA_947505105.1 Methylococcaceae bacterium | reverse complement strand
TGGTATCTTAGTGCTTGGGTTAACTGATGGTAGTCTTTCAAGTTCATTCTCGTCTTTAGTCGGATAGAAAAAAGCTTGGCACTATATCAGTTAGCCTTCCTTAATATCCTATTATTGGCGATTGCACTTCGGAGTTGAATCCGCCAAATGTAATGTCCACCCCAAATTCAATGAGGCAATAACCATGAATACCAAAATCGTTTCTATACTTGTTTTAAGCCTGTGCAGTCTGTTAAGTTTGCAAACCTTTGCGGGTGATAGTGCCGCAGGCCAGTCCAAAGCAGGCGCCTGTTTTGGTTGTCATGGCTCAGAAGGCAACAGCACTAACCCGCTCTATCCCAATCTTGCCGGTCAGCAAACGGCTTATCTGGTCAATCAATTGACCGCTTTTCGAGACAATAAACGCGCCAACCCAATCATGTCCGGAATGGCTAAAAGCTTAAGCGATACCGATATCGAAGATATTGCCGCCTATTTTTCGGGGAAAACCACTAAGTCGGCTGGAGGCGACCCTGCTCTGGCAAAACTTGGCGCCGCTAAAGCCAATCAATGTTTTGGCTGTCATGGTGGCAAAGCGCAAGGGCGCGGCCAATTTCCTAAACTCGCAGGTCAGCATCCTGCTTATCTCGCCAAACAATTGAGTAATTTTAAGGCCGGTGAGCGTAAAAATCCTGGCATGCAGGCAATCTCGGCGAATTTATCCGATACCGATATTGCCGAAATCACAGCGTTCTTAGGCACCCTTTAAGTCGTATCGATCAAAGATAAGCGACTTTACCCATCCTCAACGAATTTTGGGGGCGCCGCTCATTCAATCGGCCGCGCTCCTGAAATTCAAGTCACTCGACAACCTAGTACTCAGTCAATTTAATTATGGCGGGTGTAGTTCAAAAAAACCGTTCGTGGTGAGTTTGTCGAACCATGAACCGCAAATCCTTCGACAAGTTCAGGACGAACGGGGTATTTATAAGTACTCGACAAAACAAAATTGACTGAGTACTAGCGCCTCTCGACTCACTTCGTGATCTTCAGCCACTTGATAATTAGACAATTTTTCCTGGATTAATTACCTCAAAATTTCCCCTTTGCGTGATTAATCATGTTTTACCCCCCTAATTTTGCACAAATGCATTATCATTAGCTTCACAATTCATAGCTCTGTTTAACTACTCCATAATAATAATGACAGAAATATCCACTTTGAATAACCAGCGCAATTTTGGCCTTCTTGTGCTATTTGCGGCAACCTTATTTGTCAGCGCCTCGTTAATGTTTGTGATGCAGCCGATGTTCGGCAAAATTCTCTTACCCATGCTCGGAGGCTCACCGGCAGTCTGGAATACCTGCATGGTGTTTTACCAGAGTATTCTCTTTCTTGGCTATCTATACGCTCACCTGATCTCAACGCGTCTCCCCAAAAAATCTCAATTAATTATTCATGGCGCACTTATTCTCGTAAGCGCGATATCATTACCGCTTGCTTTACCAACTGGACTTAGCCCTCCGACCGAAACCGACCCGACGCTCTGGATTTTATCAACCTTATTACTGGCAATCGGCCTTCCGTTTCTGGTTGTATCAACAACAGCGCCACTCCTGCAAAAATGGTTTGCCCAAACCGATCATCAGACCAGCCACGATCCCTACTATTTATATGCGGCCAGCAACGCCGGCAGCCTATTGGCGTTATTGAGCTATCCGTTTTTGATTGAGCCAGCTATCGGCGTCAGCGAACAAAAATGGCTGTGGAGCCTAGGCTATGGGCTATTAGCGTTATTAATCATCGGCTGCGGCTTGATGTTTTGGCGTAGCTCGGTTGGTGCACTTTTAAACGAAGAAGCTGAATCCACTGTTTCCGAAGTCGAACCGCTCCCGGTTCGTAAGCAATTGCATTGGCTCGCCCTCGCGTTTGTACCTTCAAGTCTATTGCTCGGCCTTACCAACTTCATTAGCACCGACATCGCGTCAGTTCCTTTACTGTGGATCATTCCACTCACCCTGTATTTGCTGTCGTTTATTCTGGTGTTCTCGACCTGGGGTTCAGCAATCGCGCCCTGGATGCTTAAATTACAACCGGTTATTCTGCTACCGTTTATTGCCTTTTCGTTTATCAACCCCGCGGTCATTCCTTACTGGCTAGATTTAATTCTGCATCTAGTGAGCTTTTTTCTAGTCGCGATGGTCTGTCATGGTGAACTTGCCAAACATCGACCATCAACCGATCATCTAACCGGTTTTTATTTGATCATGTCCTTTGCCGGCATGCTCGGTGGCATGTTCAATACCTTTGTCGCGCCATTCATTTTCAACGCCGTCTATGAATACCCCTTGATGATCATCGCGGGCTTGCTACTACGTCCAGGTCTCCCGGTCACCAAACAAGACTGGCTGATGCAAAGCATTTTGCCGATCATTCTACTTATCGCTGGTGGCGCCTGCCTGTCGCTCAATAATGCCTTAATCGATTATCTCGATGCAATTGGCGTCGTGCTGATTTTAATGGCGGGTTTGACCTATAGCCTAAGACAGCAAACGCTGAGTCTGGCTTTTGTCGCTGGCATCTTAATATTTTTTACCCTGACGCTGCATCAATTACTATCGAACACGCTCTATCAAGAACGCTCATTCTTTGGCGTACTCTCGGCACGCGCAACCATGATCAGCAACGAGCAACAGCAACCCGAAACCGCCCACGAATTATTCCACGGCACCACCAAACATGGCGCGCAGCGACTGCCAAATGCCTTACAAACCACGCCGCTCACTTATTACAGTCGCCCAGGCCCGATCGGACAATTGTTTGCTAGTTTCGATAATCAAAACGCCAACTGGGTGATCGGCTCAGTAGGTCTCGGTGCGGGAGCGTTGGCCTGCTATGCTAAACCAAGCCAAAACTGGACATTTTATGAAATTGATCCCTTGGTGGTTAAAACCGCAAGTAACCCAATTTACTTCACTTACCTAAGTAAATGCACACCTAAAGCGACCATGCAGATTGGCGATGCCCGCCTATCTTTAGCCAAAGAACCCGATCAAAAATTTGACTTGCTGATTATGGATGCGTTCAGCTCGGATTCGATCCCAACTCACTTATTAACCCAGGAGGCTTTGGAACTCTATTTCGCCAAATTGAAAGAGAACGGCATCCTCGCGTTCCATATCACCAATCGACACCTGGCGCTGAAAAAAATTCTGTCCGGTCACGCCAAACAATTACAGTTAACCGGCTTGATTCAAGAATTCAAACCAGACACCGAAATTCCGTTTGTAATTGCAACCGACTGGGTGGTCTTGACTAAAAATGCCGCCACCTTGGCGCCCTTACAGACCAATTGGCAAAAACTCCCGCTCTATTTCGATATTAGAACCTGGACTGATGATTTCACCAACATCGTCAGCATCTGGAAATAACGTCCGACTTTTCCGAGAATTGATAATGACCCTAACTATTCAAGAACTTGCCACAATCTGTGATGCCATTGCCATTCAGGGCAATTCCCAGACACTGATCCACTCAGCAGCCGATATCAAAAGTGCAGCGCCTGAGCAGCTCACGGTGCTCAGCGATACTCGTTACGCTCATTATTTACCCGACTCTCAGGCCTCAGCCTGTATCGTCAAAGAAAATGCTCTGCCGGATAATATCCCCGAACACCTAACTTTATTAATCTGTAAAGATCCGGAAATCAGCTTTATCAATGCCGTCAATGCCCTACACCCTGCCCATAGTTATCCAAATCAAATTTCGCCAAAAGCTGATATCGCAAGCTCAGCTGAATTACCGCGTCAACTTTATGTCGGCGCATTTGCGAGTATCGGTGAGCACTGCGAAATCGGCAACAATTGCGTGATTCTAAATGGCGTCTATATCGGCAATAACGTCAAAATCGGCGACAACTGCTGTTTTCACCCTTACGTCGTCATCTACGATAATACCGAAATTGGCGATAACGTCACGATTCATGCCGGCACTGTCATCGGCGCCGATGGCTTTGGCTATAAAAACCGCAAAGATCAGCACATCAAAGTGCCGCATGTCGGCAACGTCATCATCGGCGACAATGTCGAAATCGGCGCCAATACCTGTATCGACCGCGGCGCATTAGGCTCGACCACCATCGGCACCGGCACAAAAATCGACAACATCGTGCAAATCGGCCACAACAACGAAATCGGCAACAATGTGATCATTTGCGGTCAGACCGGCATTTCGGGCTCCTGCACGATCGAAAACAACGCCATTCTGGCCGGCAGTTCCGGGATTGCCGATCATATCAAAATCGGCCACCATGCCGTCATCATGGCCCGATCCGGCATCTCGCACGATGTCGAACCCTGCACCCAAGTCTTCGGCAGTCCCGCCAAAGATCGCAAAGTCGCCTGGAAAGAACTGGCCGCCCTCGGCAAATTGCCCGACTTGCTGAAACAAGTAAAATTGTTCGAACAGCGTCTTGGCCAATTAGAACAGACTGCTGAGAAACCCGACGTCACCAAAAGCGAGAGTTAATGCTTGAAATAAGCTAAGTGGCCGTAGACACGGCCACTTGCTCAAAAGCCTAAGCCGGATCAACATCCAACGCCTCCCCGTAATGATTCACCTAACATTGAGGACTAGGCCATGACCAAGATCACCCAATTATCGCAATTAGATTTAACCCAAACCTACAGCTACGCAGACTATTTGACTTGGCAGCTCAATGAAACAGTCGAATTGATCAAAGGCAAAATCATGTTGATGGCCCCCGCCCCCAACGTCGATCATCAACGAATTACCAGACAACTACTGTTATTTATTGGCTGGTTTCTAAAAGATAGAAAGTGCGAAGTCTTTCCCGCCCCATTTGATGTCCGTTTGTACGACCGTAAAAAATCCTTGTTAGCCAATCAAGACCTACACACCGTCGTGCAACCCGATGTCTGTGTAATTTGTAATCCCGACATTCTAGATAAGCAAGGCTGCAACGGCGCGCCCGACTGGGTGATCGAAATCCTATCGAGCGGCAATTCCAAACGGGAAATGAAAATCAAATACCAACTTTACGAAGAAAGCGGCGTCAACGAATATTGGCTGGTCTACCCGGATCAACAGGCCATCCATCAGTTTATTCTGGATACTCAAGGACGTTATCAATTGCAAAAAATGTATACCGATGAAGATACAATTTCACCCGCGTTATTTCCTGAATTACTTATTCAAGTGAGTGAAGTTTTCGGTGTTGATTGCGTCAGTAGCGAATGATGACTGTTGATAGTGGCAATTGTTGCAATTAACCTATAGCGACCTGATAACCTTTCCAGCAGAATAGGATCCAAAAAAGCCACAATAAACCGGCGCAAACGCGGTGTTGCCTTTGAAGAAGCGACCAGTGAATTACGCGATGTGGTTCGGAGAACAACGCCCTAAACCACATCCAAAAGCAAACTCAAAATGTTAATGCCGTTATCGAAAAACGTAAAATACCAAACTTTGAGTATTTTTTATAACCCGTCGATTAGTTGATAAATAAGTGCATGCCTTTAATTGGCCAGATAAATCCGATAATAATCACTTTGCTCCGCTATTTTATACACCCCAGATTGCTCAATGATTTGAGAATTCCACACAGGGTCATATTTTTCGACGATCAACGCTTTAATTTTAAGGGTATCTCGCGCATACAATAAATCCTGTAAATTAGGATTAGCGCTAAAAATTGCCTGAACGGCCTTATATTGAGCTGCTTTCTGGGCTTTGTCATAAGAATGGGCAAAAGTCTGGACACTTTCAGGTTCGGCGTATGCCATAGCCCGATCGCCGAAAAGCACCATCGCGGCAGGCGCCGACCAACGCGTTAAGACTCTCGCATAATAACTATCCGGGTTGCTTTGAACCAAGTCATTGGGTTGAGTGTAATTGAGAACGGCATTCCAGGGTTGGCGAAGCTTCAATAAATTCTGATGCCCCACAAGCTGGGCAGGACTAGGTGGATTATACCGATGATGCGGCTTAGGGAATACCCATATATACCCGGAACTAAGTAGCCCTAACGTAAGCCCGACACAACTTAAAGGCACAACCATTTTATGATAACGAACCACAAAAGCATTGGCGCGCCAATTCATTCGATTTAGCTGGTTCGGCAATTCGGTCAAGCCAACTGCCGCCCAAAGCATTAATAAAATGACCGGCACATCAACTGCACGCCACCCAAAATCGTTACTACCGACCACACTTTGAAAAAACTGGACCGCCACTAAATAACCGATAATAGCTGCGAGACTTAAATTTCTGAATGCTTTAGGCTCATCCTGCTTCGGGGCATAGGCAAGCACAGCGGGTAAGCCCAAAACAAAAATAATGCCGAAACTTAAAGGTAAAAATTGCAACCAGTAAAGAATGAGATGTCCGAATTTTTGCATCGGTTCATTGCGAGCTAATAAGGCTGTCGAGGTGTAAGACCGAATTTCAATTGGAAATTTATCTGCGGGAGGGCCTGAAGTTTCTGAAAATAATACCGGTAACGCAAATAACACACAGGTCAGCACGGCTAATAGCAGCGGCAATGCCAGCGGTGCGTAATTTAACCGCAAGCGCCAAAGAGCGAAAATCAGAAACGGTAGGGCAAGGATCAGGCCGACGCCACCAACCCACACAGAAGCATTAAAAGCCTGAGCCACTGTCCAACCAATGAGCACTGCCCCCAACCACCGTTGCTTATCATTAGTTAACACCTGCGTGGTCAAAAAAATCAGTAATACGACACACATCCCCGCAAACACATGCTGCGGCGCCCAGGATAATTGAAAATAGAGCAATTCCAACGGATGCGTCGAAGGCGGCCAACCGACCCAACGCAGCCAGCGCCCACCCAGGAGCAGCGCCAACATATCTGGCAACATGGAGGTTAAGGCAAAGGCAATCACAAACCAACCGGTTCTCACTTGTCCGGTTAACCGTATCGCCAACGCGATAATAAGCGAAATGGTCGCAAACCCAGTCAACCAAGTCATCGCAATTTCGGCATACCACACGGAAATGCCGGTTAGCAGCTTGATTTCGGCGACCATAAAGTGCCACCCGTAATAATACACCAAGGGGATTCTCTGACCCGCGGGCGCATAATAAGGATTTTGTGGTGGCAAGCCTTCCCGACTCATGCTAGAAACAATCGCCATTTTGACATGATCAAAAATGACATCATTAACAAATAAGCCCCCTTCATAAATCGCTGGATAGATGTTCATGACCGGCAAGATCGCATAGAGCACAACGGCCAGGAGCAAAAACAGCGCAGGAAGGGTGGTAATTTCGAATAACGCCTGCTTGGTTTCAAATCGACCCAACCGAAAATAAACTGCCGCCGCAATTGCTTGAAACAGTAGCCATGAGCCGATAACAGTCGCTACGGTAAAACCAACCAGCCAGCAAAACAGCAAGGAAAAGGCTCCATAGCAACTTAAACCCAACGCGGTACTGATAAAAAAAGCAGAAGGTTGTTTAGGTAAGCGAAGATTAAAACCTAATAACAGGCTGATCCATAACCCCGGAATACTAAAGAACAATAAACAAAAAACCGACGTAAAAACACTATGCCAAAAAAACTCGGTTACTAAATCCAAAATAATCCCCAAAAATAGCACATATTAAATTTCGGGTATTTCCAAAGAATCATCTGGGTGAATCCGAATTAATAAGTAATGGAAAAGAAAGTAATACAAAGATAAAAAACAACTCGAAGCGCTCGGTTACCTAGCGTTAATTTTTATTCGCCGTTGTATTAAAATTATAAGATCTAACGATTCCGCCACTATCAAAGCGCACGACCAAATCCTGGGTGCTAGGGTCGCCAAACAGGCTATAGTGATAACGGCCATAACTCCAAGTTTTCATGCCATTTTCGCTACCGACGCGCCAAGGCGGCCCGAAAATAGCCTGCACATCATTAATGGTCGTTTTACCAATCTGAATTTCCATAACCCGACCGGCCGGAAAGTCCTTCCCGACAGTTGCGCAGCCGCTTACCAAGCCGGTGACGACCAGTAAAATAAAAATTCGAATAAACTGTTTAAATACCAACATCATGCTACCTCCAAATAAAAATTTACATATCCTAACATAGATTTATGAGCAAAATCGGCGCCATAATCCGCGATCAATCCCTTGCTGTCGCCAATATCGAGATCACGGTATAATTCGGGCATTTTTAGCTAACTCAAAGACCTTGCGACTATGACCAGCACCGTTAACACCGAAAAACTTTCCAGCGCCCGTTTTGCCGAAGCCACCGATGCTTTTGTCGAAATATTCACGGCTTCGGTCGATTTCGACCGCCGCATGGCAGCACAGGATATTCAAGGCTCACTCGCCCACGCCGAAATGCTGTGCAAGATCGGTATTTTGACCACTGAAGAACACGAAGCGATCAAGACCGGCATGCGCCAAATCGAAGCTGAAATTCAAGCGGGTACCTTCGAATGGTCGATTAAGCAAGAAGATGTGCATATGAACATCGAAGCGCGCCTGACCGATTTAATTGGCATAGCAGGCAAAAAGCTGCATACCGGCCGCTCGCGTAACGATCAGGTCGCCACCGACATTCGCCTATACCTACGCAGCGAAATTGAGACGATCACCGCCCAACTGCATCGCTTGCAGGTCGGCATTTTGGATCTGGCCGAACAGCACGCCGACACCATCATGCCCGGTTTTACCCATTTACAGGTTGCTCAGCCGGTCACCTTCGGTCATCATCTCATGGCGTGGTTTGAAATGCTCAGCCGCGACCGTGAACGCTTGCAAGACTGCGCCAAACGGCTCAACGTGATGCCACTTGGCGCGGCAGCCCTGGCCGGCACCAGCTATCCGCTTGATCGACAGTTAACTGCGCAATTACTTGGCTTTAGCCGTCCGTCAGCCAATTCGCTTGATTCGGTCAGCGATCGCGATTTTGCGATTGAATTTTGCGCCGTCGGCAGCCTGATCATGATGCATTTATCACGTTTTTCCGAAGAACTGATTCTGTGGTCAAGCGCCCAGTTCCATTTTATCGACATCCCCGATGCCTTCTGCACCGGCTCGTCGATTATGCCGCAAAAGAAAAATCCCGACGTACCGGAACTGGTGCGCGGTAAATCCGGACGCGTCACCGGTCATTTAGTCGCCCTGCTGATGTTGATGAAAAGCCAGCCGCTCGCCTATAACAAGGACAATCAGGAAGATAAAGAACCGCTGTTCGATACCGCTGACACTCTGATTAACTGCCTACGCGCCTTCGCCGATATGCTGCCGCGTATTCAGCCTAACAAGGCAGCTATGTATGAATCCGCCAAACGCGGCTTCGCAACCGCGACCGATTTGGCCGATTACCTAGTACGCAAAGGCATGGCGTTTCGCGATGCGCATGAGGTGGTCGGACAAGCGGTACGCTTGGGACTTAATACCCAACGGGATTTATCGGAATTAACGCTCGCCGAATTACAGGAGTTTTCGAGCACGATTAGCGAAGATGTCTTTAAAGTGTTATCGCTGGAAGGTTCAGTCGCGGCGCGTAGTTTGATTGGAGGAACGGCGCCAGATACGGTAAAACTCGCCATTCAAAATGCGCGCGCACAAATCAATGGCTAGACAAGAATATTTTTGGTCAAATAGCCGAAAATTGCTATATTCATCTGATTTTTAGATAACAAATGAGGCATCAATGAAAAAACTCTTGGCGATTTTGAGTGGGCTGCTGCTCACGGGCCCGGTTCTAGCGACGGATGATCAGAGTATATGGGTCAGCAGTACCGTTCAAACCGATTTCGGTGGCAGTAATTATTTAGCTTTTTTGGAGCTTCAACCCCGAATCAATCACGACAGTTCTAATTTCGCTCAATTGATCGTGCGCCCTTTTGTGGGCTATAAGGTCACCAAAAACCTGCAACTATGGTTAGGCTACGCTTGGCAGGGTGAATACAATTCGAAAGACAAGTTCGATCTGGCCACCAATGATATTATCGAACAAGTGCAATGGGTGGATAACTGGACGCCGGAACTGAACTTTCAATACCGTTTTCGGCTTGAACAGCGCTTTTTCGAAGATGCCGACTTGTCACACCGGATGCGCCATCGATTTCGCTTGCAGTATACGATACCCAATACCAGTTTTTATGTGGTCGCTTTTGATGAACTATTTGTATACTTCAATTCGGTTAATTCGGGTCGATTGGAACACAGCGTCCAGACTGGGGTAAATCAAAACCGTTCATATGTAGGATTTGGCTATAAAATAAATCCTCATATTAATATCGATACCGGCTATCACTTTCAGTATGTCAATAACTTCGGTCGGGAAGATCTAAACAATCATGTCTGGCTGACCAACATCAACATGAATTTTTAAGCAGAGCCTTCGGCGATTTCAGCTTCAAGTCAGCAGGGCGACTATGCTATTTGGGGGTATTGGTTTTGCCTTCTGCTTTGTCGTAGACACGATAACTGGCGGGCAGTCTATGGCGCGGCTGCTCAGCATAATCTAACGTGAAGAGATTCAATCCCTTAACGACGCGATGATGATTGCCGTCCCAAGAATGTTGGCTATCCCATAATCAATGCATAAGTTCAAGATTGGGGTAGTAATATAAAATTTAGATTTTGAATGGCAAGGTACGGCCAAAAGCCGTCGGTTGGGGATATTATCCAATTTTGATAGAAAAGCATCCAAGGATCTAGTTGAATGCCCGGTAACTGGCGAGCAAGATAGGCCAGAGTAAACTTTTGCCTTAATGCCGTTATGAGCAATATCCATTAGTATTGCATTATTGTTTGAACAACCCCTTTAAGCTAGCCTCAAACTGGTCAAGTGATACCGGCTTGCCGAACAAGTAGCCTTGGAACTCTTCACAGCCGTGGCTGTTCAGGAAGTCTCGCTGCGCCTCTGTCTCTACTCCCTCCGCAATGACTTTGAGGCCCAAGGTTCTGCTCATAGCAATGATAGTATCGACGATGGCAGCATCGTTCGGGTCAGTGACGATGTCGCGTACAAAGGAGCGGTCGATCTTGATCTGCTCTAGAGGCAGACGCTTCAGGTATGACAGGGAAGAATGTCCGGTGCCAAAGTCATCTAGTGAAAATGCTACGCCTAACTCTTGCAAAATCTGCATTTTTTCGACTGCATCTTCAACATTGTCAAGTACCACGCTTTCAGTCAATTCCAACTTGATACGTGCAGGATTCACTCCACTTTTATGTAACACATGCCGGACCTGAGCCACAAAGTCAGCTTGGCTGAATTGACGAGCGCTGACGTTTACCGCCACAGTCAGATCGCTGGTCAGTGGGTTGCTCTCCCAAGCAACGAGTTGCGCACAAGCACTTTCCAACACCCATAAACCGATCGGTACAATCAACCCGGTCTCCTCAGCCAGCGGTATGAATTGATCTGGATACACAAATCCGCGAATGGGATGCTGCCAGCGAAGTAACACCTCCGCTCCCAGACAATGACCCAAGCTATCTACCTGTATTTGGTAGTGAAGTTGAAATTCCTGCTTGTCAAGGGCATGTTGTAAGTCTCTCTCAAGTGCGATGCGATTATCCAAAAGCACTTGCTTCTTTGGATCATAAAACCGAATTGCATTTCGCCCTGCAGCTTTGGCCTCGTACAACGCCACATCTGCATGTTTGATTAAGTCGGTCTCTGTCACCACATGTCCTAGAAATAGGCTAATACCGATACTCGCCGAGTTATGGTATTCTCGTTCTCCCAGTCGATATGGCTGTGACAGCCCCCCTAAAATCTTGTGCGCTAAATTTTCAGCTTGGCTTGCAGCCTCCACTAAAAGCTTGTCGAGCCCTTCAAGCACGATAATAAACTCGTCACCGCCCAAACGGGCCACGGTGTCACCCTCCCGTAACACACCTCTCAAACGTAGCCCCACTTCCGTCAGAAGTTGATCGCCGACAGTATGCCCCAAGCTGTCGTTGATCTTCTTAAAGTGATCCAGGTCAAGCATCAGCAATGCCCCGTAGCGTTCACTCCGTTGACTAGCCGCTAATGCCTGTCGCAGACGATCCTGGAAAAGACGACGATTAGGGAGATTGGTCAACGGGTCAAAAAAGGCGAGTTGATGGATTTCCGCTTCGTTTTGTTTGCGTAAACTAATATCAGTGAACACACTGACATAATTCGACACGTTGCCCTTAGCATCCTTTATAGCTGAAAGTGTCATAAATTCGGGATAGATCTCACCATTTTTACGACGGTTCCAAATTTCACCGGACCATAAGTCATTTTTACATAAGCTTGACCACATGAGCTGGTAAAAGGCGGAATCCTGTTGGCCAGATTTTAATAACCGTGGGTTTTGACCAATTATATCTTCCTCAGCGTAGCCAGTGATATCTTCGAAGGCCTTGTTCACTCGGATGATATTTGCATCGGCATCGGTGATTATGATACCTTCATGGCTCTGGAAGGTAACGGCAGCGATTCGAAGATTTTCTTCTATTTTTTTTCGTTCAGAGATATCCCTAATGATTGCCCACATCGCCTCGGGATTACCATTCTTTCCCTTAAGTAGAAATGTCCTGAGTTCCACAGGAATGATTGTACCGTCGTTGCGAATGTATTCCTTCTCGTAGACCTCGGATCGGCCACTGGCGATGACCTGTTCCTTAAGTATCTTGGATTCATCGGCATGCCACTTAGTGGGTGTGATTTTCTCATAGGTCAAGGAAAGTAGCTCCTCATTTGAATAGCCAAGCATCTCCTGAAAAGCATGATTCCAATCTGTAATTTTGCCGGACATGTTAACTTGAGCATATGCATCACTCAAGCTTTCGTGAAGTCTACGGAAACGCTCTTCACTTGCCCGAAGAGCTTCCTCTGATTGCCGGACGTCAGTGATATCGATAAACGTCACCATATGAATTGCATCAAGCCCCTCTGGCAGCTTAGAGGCCGCTACCAAAGCAATACGGGTATCATTCCGGCTATTGCTAATTTTTACTTCTAGAGGCTCAAATTTATTGCCTTCCCTAAGGACAGCATCAATGTGGTCTTGCCAGTCATGTTGAACTTGTGTTCGGTAAAGAGGGTCGGGATAGGCTTTTGGCCACCAATCAGCGACTGTGGGAATATCGCTCAACGTATAGCCAAACGTGCGAATGAATGCGTCATTCAGGTAGGTGATATTCAGTGCGTCATCGTTAATCGCCATAGGGATAGGTGAAGCCTCGATGATGGCCCGGAACCGCTCCGAAGCTTGTCGCAGAGCCTTTTCGAGTAAGACACGTTCGCTAATATTTTGAAAGATGGTGGCAATCTGATCCAGAGCAGGAGAAACAATGGAAATAGAAAAAGTTTTGTCGAGAGGTGGAAAGTAGGTCTCGAATTGCAAAGGTTGCCCTGAGGTGGCGACTTGCGCGTATTGATCTAAATATGGCGTACTACCATAGACTTGCATGGCAGTTTTACCAATTACATCTTTTATACTCAGTTCGGTATGAGTTGCGAATGCAGGATTGACATCGAGGATAATATAGTCGACCGGCAGTCCAGATTCATCACGCACGAGTTGGTGCAGTGCGACGCCTTCGGTCATGTTATTAAACAACGAATGAAACCTTGCTTCACTATTCCGAAGTATTTCTTCAGCTTGCTTGCGAGAAGTAATGTCAGTATGAGTGCCGCACATGCGCAAGGGTTTGCCGTTTGTGTCGCGTAGCATCAAACTGGCTTGGTCGAGAATCCAGATTATGCTGCCGTCCTTACTCAGCATGCGATATTCGAGTCGGTGCCTGCTCGCACGGCCTTCAAGAACTGCGTTGATCGAATCCCACGTCCGACTACGGTCATCTGGATGAATGAAATCCGTCCATTGATGGGCCGTTTGTTGGATGTCTTCAAGATTATACCCCAACATGGTGGCCCATCTCTCATTGCGAAAAACCGTATCAGTGGCGATATCCCAATCCCAGAAACCAAGTTCCGAACCTTCAAGTACAAAGCGCAGTTGCTTTTCGCTGTTTTCCAGGGCGCGTTCAGCTTTATTCCGCTGCGTGATGTCATGGCCGATACCGAGAATTCCGATAAGTTGGCCATTTTCGTTACGCATCGGAATCTTGATGGTTTGCAACAGTTCGCGGTGCCCATCATACGCAAAAGTGATTTCTTCTTCGTTAAACGAAGGGCCGTTTTTTTCCATTGCGGCACGATCGTTAGCTCGAAAAAAATCAGCAATCGATTTATCAACGAAATCGTAGTCCGATTTGCCGACAATCTCCCGCTCACAGGCGCCAAAGAATTGTTCGAATCTATTGTTACAGGCTAAATAGATGCCGTTGGAATCTTTCAACCAGATCAGATCCGGAAGCGTGTCGATCAGGGTGCGCAGTATGGACCGCTCTCGCATTGCAGATTCTTGCGCGGCTTGCAATGTTCGCTGGTTTTCTAATTGCTGCTCCTGATCGCGAAAGATCTGGCAAAGAATCATGGTGGCAGGTGGATAAAGCAGCAGGAGCACCCACCAAGCTTGTTCAATGAAAGCAACGCCCGCTCGATTAGGAATATAAATGAATGCGGTTACCTGGACTAATTGCACTACAACGCCCATGATCAGGTATTGCAAAGTAGGTGGAGGTGCATCTCGTTGAGACCAAAGCTTTCTTGCAAGTACACCCAATAGGCTGGACACTACTATGATCAAAAGCCCGACTGGTGCTCCCATGCCACCTAGATGATAGCGATATATAGCGGCCATGATAGCTGCAATCCCGGCAGTAATTGCGCCTCCCACAACGCCAGCTACTGACAGCACTATAGAACGACCATCAAAAATCAGTCCTGGAGCAAAAGTCACTGGGTTGAGCATGCCTAACAAGGTTACGCCGCCAAACAAGAATCCTAGTAATATCTGACGATTCAGCTCGTTATTATGAAATTTTCTGAGTACAAATAGCCCGGTCGTCACTAGAGCAACCAGAAATGCGATGTTATTAATCAGGTTGATCAGCATGCGTTTATTTAAATAGCAAAAGTTTCAGCATTTTTTGCGACAAAGCATGCTACCCGGAGGAGACTATGTTGATTGAATTTCATTTAATTATAGTACATTTCTAACCGTTTTTTCGAATTTCAAAGGTGCTCAATTGGTCAAGACAAATAGTGCAAATCTCTCCAATTTTAGGCAGGGCGGTTAAAAATCTGCTTACCGAATACCAATCAGTTGACTGCGTCACAGGAACCTTTAACTATACTGCATTCGATAATTACCCTGACTAGCGAGTTGTGGCCGATTGGGCCAAAAAGTTCCAAAGGCTGTTTTGTAGCTATCCCGTTCTCAGAATATTAATTTGGCTGACTGGCTGCTTTGGAGAAACGCGAGTGGCAGCAACGGGTCGATATTGTTATTTCAACGATAATTAGGGCTGGATGGAGCGACAGCAATTCCCTGCTTTAAGGCTTCTAGCTGGATTTTATATCATTCAACCCAGCCTGCTTCATTTCTCGATTAATGCTCCAATGACGGCTACCGTCCTAATCCCATCGTCTGTTGGACAAAGCAGAGAACAGCGGAATTTAGGTCGAATTTGGAGCTGAAATAGACCATATTCTTCTCTTTAGAAAAAACGTGATCTGTTTGCTATTTCGCTGTGCTGTTACCGATTCGTGACAAAAACGTTAGAACTCTTTGCGCCTCTCTAATTTTATGTCTGGCAGCACTGTGGAAATATCTCATTGCTTCATTCTTGTCCTGCTCAAATCCTTGGTCTCGCCAGTATTGTCTACCGATAAAGTAGAGTGAGCGGTGATGCCCAATATTGGAAGCTTGCCTGAACCTAAAAAGCGCCGTTCAACGCATAGAAAACCGTTCGTGCTGAGCCCAGTCGAAGCATGGACGGTTTTCTATGCGTTCACCCAGACGGTGAGACCTTAAAATCCCGTTCAACCCTTCGATAAACTCAGGGCGAACGGAATTTTAAGGTC
>CANNKG010000106.1 GCA_947505105.1 Methylococcaceae bacterium | reverse complement strand
GATAAAATTCGTAAAACTTCCTCCGGCAATTCCAGCAATTCTTCATCGGTCAGTTGCAGTAAGTCATGGTCACTTAATCTCATTCAAAATAATGTACATCACTTTTATGCCGCTTTGTGATTTTTCACGTAGGGGGTCTGAATATTTACAGTTCAGAAACTTTTTATCAAAACAGCCGTGAGCAATTAAGCCAACAATTAGATTTATTAGTCGAGCCATTTTATAACATGATTCATGATTATATTAATGACCTTACTGAAACTATTATCGAAGAACAGGCAAGAGTTTTAAAAGATTTTAATGAGAAATTGGAAAAAGCTCATCAACAGCATCAAGATGATTATGAGAAAGTAGTGAGTGACTGGCAGCCACTATATGAAAAATCTCAACAATTACAGCGCGAGGTATCAGAATTGACTGATGCGAGGAATTATCTATGAGTGAAATGCAAACAACAATAAAAAGCATTTTAGGGATAATGGATAGGCACAATGGACATAACTTAATTGAAGAAATTGAGCAAGTATCAAAAAAAGGTGATTTATTCTATCAATGGCAGAATAATGAAAAGTTTCTAATTTTCATTGAACACTTGAAACCACATATTCTTGAGGTTGGCAATGAAAATGATTGGAATGGAAATGAAAATTTTTTGGCATTAAGTAATGCTATACACGATGAAATTATTAGCCAGCTTAAAAGTAGAGAAAATGAAATGACAACGCCAGCAGATATAAGCATTGGCACTAAATTAGCTGTTGCCAGTGGTGTTCTTTTAATTATAGGAATTGCTTTAGGTGCATATTATTATAAGAACAGAAAAAAAACGAAAACAGATGAAAATAAAGAAAATCAAAGCCTTTTTGATAAAGGAAAAAACTTTGTTGAAGAAATCACTAAAAGTTCTAAAAATGATAGCAACACCTTTAAATTAGAGCCGCCTATTCAATCAATAAAAAATCCTACGCTATCCTTTAGTCAACATGACTTGCTCCTTATAATTCCAGCAAATCAACTAGATGATAAATTAACTAAAGGAAGCCTTATTTCTAAAAGTGAAACTGAAAAGCTAATTGCCAACACAATGCGAGCTTATTGTTTTTCAGAGAACAACATAGAGGGTCACAAAGTTTTAAACGCCATTGATTGCTCAGAAGAACCTATTAATTATCAAACTGAAAGTAGGGTGTTTTTGCAACTTTCATTATCGGCTAAACCAGAAATCACTCAAAAACGTGACAAATTGGGTATTAGAGAGGCGATAAAACCAAACCAACAGGTTCAAATAAAAACGTTAAAAAAAATGGGAACACTACGTTCAATCTCTGATTTTTACAGCATCTAGTCCAAGGAGACTATTATGGATTGGAAAACAGCCTCAACCTTATACGCTAACCAGCTAAAAACCGCGTTAGCCGTGCGCCGACACGCTTTAGACTTAGTAAGTTTAGCCACCGTCACACAATTGGGTATTACACCCGAACAAAAAGCCAAGTTGCAAAAAGCCGGTGAACCCGCTGAAAAACTCATGCACCGCTTACAAAACGGCGAATTTCGTATTGCCGTGGTCGGCTTAGAAAAAGCGGGCAAAAGTACCTTTGTCAATGCGTGGCTAGGCAGTGATTTATTACCCGCTAAAACCGCTCGCTGCACGTTCACTACCACGCAGATTTATTCCGTACAGAACCCTAACGATCAACGCTTCGAAACCTTACCCAAAACCGAAGCGCAATATCAAGCCTATCAAGCAGACTTATGTGAACAAACCGAAAGCCCGGATAAAAGCGCAGCTCAAAAAGCGGCAAATGATTTGAAAGTTATGGAACTGCATAATGGCACATTACGCGAAATTATTAACGAAGGTAAAAAGAGTGAGAGTTTTGAGCGTTTAGAACAAATTAAACCCAAGCTGAGCCGTTATGTTGCTGATGAGCGTTATGCCCATGCCATGCAGGAGGCCCGGCTTTATACCTCGCAATTAGCGGCAGTGGATGGCGTGGTATTTTATGATGTGCCTGGCTTAGATTCTGGATTAGCTAAACATATTGTAGAATCTGAAAAAATGTTGGCGGATTGTGATGCCATTATTTTGGTGCAACGTCGTGATATTGATTTAAAAGCCCACGAACAGGATTTAATTAAATTCGGTGCAACAGGCGATCCGTATTTAAAACTCGCTGATAAGTTATTTGTATTTTGGGGACAGGTTGATCTACAACCCTCTAAAGAGGTTTTACAGGATAACTGGCAACAATTATTAGAAAAATGGGCGGCAGTTGAAATTCCAGAATGCCGTATAGTCAGCGGTTCGGCTGGCGCACATTTAGTATTACAAGGCTTTGATATTCCGCAGGTTGGTAGTTTAGAACAAACATTGGAAAAAATGGCACATTTAACGGGTTTAATTTCGCATGAGGATTTAAAACACGCCACAGGAATTAGTGAATTACAAAAACGTATTCAAAACTATTTAGACAATGAACGTACCGCATTATTAAAAAAACGCTGTGATGGCATGATAGGCGATATTTTAAAAACCGCGCGCGATATTTATCAAACGGTTGCCGCTGTTTATCCAGAAGATTCTGAACAAGCGAAACGCGCTCAAGCGGATAATAATAATATTGAATTTAATGAATGGTGGGCTAAGCGTTGGCAAAAAATTCAAGCCGATGTCAATAATCGTTTTAAAGACGGTAATGAACAATCCATCAATAATCGGAAATTATTTCGTTCACGTTACGAAGAGTTAGTTAAAGAAAAAATATTCTCTTTACCAGCGCGGCAATTAGAACAAAGGCAGATTATTTTTGATAGTGAAAGTAATCCCGTTTTTGATGCCGTTAAAGCCAATATTGCATGGCGTGAAAAACTCTATAGTGATGTGCGTGTAATGACTGCCGAATTAGCCAGAAATTTGGCACTGGAATTACAGCAAGAAGCTTTGGATTTAATTGCTGAATTAGAAAAGCAATTATGGGGCAGTAAAACCGTTAAAACTAAATTGGTACAAAATGAAACAAGTTATGTTTCATTATTAGAGCATAGTTTAAACACTTTGTTTTTACGTTTTGTCCGTCCAGTAGTTGAGTTATTGGTACGTGCGCCCGTTGGTAGTACTACTCGTAAGGAAGCGCGTAACAAAATAGGGGCGGATATTGAAATTATTGATATTTACTATAAAGGTGAAGAACCTGCATTAATGTGTTTACTTAAGTATGCGAATCATGGCGTTAAATTATTAACCGATGAAGAAATACGCAAAGAAATATTAGGGACTTCTGCTAATAAGGTGATTGAAAGCATTATCGCTTCAAATCCTTTTGCAAATATTGCAATAAATGCAGTTAAAGGCGTTGCGAATGAATTAGCTGAAACTTTAGTAAATGAAAAGGATGGAATGATTGCCGAAGTGGAGGCTGATATTCGAGTATTAGAGCATTATTTGATTTACGGCATTTTTGATGCTTCAGGTTTTTCGGCATTTTGTCAGCAAGAATTAAATAATCTTAGAGATTCTTTTTTAGATGTGAATATTCTAGGTTATTGGACTGGCGTTGTGCAGAATGAATGGCAAGCAGGTAATCCCGAATTATTAAAAGAATTGCCTGATAATTTACGATCCTTTCAATTTGATACGGAAACCAGCGATAGATTAAAGCAATTAAGGGTATCGTTGGACGCTGCGCATCAAACTATTCAGCCTAACTTTATTTAACTCGTCGCGTAAACCGCCTAAGGCGGATGCCTATAAACGATCCGCCGAATGTAAATGCTTTACGACTGTCCCAAAAGCTCCCTTTTCATAAATGCTAGAAAGAGCATGGCTGAGCAAGCCGGGAAAAGTAAAAAAGAGTTTTACGCAATACTTAAGAAGTTATAAACCCGTAGAAGCCGATAGACGGTCCACGGGATGTAAAAGTGAGGGATTAAACAAGCTTCTGATTTGATGTTGGATCAACCGCGAAACATCGATAATCAACGCATCACATCTGAGTCATTGACCTCACTTTCTGAATTTGAAATGGCAACTATTGAACGTTATATGAAATTATTTTGGGATTTGAAACGTGATTTGTTTAATCTACCGGTCTAACTATTTCGCGCAACATGCCTTCAACACCTTGCCGGGTGAATTGCTGATGTTCGAATAACCCAATCATTGACTGATAAATACCCATCGGCAGCGCGACAATTCTAAATCCATTGAGCCTTAAAAATACGTCCGTCACGGCAAATGCCACCCGTTTATTGCCATCAATAAACGGGTGATTGATCGCGATACTTTCCATCAAGGCACAAGCTTCCAGGATAATATCGTCGTAATAACCAATTTGCGGGCGGTATAAAGCTGATTCCAGTGCATTGATATCCCGTACCCCAAAAGCACCACCATAACGGGCAATTAACAGACGGTGCAACTGTAATACTTCAGCAACGGTTAAATAATCGGTCACTTCGCTAATTCTCGATACAAACTGTCAAACTCATCAAGGCTGTCATTAAAGGCGGCAGTTACCGCAGGACGTAAGTTGGATGTGATTTGCTGGGCAATGTTATCTACGGAGGTTTGTTCGGCGTTTGATAAGCCTCGGCTATCTGTCGGTAGTTGATTGGCGTCGGGTGCTTGTTCTACTTGTGCGATGTTATGTTTTTGAATCATGAATTATGCGCTTTTTCTTGTAACCAAATTTTAATCAATGTCTGCTACGGAACGCCACGGGAGTTTGCAGCCGCTTTAATGGAATCCAATAAATACTGAGGCAGGTCTAATAAGATGGTTGGGTGGTTGGTTTCAGATTAGGTAACACAACCGATTGTATTTTTCCCCAATCTAAATATTCAGTAGAGTCATGAGTTTCCCAAAAAACTTGCTCTTCAGTTTCATTAGCAAAAACTGGAATTGTTTTAAGCAACTTGCGCATCAATAGTACGTTCCTTTATATGCATATTAAACCATTTCAGAATACCAATGGCCGATTTATGAAGAAACTATAACAATTTAATCTGATCTAATCAGACTTATTTCGTCGCACCATCCTGTTTTAATTATTGCATACTCAAAACAGCTAAAAAGCGAACAATCGAATTTCAATTTTAAGGTGGAGGTAGTTTATGTATAACCAAGACAAACCCGCATTTCCCTATGTAAAAACAGTTGAAAAAGATACCTTGAGCCAGGAAACAGCTCAAGGACTCACTAAACGAGAATATCTGGCGGCTTTAGCGATGCAGGGTATTTTATCGAGCCACTTTGACAACACTTTAACACCTGAAACTGTGGCTGATTACGCAACGCATTGTGCTGATGGATTATTGGATGCATTAAACAAGTATTAGAAATTGTACCTGACTTTTAATAGACATATTTTGTCGCATTACCATGTTGTAATCATTGTACACTTTAAACTGCTTATAGGAGCATCCGCAATGCTATTACGTGGTTCCAACACCCAAACGGAAATAGAACGCAAACCACGCAAATTTCGCTGTTCGGCGCGATTCCCCAAAGTGCGTCGTTCGATTCAAAAAGCTTTTTATCGCTGGTATCTGGACAATGCCACAAGATTCAAGGTACCGTTACGTTTCGCAAGACGCACAGATAGCTGTTTAGAATTTACTTTTCCAGGTTTGCATCCCTATTTGTCAATTTCGTTAACACATGAAATTGGCGTTCATGTCACCAAGCGCAATATCTGGTGGGATGCGTTGATTTTTTTTGAAGCCTATCCGGAACGCATTGGCGAGGAATATCAATGCTCATTGTGCATTCCGGAAGCACAAACAAAATATCCCACCCTCAATGCACTTTGGTGTGATCATTTGTTTGAGCCATTTTTGGAATGGATCAACGATACGCTGGTGCCTGCTCGCTGGCTTGGAATCCACGGTTTTATCGATGAAGGTGCAACGTGGGCACGCTTACTCAAGTCGGAGCGAGATAACCCGGAAAATGATCCACCGACCTCGGTTGTCCCAGTTTGGATCTCAACGGAGTACCTTAGCCAGGAATAGCCATGACAAATCAAAACCTCAGCGTTCACTATGTCGCTTTTACCCATTCAGGCAAACAGCACCATCAAAATCAGGATGCAATTTTGCTACCTGAGGGGGTTCAACAACAGGCAGGATCCTGGCAAAAGCAATTAACGCTCGATAGCCGTTTGCGCTTTGCGATCGCCGATGGCGCAGGCGGCTTACCCAGTGCAGATAAAGCCAGTCGATCTTTATTACAAGCATTAGTACAACTCGATATCGATAAACCCGATCTCGCTCCACGGAGTCGTTTATTACCACTACATCACCGATTCAGCAACGCCTGTAAACAGAATAAAGCCCTGACTAATGCCGGGGCAACGTTGATTACCGCCGAAATTGCCCCGGATGGTCAAATTGCACTTTGGCATGCCGGTGATTCGCGGGGCTACCATCTTAAAGCCGATGGTTTACATCGCTTAACTGAAGATCACACCTTAGCTTACACCTTAAAACGCGGCAGTCGTTCTGTAAAAGTCGGCAAGGGTAACAGCGGTTATAGTCTTGGCGAGGCTTTGGATAATTTATTCATTTATGCGCCGGAGGCTTCCGAACCCGACTACATCGGTCTTCAATGGTTGCGCTTATTACCGGGAGAAGTGTTATTACTGGTGAGCGACGGCGTGACCTTACATTTATCAGATGCGGATCTCGCGGCTTGTTTGTCCGATGAAGATTTGGCCACGAAGGTTCATCAAGTGTTTGAGGCGGTGATGAACGCAGGTGCAGAAGACAATTTAAGTGTTATAGCGATTGCCCTTAACTAACGATATCCCTCATTTTAACGAATTCTATACCACGAGAAAATTTTGATGAACTTTGATGAATGAACAGGCGGTACAAACTTGTCTTGATTGTGAGATATTAATCTGTGTCGGAAGTTCTTTGGAAGTTCATCCAGCAGGAACATTGCCGGTCAAAGCGGCACTTTCCGGTGTTTATGTCGTCCAAATCAATCCGTTTTCAACCCCGCTGGATAAATACGCACATTGTAATCTCACCGGCAAAGCGGGGAAAATTTTGCCACTTTTATGGCAGGCAGTGTGGCAAGAATCCAATTTTTAGCACACGAATTGGAAAATTTTTGATCTACATTCAATTCTGAATTTGTATTCCTGGCAATACCAACCAAACTTATCGTATTTAGAACCACCTTAACCTTTATTCCATTGTTTAGGACCTCTCTATCTCATGACGCCAGACCAAGCCAATGCATTGATTCAACATTTAGCTCAGAAATATCTTGCCGATTTAATACCCTCTGTTGCCCTTGAAGCTCTTGGCACTCAATCCACGCCTATAGATACAAAATTTATTGATCAGTGGGATCGAAAAGTCGCGTTTCTCCATCATTGGGAGCAAGTTTTAAATCATGAACAAAAGAATTCCGAACAACAAGCCTATCTCGACATTATCAAACAAGCATTGTGGGATCAGCGCAAGGTGTGGATGAAGTATGAGGGAAAAGAGAAAAAATTCCAGTTTAATTGTTTTGGTCTAGTGCAACGTGACCAACAATTTTTTGTTATTGGGTCATTCTGGGAACACGCAGAACCCTATTTATTGTCGGTACGCAAAATTACCGATCTGAATTTGATCGAAGAAGAAAGCGTGCCTCCCTCAATAGATTTCAATTTGCAGAGCTACGCTAGCTTTCACCTAAATCATCCCCAAGAACCAACACTTGATTATCTTGAAATTGAGTTTCCCTCGCATCTCTTATCATATGTGAAAGCCTATCCACTCAATTCTTCAAATGATTTTGAAATAACTGAACTGAGCGATCATTTCAGACTACAGGCGACTAATGTTCCGGATTCACTCAGACTTCGCCAGTGGTTGTCCGGTTTTGGTGACGACGCGCATATTATTGAACCCGAAGCATTACGTAAAGTCATCAACCCTTCATTGATTGATGAACTCACTAAATTATATAACCGCCGATTCTTTGACCGCTTATTCCAAAGAGAAATTCAACGTTATTGCCGAAACCCCGATTATCATTTTACTTTGCTGTCAGTCGACATTGATCATTTCAAAAAAATTAATGACAATTTCGGACATGCGATGGGTGATGAAGCATTAAAAAAAATCTCGACCTGCTTTAAAAATCTTCGCGAACAAGATGCTATTCGTTTGGGCGGCGAAGAATTTATCATCTTGCTGACTGATACCACGACCCCAGAGAACTCTAAGGCGGTTGCCGATCGTATTAGGAACGCAGTTAAAAACATTCAACTTTATTCGGAAAATTCAGTGGAGCCTATAACGTTAACCGTCAGTATATAGGTATTGCCGAATTTCCTCTCCATCTTCCTGACCAATTTAAAACCATTCAAACTCATACAAAATTGGATGTCAAAACTATCCAGACTTTGATGCGTGTAATCCTACAACAAGCTGATGATGCCTTATATCAGGCGAAACGAATGGGACGAGATCGCTGTGAAATTGCGACCGGACGAGATCCATCAATTGACGTTTCATCCGACAGATATCTACCCGACTTTATCAAAAAATTCTGGCCTTTCAATTAATCGCTAGTGTTTCTAGGCGACTTATCGTTGCTCTATCCACTGTTTGACGATTTGAATGACTTCATCACCGACGGCTTTGTTACGCCACCCTTTTAACTGATCGAGATTAATCACCGGGATGCCTCTGGACGATTTGTGGATGTTTACGCCCAAGGTTGCGCGTTCCGGCTTGAGTATGCGATAAACATAATAGCTGCCATATATAATCATGCTGTAATAACTGGCGACGCAATGTTCCTGGGTTTGGCTTTCCTCCAAAAGTCCGGCATAGTTCGTCAGCGGTATGATATTTCCATTACCCACAATAGGGGGTTCGGGAAATGGTAGATCGATATCAACATCATCGGCAATCGTAAAATTGTTAAGTTGAACCAATCGATCATGCAATCTTATGACATCGTCTAAATGACGGCATGATCTAACCTCCTCAAATAAATGCCTTCGGGAGCCATCGTGTCCGGTCTGCATCAAACGAATATCTTTCGACATTTGAATCAAAGTGTGATTTTCGTGATCCTGCCAATTTTGAAGCAAACGCGTTTCAAGTAATGACGGATATTCGATGATAGTTCTGAGCATGCGTTCGGATAATTCAGGTACATGACTAAGCCTCGCATAGTCACATTTAAACAATGCCTGCACTAATTCGAGATGCCAAAAATCAACGCGTTCAAAGACAATTTTTTTCAACAATTTGACTGCGGCAGGCTCAGAAGGCAGTCCGCAGCTTTGCATTATCTGCCTGCGTTTGTGTTGACATTGACCAACTAACCAATCAAGTCCCAAATCCGATTTTTTGGCTTGTTGATACAGCATCATGAACAGCAGGGGATGATCCATAAATAATTCATAGGCAGCCCGATCATGTCGAATGATTTGTAAAAAGCCTAACGGATTATAGACGTAACGTTTGAGTAGACTCAAAACGTGAGCAGGGAGCGTGTCGGTCCACGGTTGTAAGAGCGGCAATTCAAAAAACTCGATCGGAAACAGCGATGCCTGAAATGGGTCACGCCGTTCCGCTCTGCCATTGTGCCATAACACCACTTCTATTCCTTGCTGCCAGCCAGTCATCGTAACTTTTACCGGAACAGTGGATAAGATCGCAATTTCAATAGTAAGCCTTTGTTGTTCAGCATCCCAATACGGTTTGGAGAACAGTGGGCGATCAGGATTGATTAATCGAATAAGCGAAGATAACCTGTACCAAGCAGCTTTGATAAATATAAACATTTTTCGATTCAACTGTTTAAAATTCGATAATACCTTTAAAGCACCTTTTCAATAAATCCTGTTTTAACAGGTATCAAATCAAACAACATATCAGTAACAGACACCCGAGCGGTATTTAAATAAGTTGTCGCAGGTAGGTTCAAATATTCACAAATACCAGATTTTAAGCTCGATTCATCAGCAAACTGACGCCATTCAGAATAGCCGGGAGAACTATATCGATAAACCAACGCCAGAAAGGCATCCCAAAGCACTTGTTGATCTTCTTCAGGCCAGCGCCGATAATGATGCGTCAGATGATATCGTGAATAAGCGACTGCCAAAGCTTCCTCATTGAACGTATTGAAACTGTTTACGTTGAACAGGTGCCGCAAAACATCCATGCTGTGATGAAAGCGTTCATGCCAGTAAGTTTTTTCTACGACCCAAACACTCAGTTCTTTCAAGTCAGCATAACTCCAACGCCAGTGGGAAAATTGAGCGTTGATTTCGAGCAAAATTCGCCAGAAAAATTGTTCCAAATTTTCTTCATATAATCCCAGCGTTCCGGAGTGCCCCATTCGATAATAAACGCCCAGCAAGATGCCTTGAGCATGCTGATGATGGCCAAAGCAATGCTCACCTTCAGCATCAATATCCGGTGGTGGACTCAAGAATGCTTCCAGTGCCGGTAAGCCATCGAGACGAGGCAACAAAATTTCGGGCAGGTTTAATACTGCGCGAATATATTTGTTATGTTCTTGCGGTTTTAGGGTGTCTATTGAAGCTTGAATGCGATTGATGACAGTTTTACGTGCGTTCATAAGCTATTTCCCAGTGTTTTGAAGATATATTCATTACAACACCTCAAGACGACAAAATAAGTCGTATTCTGCGAGATTTTTATTGACCGATCTTCGAAAAATCCTGACGATTAATCTAACCTTTTTCATAAGTTGCCGAGTATCCAATTGCGTCTTTGATATCGAACAAAGTTAGATTGTAATGAGCATCGGCAGATTCAAACGATTTAAAAGCTCCGGTATCAACACACACATGCGATAACACCTGACGCGGTTCAGGAGCATAGGAATGCCCACAAAATACCGGTGACAAACCTGTTTGTGCTTGGATATGGCTCAATTGACCATAGTGACGCATCATTAAACTGCGTCCCCATAGCAAACACTCAGTGACAGATTCTGGAATTTTGCCTAAGGTAAGCCATCTGTCGATATCATCATCCAGCCAGATTGTCAGTTCGGCATCCAGTTCATTAAAGCTCACCAATTCGGCGTGAACAATATGAAATCGATCTGGACCATTACCCACTACTAGCATTAAAGGCAGTTGTGAAACCAGATCAAGCCCATGATTAAACTTGTCAGTCATGCATTGTTGATCGATTCGAAAATAAGCTTCAATCCAGGCACCGCCATAGCGTAAGAAACCGGTCTGATGATGATCGACTAAATCCTCTAATACCCCATGCGTTAAATAATCCTGAAAGAACTTCAGCATCATCACTTCGTGATTACCTTGCACCGCATAGAACCAAGGTTCGGCTAACAGTTGCAAGCAGCGTAACGAATCGGGGCCTCGGTCAATAAGATCCCCGACCGAGAAGACTCTATCTCGGGTAGGCTCAAAATATACGTGCTGTAACAGACGTTCCAACATACTGAAACAGCCATGTAAATCACCTACAACATAATCTTTACCTTGAGAATTTGCTGAAAGCTTTTTTATCATGGCTGGCATGGCAATCCTGTCAAACTGACTGAGAACTTAAATCTGCAATTAATTCCAAAACTTCTTTTGGTGCCATACCAAAAGAGAAGACTTCCAGATCATCCTTTAAAAGGTTTTTTAATTGATCAAGATGTTCATAGTTTATTTGTAACTTCAACAGGGCATAGTAAATTAATTCTGGTCTTATATACTGTTTATAGTTCTGTGTAATAAATTCGACGCCATAACGTTTTACGCAATGTAAAAAAGCTTTTCGTTGAATCCATAACTCTTCAGCATAAGGTCCTGGAGCAAAAGGAGGAGCATTTAGTGCAATCTTGTTAATAATTTCGGATTCAGTGTCACAGTGAGATAAATACGCTAACGCAAGGAATACATTTAATATTAAAAGATAGTAATCTACTCGGTGCGATTTTATAAAATCCTCTGAACCAAAAAGCCATTCATAGTAAAAACGAAGTATTTCCGTACATCGACTCATTAAAAAGTTTTTATCGGAAACAAACTTATGCCAGACTTTTTCGTCAGTGTATAAACGGTGATCATATAAATTAAACAATAACTGATTATTATAGTAGCCATTCCGTTCCTTTAAATACTCGTCTCTATAGCTATCGCGAAATAAGATATTGATGATCTCTATGCTCTTAAAATTAAACAAGGTATCAATCAAATCGACTAGCGAAGCATCAAATCCATTTTGGACATTTTCTTCAATGAGTCGACTAAGAATAAAATAAAAGCAAGATTTAAATCGATCAAATTTACTCGTAATTTTAAGTACTTCAGATAAGTTCTCAAATTCCTGAATGTAATAATTAAAATAAATATCATCTGGGATAATGGTTTCATCATCCGGTTGGCAATTCTCAAATTGAAAAATACACTGATGATTCGTTTTAACTAGGGTTAAAAAATTATATTCAATACAATACCCACACATGCTAGCAGTTCCTAATATAGCTCGATAAAACAGACATTTGATTTACCTATTTAGCTGGTTAATGAGTTTGCTGCGGTGATTTGAACCAGGATTTAATGGGGCCGTATTGCTGCTCAAGAATTTTTTTCGCTTGGACATGATCATTGGCCGGAATCTTCACAGTAATCGGTGAACCGCCTGCGGCTGGAGTGAAACGGGCTTCATAAGGTTTTTGAGTCATGCTTGAATCCTCTGTGCTGTAATTGTTACTTTAAATGACTTCATGAGCTTGATATGCTTAGGCTGAGCCAAAAATAGCCCGTACAAATTTATCAACGCCATTGCAGTTTTAGCAGAATAGCTTAAGGATGCGACAAAATTCGGTATTTATAAAACAACTGTATTATCTTTGTTCATGGCGTAGCTTTTTAGAGTACGCCCAATGCGGGTTCGCTTATTTATTTGCTAATGGGTACCTCTAATAATTCACTTTTTCAAAAATGGCACTTATATTTATCAAAAAGTTATAGCGTTGAAATCGTCTGAAATAGCAATTATTAGAGGTTCCTTAATTTAAATTTAATTGGAATTAACTCAAATCTATCAGTTAAGTCTTTAAGTGTCATTTCTTCAACTTCTGGTTGCTGATTATTGAGGAATTTAACAAATTTAAAGCTTGAGCAGTTCTCGTTGCATTTAAAGAAATCAATTTGTCTGTCAGAAATATAGACATTTACATCTTCTGATGTACTGGATTTAACTTCAATAAAGTGGTCATATATGCTTCCATCGATTGATTTTCTGATTGTCTTTATATCGAAAGGTGAAGTTGGTTCTGCTTGTGATGTCCATTCGACTTTGCTTAAATCTTCATCAATACTTCTAATGTAACGAAGTTCTTCTTCATAAATATACTTTTCACCTAAATATCCAATTTCTCTATTTGGCAGTACAAAAGTATGTCTATTAATTTCATGAGCTATATTTTCTACTTCAACATTAAGTTCGTATATGGTATTTATTCTATGAAGAACGCCAATTTGGCGTCTAATAATTACCTTTTCTGACATATTTAATGAATTTCTTAATGCTACATTTGCGGCATTTAAGGCATCAGTAATTATGTTCTTAGCCCGACGAAAAGAAAGTTCTTCAGACTCATTAGAAGAATTAAGATTACGGTTTCCATAACCCCATTTCTTTAGTATCGGCATATACCTATCTTCGTTCTTATCATATTTTAATGGTGGTACAAATAGCGTAACTAATTCATTTGGTGCCACAGCGTGATAATGTAAAGGGTCAATTCCTTGAATTCTCTGATCTTCACGAGTTATCCCTCCTGGATCTGTGCTCAAGATATGAACACCCGCGTGAACACCAATAATGTATGATGAAAGCATTTCTTCATTTTGGTATGTAAACGAGAAAATTACAAAATCATCATCTTTATATTTTTTGGCTGGGATACAAGTTGGTGGCAAATACAATTTAACTGGTTCTATTTCAGGAATAGAAAAGTTTAAACACTCATGAAATCCATTTCCACCTTTTCCTTGAGCATTATATCGTTTTATATATTCCTTATATTGTTCAGAGGTTGGCAATACAGAGTATTTCAAGTGAGGAGAGATAAATTCACGGTGATCATAATTGATCTTTATAGCAATGAAATGAGTCATAAAATTACCTTAAGTAGAGTTTATGTCAAAACTGTAAATTGGCTTATTTCAGTTATACAACTGACCAACAGGATTTGAACAAAATTACAAATACTAAACAGCCACAGGTAGTACCCACATTAAATCACCGCTCCAAACCCAATAGACCGTTTCTGCTGTTCCGGTTTAAAGCATAGTTCATCGCGCAAATTTTGCAGAAATAAATCCACATTTTGCATACTTCCCAGTACCTCCAGTTTGCGTTTTACTGCAGCAAAATCCCCCGGCGTGAGATGATCCATTGCCGCCAATTGTTCTTGATAAACCTGCTGCTGTTCCAGCGAATAGCGTGATAAGGTCTCGCCCATCAAACTTTGCAACAAAAGCCAGGCTTGTTCCGGTTTCAAGGCTTTAAATTCTAATTTAAAATCAAAGCGCCTTAATACTGCACTGTCCAGATTCTGCATCAGGTTGGTAGCGCAAATGAAGATACCCTGGAATTGCTCCATTTGCACCAGCAATTCATTGACCTGCGTGGTTTCCCAGCTGTGTTGGCTTCGGCTGCGTTCTTGCAGGAAGCTATCGGCTTCATCCAGAAAAAGTAAGGCCTGTTCCGCTTTAGCCTCGGCAAATAGTCGGGCAATGTTTTTTTCGGTGTTGCCGACATAACAATCGATAATATCGGAGGCACGTTTGTTGATAAATGGCATATCCAGTGCTTTTGCGAGATGGCTGGCGTAGGCGCTTTTACCGGTGCCGGGCAAGCCATAGAAACATAAGCGTCCCCGGCGCGTTCTTTGCAGTCCTTGACTGAGTTGCTGTAAATCTACGCTGACGTTGAGCAAACGGGCATCATAAAAATCAGGGGCATTGCCAGGTTGCGCCTGATAAGTGCACTGCATGGCTTTTAAGGTGCCGCCGATCAAAGCTTCCAAATGCTGTTCATGCTCGGCTGGGGTTTGACTGCCTATCAATCGGGTGACTTTGGCGGCGCGCTGAATGATGGCCGGCGACAAGTGTTCCAATTCGGCCATTTGCTCTATCCACTTAGGGCGCACATCTGTTGCTACTAATGCGCTGCGCAACATGGCTTTGCGCACTGAACGCGGTGGAATACCCAGTTCAATCACCATATCGAAGCGGCGAATATAGGCTGGGTCAATTGCGTGTATGTCGTTGGTCAACCACAAAGTCGGCACCGGATTGTGCTCCAGCAGATAATTCATCCAGCCTTTTTCCTGCTTGGCATTACTGGCTTTTTTATTGAACAGCGCCATGAAATGACTGGGGAAGACATCTTCCACTTCATCAAAGAGAATGCAGTTTTGACTGCTCTTACCCAATAAAAACTGCCCTAGCTGACAGGCTGAAATACGCTCTTCGCCCGCTAATACGTCATTGTCCTCACCTTCAACGGCAATTTCATAGAGATTGAGCTTTAATTCTGCCGCAATAGCTCGAACCAATTGGGTTTTTCCGGTACCGGGGTCACCATAAATAAGCACGTTGGCGCCGGTCAGCTTTTGCTCGAGGCAGTTTTTCAGGTACTGCTGCAAGCGCTGGTAATGTGTCTGAATATGTTCATAGTGTTTAGCGCTGAGTTCAGCGGCCGGTGCGGGAATAATATAGGCATCGAACAAGCGGTCAATGGTTTCATATGCTTGTTCGAATGCTGCCGACAGACCGGATAGCAAAGCCAGCTTATCCCATAAGCTGCTATTGCTGTTTTTGATTTTTAACAGGCCGGAACGTGCCAGAACTCCTTGTTTGTCGAGTGCTTGCTTGATTGCTTGTTCAGGAAAACCCAACATAGAGTGTAAGACTCGATGTTCAAGTTTTTAAGCTTGGAAAACCAACAAAAAACTCAGTAAGCTAGAGTGGTGTTAGAATCCGAAGTATTTCAGCATTATGTTGATGTCAGAATCTGCGCCATTTATAAAGACTTTTGTGACAGATATAGATGTCGCGCT
>CANNKG010000105.1 GCA_947505105.1 Methylococcaceae bacterium | reverse complement strand
TATTGATCGGTTAGATTTTCATTCTATGGTGCTTTGAATGTCGATTTTAGGGTGGTTTTTACCAAACAGTGAAACTATTCGTATTTTTCACTTTTCATAGAAAAAAACCTTGTCAAGTACTTTTTAAATTATTTTCGCTGAATAGTTACGATGATTTTTTTAAACGTTAGCGGCTTGGAATTGTCAGGATTATTTTGTAGCAAGTAAAGGATGGGCGGATTTGATGGCGCCTCAGGGCTAACGACGTAAAGGTTCTGTTTTAGTTCCGAAAAATCCGGCAAGGTACTGAACGGCGGACTGCTGACGCCCAGATAGGTGGCCTTGAAAAGATGTTTTTGTTGCTCATCAGCGTTAACCCACGGGTAGGATTGGACATCGCCCATATCAATAATCATTAATTGCTGATTCGGAGTAAGCGATTTGGATTGAATGATCGAATAATATTGGTTGGCAACTGGCTGATTATTTAC
Source organism: Methylococcaceae bacterium (assembly GCA_947505105.1). Taxonomy (GTDB): domain Bacteria; phylum Pseudomonadota; class Gammaproteobacteria; order Methylococcales; family Methylomonadaceae; genus SXIZ01. Next base: position 15,986 of record CANNKG010000105.1, on the reverse strand, counting down.
GACCTCTTGCCAGATACCGGACACACTTTGGTCGGCTGTTGCGGCTGTCATGAACCACGCAATAATAAATACCAGTAATTTTCGCATAGTGATCTCCTGATTGAGTTAATGAAAAATTCTGACCATTTGATAGAGCATATCATCTTCCGGACAATTAACATTTGTCCAGCCTGTATCAGCTTCATCTTCGGATTTAAAAAAAATAGTAAAGGTCCAATAGCAAGAATCTTTCGAGTGTAAATACCAGTCAAACGACTTTGTATTTATGACATATTGATAGTCAGGGTTATAGCTTTTTTCTAACGATCCAGTATATGAGACATACAGGATATTTCCAGCGTTTAGACCATCAATTGCAATGACTACGAGTTTATCGCTCTGTTGATGAATCGCAAAATAACTTTCATGGCTGCCATCGTATAATCTGCGTTCCCAGATGCCAGTGAAATCGGGTGCCGCAGCAAAAGCTAAAGATAGCGGACAACACAGCAGCAGAAGAGCCCGATAAAATTTAAACACAGAAGTTTTTAAACGTTTTTTTCGAGTTGTCATTAGATTAAAACCTCGCTATCGGTTCGCATAAGTCTTTTTTATGGCATCAATAAAAGTCTTATGATTACTGATACCGAGAGGATGAATTGCCCCCACCTCCTGGGCATTTATAAATGTGCCATATCTCCTAAGTGGGAGGAAGGTTATTATCGTTTGTTAGGTTGAGTAGATTTCTTCATCAACCAAATAACAGCCCGGATCTTCAGCCCAGACATTACCATGCACCTGCTGCGCTCGGACGCGGGTGTTGCCATTGCAGATGTTCTGATAATGGCAAGTGCCGCAGCGTCCCTCCAGGGGTCTCGGACGTTGTTTTAAACCTGCCATAATAGGATCAGTGATATCCGGCCAGATTTCGGAGAAGGGGCGTTGCTTGACGTTACCGAGTGTATGATGCCACCAGAATGTATCGGGGTGGACGTTGCCGAGGTTGTCGATATTGGCGACGTTGACACCGGACGAATTGCCGCCCCACTGTTCGAGTTTTGCTTGAACATGGTCGGCGCGATCCGGAAACTGGGCGCGAACCCAGTGCAGGAAAAACACCGCATCGGCATCGTTATTGCCAGTGACGATTTCATGCTCCAAGCCATTTTGTTCCCAGCGCAAGCACGCTTCGAACAGTTGCTCCATGACCGCGCGAGTCATCTGGAATTCAGCATCATCGCGGCGATTGCGGTTACCGCGGCCGCCGTAGTTCAGATGCGAGACATAAAATTTGTCGATGTCATGCGCCTCGATGAGTTGCAGCATCGCCGGAAAATCGCCCACATTGTCCTGGGTCAGGGTAAAGCGCACACCGGCTTTGATGTCGTGGTCGCGGCATAGTTTGATGCCATGCATCGAGGCTTCGAACGAGCCGACTTTTTGGCGGAACTTATCATGCGTTGCGCCGATGCCATCGAGACTGATGCCGACATATTGGTAGTGGATCGCGGCGATTTGTTGAATATTTTGTTCGGTGACCAGGGTGCCGTTGCTTGATAGTGCGACATAAAACCCCAAATCCTTGGCGCGTTGCGAAATTTCGAAGATATTCGGATGTAGTAACGGTTCACCGCCTGATAAAATCAACACCGGCACTTTGAAGTTTTTGAGATCCTCCATGACCGTAAAAATTTCAGGTGTGCTCAATTCGCCCGGAAAATCGATGTCTGCCGAGGTGGTGTAACAGTGTTTGCAGGTCAAATTACAGCGACGAATCAGATTCCAGATCACTACCGGGCCTGAGGGTTTGCGCGCTGGGATTAGTGGCGTGGGGCGCAATACTTCGCGCATAAATTGGCTTAAACGGAACATTAGCGCGCCTCGATTCTGAGTCCGGTTTTTTTAAGAATACGGGTGCTGTAAAGCACCTCATGGCTGCGTTGATAAGTACCTAAAATTGCAGCGATTTGGTCGATCTGGTCTTGCACACCGGTTTCGGTTTTACTATGGACCATCGCAAAAAGATTGTAAGGCCATTCGGGTAAATGGCGTGGCCGATGGTAGCAATGGCTGACGAAGTCGAGTTGGCCGACTTTGGCGCCTAAAATATCAATCTGATCATCGACCACATCCCAGACGGTCATGCCGTTATAACGATAGCCGAGTTTATAGTGATTCGGCACTGCGCCGATCCTTCGAATAATACCGTCGGTCTGCATAGCTCTAAGACGCTGCATAACGGTTTCGGCATCGACCCCTAGTTGCTGGGCCATTTCGGCATAAGGTTCCGGGCAGAGCGGAAGACCTGCTTGCGTGAGTTGAATAATTTGCCGATCAAGCGCATCAAGCATCTTAGGCGTCCAGTTTTAGATTTACGAAATATTCGCGTTGTTTAGGCATGTTGTAAACCTTCAAGCCGGTTTGCGCTTGGATGGCGGCAATGACGACGTCTACTTGTTCCGGCGTTTCGGTCGCCAAGACGAACCACATGTTTAATTCATGGGTGCGTTGGTAGTTATGCGCGACTTCAGGGAAGGCATTGACGATTTCGGTCACCGCATCGAAACGTTCAGTCGGCACTTTCAACGCGGCTAGCGTCAGCGCGCCGCCCATCTGTTCGGCATGGTACATCGGCCCGAAACGAGTCAGGGTACCGTCGGCGAGTAGCATTTTAAGTCGTTCGATGACCTCGGCTTCGCTCAGCTCTAATTGTGTGGCAAGATCACGAAATGGCGCTGGACAGATCGGTAAACCTTCTTGCAGCAGATTGATCAGTTGGCGGTCGATAGCGTCCATAGTTAGCCTTGCGAGGCGGGATAAATTGCCCCACATTGTTTAAAGCAGCGTCGACTAAACAGCACTTCGTAGTTGAAGGTTTCCAGTCCGCACTCGCTGATCAAAGTTTGCAGCTGAGCTTCGACGACTTCACGACTTTTGCCATGAATCATGCAAAAGAGATTGTAGGGCCAGATTTCGCCTTGGCGTGGGCGTTGATAACACAGATTCACGAATGGCTGCTGGCTGATGCGTTGGCCGAGTTCATCGACGAGGGCATCGGGAATGTCCCACACAACCATCGCATTGGCGCGATAACCCAAGCGCCGATGTTTGACGATGATGCCGAAGCGCTTGATCAGGCCGGATCGTTTTAAATTTGAAATACGCGTAACGACATCTTGTTCGCTTAAGGCAAGTTTTTCGGCAAGTTCCGTATAGGGACGTGGGGTGATTGCCAAGCCTTGCTGGATGGCGGTTAAGAGCTGTCGATCAAGTGGTTCAATCATGTAAGTTCAGCTCGAAGCCCAGGTTGATGAAATAGTCACGGATCAAGGGCAGGGGCATTGCCGTATGACCGGTGTGCTGTTCGATGTCACACAGCACTTGATCCAGATGCGTCTGGTTGGCGGCAATGACCACAAACCACAGGTTGAAACGGTTTTCACGTTCGTAATTGTGATTGACTTCCTGATAGCTGTTAACGATTTCCGCGATGCTTTCGAGTTGTTCGGGAGGTACCGCCATCGCGACGAGACAACTGACGCCGATATGATTTGGGCGGATTACTGGACCGACACGGCTGATAAATTGTTGCTCGGACAGTTCGGTCAGGGCACTCAGCACCTGTTGCTCACTGACGCCAAGATCGTCGGCAATCTCTCGATAGGGCTGTTCTGAGCACGGAAAATCGCGCTGATAATCGTTGAGCAAATGTTTATGCAAATCGCTTAGCATCGTTATAAACCGATTTTATGGGCACGGGCACTGAAAAATATGCCGTTTGGCTTGTCTGCCGGCAAACGGGTGATTTCATGTAAAGTGTTGGTATCGTAGATGACCAGTTGATTGTCGTCACGTACCGCAACCCATACTTGTTCGCCACGCGGGGTAAATTCCATGTGCAGCACCGCTTTACCGGGTGTCAAGGTATGGGTGATTTTGAAATTTTGGGTATCAATCAATTGTAATTTGCTATTGTCGGGATAAGCAAAATTGACCCAGACTTGCCGTGCATCAGGTCGCGCCATCACGAACACCGGTTGACCTGCAACTGGAATCGCTTTGTGCAATTGCCACGTATGTTTGTCGATGACCAGCACTTCATGTTTGCCGATTGCTGGTGCAAAAATATAGTCACCAGCAACCGTCCAACCTTCGAGATGTGGCATTTTGTAGACTGGCAGCTTTTCATCGTCCTTGATGTAATTAGGCAAAATGCGCTTGACGCCTAATTCCGGTTGCCACAGATCTAACATGGCCATGCCGCCTTCGCCAAACAAACCGGCAACGTAGTAGCGACCTTCAGGCGTTAATAGGGCATCGTAAGGTTGTTTACCGATATTTTTGTATTTAGTTAGCCCAGGTTTATTGGGATCTTGTAAATTCAGTACCCAAATTTCACCCGCATCGAACAAACTGAACACAAAACGCTGTCCAGGTGCATCGACCAGACCGACTACTTTGGAAAGTTGGCCCGGTGCGTATTCGGCAGGAATATCGGCAACCAGTTCAAGGGTATCCGCCGAAAACACCTTGACGCCGCCGGGGGTGTAGTTCGATACCGCGATAAGTTTGCCATCCTGTGAAATCGCTCCGCCAATACTATTGCCGGCCTGAATGATGCGGTTGGCAACTTCATCTTCGATCAAATCGATTTTAGTCAAGCCGCCGTCTCGTCCGAACACATAGGCATAACGTTGGTCACGCGAAAATACTACCGAGGCATGTGATAAGTCGCCGAGATCTTCGATTTTTGCAAGTTGTTCGTGGGTCGTGGTGTTGATGATTAGGGCGCTATGGCTTTCGCGTTCGATGACCACACCTAAGTCGCCGGTCGCACGCGAGGAAGCTGTGGCGTTGAGGGATATGAGGAGTGCTAATAGTGAAATTTTTTTTAGCATATCAGGAGGGTTTGGCTAGTTTAGGGAATTAGGCGTAGAAGAATTATTTATGTGAATAGTGCTTATCTTTTAGCAGAAACAGTGTAGACGGCGTTACGTTCACGTTTTCCGATGGCAATAACCAAAATAAGGAGTTCGTTTTCGCGAACTTCATAAACCAATCGATAGCCGACGTTACGTAATTTAATTTTATAACGGTTTTTTTGAGCGGATAGTTTTGCTGAATTGATATGCGGGTTAAGCATACGTTCCGCTAATTTCTTTTTAAATTGTTCTCGTACCGTTTTGTCGAGGGTTCGCCATTCTTTCAACGCATCAGGATGGAAGGCCAGTTCATAACTCATCCAACGTAACCTTTATTGGGGATTGACCGTCGTGCAATCGTGATTCCGCAATAGCATTAAGTTCTAAATTCTCTACTTTTTCTAATAATTCTTGATAGGCTTTTGCGGGAACACAATAAAAGGCCGGTTCATTTCGGTTAAGTATCGCAACCGGAAAACCTTCTCCTGCGGCAACCGTTGCCATCGGGTTTTTCTTAAGCTCAGTGATGCTGGCTGTTACGTTCGTTAAAATTAAGTTTGTCATGGCTAACTCCTCATTCAGGAGTTTTATAGTAGCACTCCAATTCCGTCTTTACTATCGACTCTTCCGTAACTCCTGCACCAACCAACGCGCTTCCGCTTCATTCATAAATGGCTTCCAAGGTGGCATTGCCGTGCCTTTTCGGCCATTCAGAATCGTATCGACTAAAAAATCGTCAGGTTTGCCGTTCAATGCATCCGCTAACAGCGAAGGCCCCATTCCGCCTTGGAGGGTTAGGCCGTGACAGGCGCCGCAATCGTTTTTTAACAGATGATTGAGCGCCTGTTGACGCGCCATGTAAGGTGGAGCAGCCCAACACGGTAGCGAGAACAGAAGCAAGAGCAAAGCTTTGAACATTTTGTCGCTTAAGGTTTAAGCTTCGAATAGTAAGAAGCTACGCTTTGAATGTCGGTATCAGACAAGGAACCGGCGATGGCATTCATCACGTCATTTTTACGCGTTTTGTCACGATATTGTTTCAGCGCGGTTTCCAGATAGGTTTGATCCTGGCCTGCTAGCGACGGAAAGGGAGCCTCGGCGGAAGGTGTCCGAATGCCGTGGCATTGTGAACACACCGCCGCTGCCCGTGCTTGACCAGCATAAGGACTTGCTGCAAATACGCTGGTTTGCAAGCTCAGTCCGAGTAGACATAATCCAGTAAGAACGATTGCTTTCATTATTTTGCCCCTTCGATTTCATCAGGGGACAAGCCGCGCGTCATGTATCTGACCCTGCCATGCGAGAAAATACCGGCCGGGCTTTCCATGGTCACTGAAGCGACTTTGGCAAGGCTATGGGAATCGTACACCACAACTTCATCGCCGCTATAACCGGCGCTGACATAGAGAAATTTGCCGTCCGCGCTATATTCCGGGAAGTAGGCGTGACCACCGACATCAAGGGTTTTGACGACTTCCAAGCTGTTTTTGTCGATTAACTGAATCGTGCGCGCACGGCGATCTTTGGAAATGATATCCACCGCGACATAAGGCGCATTGGCATGGGCGGCAGGCGATTCAGTGCCGCCGGAGACAGGGATTTGTTTGACGACTTCCATTTTGTCCAAGTCCCACACGCTGACCACGGTTTTATCACAGTCGCCGAAGTTAGTACCAAAGCCCAAGGTGCGGCCATTGACTTTAACCGCTGAGCCGCCACCAACATGCGGTACACAGCCGGCTTCGAGTTTCTTGATAATTTTGCGTTCTTTCAAATCGATCGCCGCGACAATGCTGTCATCGTAAGAGGCAATCATCAGTTTTTGACCGCCGTGTGACAGGAAGGCATCATGTAAATGTCGACCAACCTTTTCGATTTTGGTGACCGGGAAACCTTCTTTTAAGTCGACGACCCACACTTGACCGGCATTTTCGAGCGCAATTGCAAAGATATCATCGAAAGGGGTACCAATGATCATGCCAGAGTCGGAGCTGACCATTTTGCCATCAGGATCGATGCCTTCAAGTTCAAAGGTTTTCAATGGCTCAAGCGTATCGGCGTCTAAAATCACTGCGTTGTGCGGGACAAACGAGCCGGCCATAATATATTTGCCGTTGCGTGACACGCCCATACCCGGACCGTTGTAGCCGGTTTTAATGCTTCTGACCGCTTGCATCGAGTACAGATCGACCTTGAAAATTTCAGCAGTATCAGTTTTGACATAGGCCCAGCGCGGATTAGCCGGATTGTAGTCGATGATGTGAGCGGCAGTGCCGGTTAGGATTTCGCCAATTTTTTGATGGGTAGTGCTGTTGATGAACACGGCTTTCGAGCCTTCGCCGCGCCCATATTTACCACGCGCAGCGACGCCGATCACATTGTCCATGTTGTCAATGGTATAAGTTGGTTTCGCGGGCAAAGTGCTTTCGTCTTTGACGTACACTTTCAGCGATTTCTTCATGTCTTCAATGGTCCACGCTGGATTCGGTAACTTCGGGGTCGTTTGCAGGTGTTTGACGAGGCCTCGAATTTCATCATCAGACAAGCGATTGTAGAATGGAGGCATCAAGGTATCGAAGCTGCCCGCCATGATAATGGTGCGCAGCGCGGTTGGGCTGCGACCTTTCAAGGTGTCGGCATTGAGAGCGGGCGCCAGATAGCCGCCATGATCTGAGCCGTGGCAACTTGCACAATTGTTTTCAAAGAGTTGGTGAGCATTGATCTCGGCTTCTGCGAAAGAACCATTGCTGAGAAGCAAGCCGATTGAGGTGGTTAAAAGGGTTTTGCTGATTTTTTTTATTATGGCGTGCATGAGATAATTTCCATTGGCTAGACACGAAAAAGTAATGCGATAGTATCGGGATTAAGTTATAAACTCAAGTAGAGCAACCTTCCATTTTCAAGATGGCAAAACTCTGCTGGGTGATTTCTGCCTCGAACTATGGGGGCGCTTAATCACTATGACAGAAAACCCATTTTTTTGAAGTCAGTGAAGAGTCGACTCCACTAATGCTTTGCAACCATTGTCGAGCATAGTTGAGTGCTAAATCGGTGTTTTGTTCGGTAATTAATACATCAACGTGCATGATTTTGCCTTTGGACGCAGTCGCATGAGTATTAAACACTTTTACAGTCTTCATACCGGGTATTCCTACAAAATAGCGGCGCCAGTGACGTCTGCTAAAATATTAGTTCTAAGATGATTTAATCAAATTATAGTTTAGATTCGCTATTAATTTAGCTTAATTATATAATGTTTGTCAACTCAATAGTGAATGATTAACATATAGCTTATGAAAAATTTTGTTATTTATGATTTCGTCGAGTCGATGTCGGCGTTAATCCGTTCGGAAGAGCGTAGGCGTTGTTCAGCACTGGGATTGCAATTAGTGCATTTACAGGTTCTACACTATTTATCACGCTGCAATCGCTACAGTGATGTGCCGGCTGCTTTGAGCAATTATCTTGGCGTTACCCGAGGCACTATCTCTCAAACGCTGTTGCTGCTCGAAAAAAAAGGCTTTATTCAGAAAATTTCCGATAGTAAAGATAAGCGAGTGGTTCATCTCAAATTGCTGCCTGCGGGAGAGACCATATTACAGCTTGCTAGACCTTCTGATTTACTCGATTTAGCGCAGACTATTTTCGAGAAAGGGGATGCGGCAGTAGACAATGATGTTTTTTTGCAAGCGTTGACGGCATTGCAAAAAGCCAATCAATCACAAACTTTTGGTTTATGTAAAACTTGCAAACATTTTAGAGTTCTGAGCGATGGTTTCAAGTGCAATTTGACTCAGGAATCATTAACGCAGCAGGACAGTGAAAAAATTTGTCAGGAACATACGATAGAACCTGAGCGATAAAAGTTGGTCGAGAAATTTTTATCTGCTCTGTTATGTTTGGCTGGCGATAATTCGATTACGACCAGCAGCTTTTGCAGAATATAAATTTTGATCGGCTTGTTTCAATAATGCATTACGGTTGATTTGATTAGTAGGCTGGCAACTAATTATGCCGATGCTAAGTGTAATGTGCTGCGCTACCGAAGAAAATTCATGAGCAATATTTAAGGTTGATAAATCAAGGAGAATTTGATGAGCAATCTCGACAGCTTGCTCATCAGAAGTGTCTGGCAATACGAGTACGAACTCCTCTCCGCCATAACGAGCAACTAAATCGGTAGAGCGCTTCAAGTTTTTCTGTAAAAGTTTTGCGACCTGTTGCAAGGCTTTATCACCGGCAGCATGACCATAATAGTCATTGTATTGTTTGAAATAATCAATATCGAGCATGGCAAGTGACAGCACGCCTTGAGAGCGGAGAATTCTTTTAAACTCCTGGGCGAAATATTCTTCAAAACGTCTGCGATTAGGAATTCCGGTTAATCCATCAATATAAGAATAATTCTCGAAGAGTTTAAATTGGCGGATAAAAAGTAAATGGTTACGTACCCGTATTTTCACAATCGACTGCGAATAAGGCTTGGTAATGTAATCAACAGCACCTAGTTTTAAACCCTGTTCCTCATCGGCACTTCCGTTTAACGCAGTGACGAAGATGACCGGGATATTTCGTGTGATTTCATTGGCTTTTAATAGTTTAATGACTTGATAACCATCCATCTCTGGCATCAGAACATCCAATATAATTAAATCAGGAATGGGGGCTTCTTGGGCTAATTTTAAGGCTTGCTCACCCTTAATGGCTAATTTCAGAACATAATCATCCTTGAGTAAATTTGATAGGACTTTCAAATTTATTTTTTCATCGTCAACGAGGAGGATCGTTGATTTAGTTTCGGTGAAATCAGCATAAATATTCATTAGTAATGACTATTCGGAAGTAAGTAATATAGATAATTTATGTGTTAATTTTAGTGCATTTTCATATTCAATATCATCAATCGCTTCCATGAGTTCTTTGATAACTGGTGTAAATTGTTGCTGTCCTCGTAGTAATCTAAGTAAATCATTGGCGGACTGTTCTGCAGTTAATTCGCCGGAGTTTAAATATTGATGTAGTTCGTTCAGTTTTTTTAGCACTTCTTCCTGATCGAACGCCACAGGAGTGAGGTTAGGAATATATTCAGTAGGTTCTGGTACAGTTAATTGTTGAAGTCCGGCAATGACTTCCTCAATCGCCTCAAATAATGATGGGCATAAATGTTTTGCGTGGTGTGTTTTGTTTTCTTTTAATGCGGTCTCCACGGCGGCGGCATTTTGTTGAATGTTGTTAGCATGAATACAACTGGCTACTCCCTTTATGGCGTGTGCTTTAAATTGAATTTTCTCCCACTGTTCGTCTCTTAACCATGAATTTAGCTCAGCGACAGAAGCGCTATAATCTTTTTTGAATTTCATCAACAAATTTAATAACAACTCGGAGTTATGTCCGAGGTACTGCAGGGCCTTGTTTAAGTCAATACCAGGTAGCTCCGGAAAGGTTATTTTCGAAAAGTCTTTAGGAGTATGTGTAATTTTAGTGGTTTCGGAATTTGTAGCGGTTATGGCGGAACGAATATAACGTAATAATACCCGATGAAGTTCATCTAGATCGATCGGTTTAGTGATATGGTCATTCATGCCTGCAGCCAGACTTTTTTTACGCTCACCCGGCATTGCATGCGCCGTCATCGCAATAATAGGTATGTCAATTGTTTCTGGCTTGCTCCGCAGTATTCTAGTCGCTTGCAAACCATCCATTATTGGCATTTGAATATCCATAAAAATCAGATCAAATTGTTCTGAGGTCGCCATATGAATTGCTTCCTGACCATTATTGGCCACGCTGACTTGAATTCCGACCTCATTAAGAAAAGCTTTGGCAACTTCTTGATTCATTTCATTGTCTTCAACTAACAACACCCGAGCGCCATGAATAGTTTGAAAAGTATTAGCTGTTTGTTTCTGATTACGATTTGCAGCGTATGCTTCCATCACCTGTTTCATGCCCAACACGCTTAAGATACTTTCTTGCATGATTGATGCGTAAACCGGTTTATTAAGAAATCCGCCAATACCGGCTTGCTTGGCTAAGGGTTCAATTTCTTCGCGACTATGTGCGGTAACCATCAATAAAGCAGGCGTTTTCTTTAAGGTTTCTATCGATTGAATCTTGCGCGCAGTTTCTATGCCATTCATACCGGGCATCATCATATCTAACAGAACTAGATCAAAAAGATTATTAGTAGAATTTGCTAGATTAATCAGGTCCAGCGCTTCGTAACCGTCCTGGGCAAGAGTGATCTCCATATTGAAAGATTTTAACAGTGCATTTAAAGCTTCGCGTGCAGTCGAGCAGTCATCTACAATTAAAACCCGTAAATTTGACAATAGCTTGGGTGATAATAATTCGGTTTTGCTCGTCGATTCAATATCCATTTTTATCGTGAAGAAAAACTCCGATCCTTTACCCTGTGTGCTTTCAACCCATATTTCGCCTCCCATTAACTGAACCAGTTGTTTGCAAATGGCCAAACCTAGGCCAGTGCCACCAAATTTACGAGTTATTGAGCCATCGGCTTGGGAAAATGCATTAAATAGCCCTCCAAGGTGCTCTTTTTGCATTCCAATTCCGGTATCCTTAATGGAAAACCGCAAGATCTGATATTCAGAAGTGGATTCCTCCGCCCAAACTGAGACGATAATTTGACCATGCTCAGTAAATTTCAAAGCATTATTAACCAGGTTAAGCAAAATTTGTCCCAAGCGTAAAGCATCTCCAATCAAGCTGTTGCAAACGTGGTTATCTATGTGAAAGATAAGTTCTATACCTTTGTCCTCGATACGTTGACCCATTATGTCGATTAACGTTGTCAGTACCGACTCAAAGGAGAACGGGATATGTTCGATTTCTAGTTTCCCGGCATTAATTTTCGAAAAGTCTAAAATATCATTAATCACTTGCAACAGAATGGTTGCTGATTTTAAAATTTTTTGAGTGTAATCGATTTGCTTAGGATTTAAGTCAGTTCTGGAGAGCAATGTGGCCATGCCGATCAATCCATTCATGGGGGTCCGAATTTCATGACTCATTCGCGCCAGAAAATCGCTTTTTGCTTGATCTGCCTGCTCGGCATTTTCCTTCGCTGTGAGTAATTCATTTTCCAGCTTAATGTGCTGAGTAATATCCATGGCGGCATGCAAATAACCGGTGTGATGACCTTCAGTATCATATATTCCGGTAATTGAAGCACTCACTGCTAATAATTCACCATTTTTTCGACGATAATTCCAATGATGTGCTTTTATAATTTTACGACGCACCATTTGATCAAAAAGCATTATATCGGTTATAGAAATCCTTGAGCTACCCGCTAATTCAATAGCTTTTGATCTTATCTCATCAGCAATATAAATATTCAGGATACTATATTTATTCAATACATCTTTTGGCGAATAACCTAATAAGTTACAGGCACCGGGGTTAAAAAGGGTAATGATGCCATTTAAGTCTGTAGCTATTAGTGATAATTGTGAAACTGCATCTAAAATGGCCTGATGTTCGGCATTGACGGTTTGAAAGTTTCGTAGAATATGTTCAGTTTTTTCAAACTGATGTATGACTTGTGTTGAAGCTACTTTTGCAGCTTCGCGCGCTAATTTCAATTCTTTCCTTAAGGTTGAAATTTCGGTTGTTAAATCAGCAATGAGTTTCTCAGTCATATTATGATACGTCTAACACATTGTGCACACTAATTCGGAAGATCATGCAGAATTTCTTGATACGCTATGATCTAATGCTTCAAACACCTCGGCTATATTTTGCATTTGACCACCATATAATAATGACAAAATTTCGCCCCGGTAACTGCCGATTTGCGTCCAAGATGCGTTAAGACTCATGACTTTCCTCATCTAAATGTTTATTATCTGACGCTATATAGTCTGGGATCTAATGATGCATCCAAAAGATGATGCGACATCGTGTACTAATCGTATAAAGATATTAGAGTTTATTCTTACTTATATAAAGTATAACTGAAAAAATAGAGTTTTGTTAGCGTCAATTGGTTATCGGCAGAGAGCTTTATGCAGCGTTAAATATAGATATTTTTGAAAAGCTTGGGTCTAATATTCTAGTTTTACAAATTATTTAACACTACAAATTCTGCGTAAGATTCGCCTAAGACCTAATAGTAAGTAGGTGAGGTAGTCAGTCAAAGTAATGAATAAAATTTTTTATGAGACCGAAAATGGTTAACAATGCTCAGATTCGAGTTCATTCAGGTATACTGCACAATTTTTGAGTGACAAAACCTTATGAGACCAAGTGGACGAGAGCCTGGAGAATTGCGCGAAATAAAATTTACCTGTGGCTTTACTAAGCATGCTGAAGGCTCAGTATTAGTTGAGTTTGGTGATACCCGGGTATTATGTACCGCAAGCATTGAAAATAGCGTGCCGCGCTTTTTAAAAGGAAAGGGAGAGGGATGGGTAACCGCAGAATACGGCATGTTACCACGCTCCACGCATAGTCGGATGAATCGAGAGGCTAGTCATGGGAAACAAAGTGGTCGCACGTTAGAAATTCAACGCTTGATTGGGCGATCACTCAGAGCTGCAATAGATTTAACCGCTTTAGGCGAGAACACTATTACGATTGATTGCGACGTACTGCAAGCGGATGGCGGAACCAGGACTGCTTCAATTACCGGTGGCTTTGTGGCCTTGTCATTAGCAATTTCCAGTATGTTGGAAGCTAAAAAAATCAAGAAAAATCCATTACATGGGCAAGTGGCTTCGGTATCAGTGGGTATTTTCGATGGAGTACCCGTGTTAGATCTCGATTACGCTGAAGATAGCCAAGCCGAAACTGATATGAATGTCGTGATGAATGATGCTGGCGCGTTCATTGAAATTCAAGGAACGGCTGAAGGGCATGCGTTCAGAAAGGAAGAGCTTGATACCATGCTGGCGTTAGCGAGCGAGGGGATTACTCGTTTGCTCGAAAAACAACGTATTGCGTTGATGGGCAGTTAACAGAACGACTGGGCAATCAACTCGCCGGTTTGAAAACCGGCGTTTAGCTTTAATTAGCAATAATTAGCAATTTATTCAACCACCCCTGCCTGTTGTAAGGCTTGGCGCAATTTCTCGACCCGACCCCGATTGACGCCAAAGTCACTGTATCCAACTCGCGAGGCTGAACGAACATGAATTAAACCTGCTTCGTTATCCAATGTAAAATGCATATCGTCAACAAAACGAAATATTAAACTGGTTGTTTCGGTGTACAGATTTAGATCATCTACCTTGATGACTTCGGTTCGAGTTTGATTTTCTAGAGTGGTTTGTAGAGCTAGCCATGCCTTAGCATGGTCGCCAGTAATCTTCAAAGGTTCAATAAAATGTTCCTTATCTTGAGGATTCTGTTGACTCGAAACACAATTAGGAGTGTTAGGGCAACGAGCTAAAAAGTGATTTGGTTTTGCAAGCACCGAAACGGAAGCGGTGCAGGTGAGTGTAACTAACGTTAAAAGGCGTATGAGTTTCATAAAGGTCAATACAGAATTGTTTGCTGAATAAAAAGGTTGCTAAAACTGATTTGATACTTGTCGGATTCAATTTTGCATATTCTACGACTATAGTGGACTGGGGTAACTGTTGATAAATAAGCTCCCACTATACGCTTATTTTAATCACCCTCAATGGATACATCTTTTAGATCGGTTGATTAGCGCCACTCATTTACGAAAGCTTTGTTTGCCACTACTGGCAATTTCATCGATAATCAAGAAACTCGTTGTTCGTAATTTTATGGTGCATTGTTTTTTGATCATCAAAAAATCCTACAAGATGACGTCAACAAGTTTTTTGTTCCGGCTTAAGTGGGCTGCCTATAGGGTCTATAAAGGAGAATTGCATGAAAGCGGTAAGAATTCACAAATATGGTGATGCCAGTGTTTTGACTTATGAAGATGTCCCTATGCCGCGTCTTGTTTCGACTCACGATGTGTTGATTCGGGTCGTTGCAACATCAGTCAATCCTGTGGATTGGAAGATTAGGGAAGGTTATTTGAAGCAGATGATCTCGTACCAATTACCTTTGACTTTGGGATGGGATGTTTCAGGGATTATTGAAGCTGTAGGTGCAGATGTAGCTAAATTCCAGGTGGGTGATGCGGTCTATTCGCGTCCCGATCTCAATCGTGATGGCACCTATGCCGAGTACGTAGTGATTCGGGAACAGGAAATCGCCCACAAACCCAAAACGATATCGCATGTGGAAGCGGCTTGCTTGCCTTTGGCAGGTATTACTGCTTGGGATGCACTTTTTACCGCAGCACAGCTCAAAGCGGGACAAAAAATATTAATTCACGCCGGATCTGGTGGTGTCGGTTCGCTTGCCGTTCAGTTGGCAAAAGCACATGGTGCCTACGTCATCGCGACCACTTCAGAAAAAAATCGGGCCTTAGTCGCCTCATTGGGGGCTGACCATGTTATCGATTACCATACCCAACAATTTGAGAACCTTATTGATAATGTCGATGTGGTATTTGATACCATTGGCAATCAAGTGCAGGAAGCTTCTTGGTCGGTACTAAAACCAGGAGGTATTCTCGTTTCAATTATCAGTCCTCCTGCTCAGGAGAAAGCCCAAGCATTAGGGGTTCGGAGTGCTTTTGTCTTCATTGAGCCGAATGCGCAAATTCTCGAAGATATTGCTGTCCAGGTTGATGCTAATAAACTTCGTCCAATTATCGGTGCTGAATTCGCTCTTCATGACATTGCAAAAGCTCATGCACTCAGCCAAACAGGTCGTACAGTGGGTAAAATCGCTTTATATGTCGGTAAACCCTAACAGGCTTTGACACTATTTGACTTTAATAAGTAGATAAACAATGAAGATCAAATAACTTAAACAAACGCTGAAAATCCTGGAGAGCGAAGCGAAGATTTTTAGCCTTTGGAAGGCGCAGGGCAGATTGTGTTTCTTAAATTTAATGCTATTGAGCATGAGTGTTTCCCTTAAAACCAAGGATAACAAGTAAATGCTCAGACAAATAGCTCTCTAAAGAGCGCAGTGAAATGTTTCTTTGTATTTTACAAAATAGGGTGACAGCTACAATAAGGAAGGGTTTAT
>CANNKG010000104.1 GCA_947505105.1 Methylococcaceae bacterium | reverse complement strand
TTTAATGATTCAGATCACTACTGCATGACGCCGTTAACGGATGTGCAAATAAGGATTCTGGCATTGATAGGATTTTCGGCGGAAACCTACTTGGGACTTACGCCGGAATTAGGAAAACTGAGTGTCAAAATGGGCGAACCATGAGTACAACTACCGAGTGGATTCAGTTTACTGGAAATGCTGATCAGTGTGGCTATTTTGGGGATCATGGCTGCTCTGGTCGCGCCTTCTTATTTGTCCCTGATCGAACAACGTCAGATTATAGCGGTCGCCGAAGCGATTGCCGACGATCTTCGTTGGGCTCGCAGCGAGACCTTGAAAAGTGGCAGCGATATTGCCGTTTTTTTTGATTATAAAGCGACTAATCTTTGGCGTTATCAACTTATAGATTCTACTAATGCAATTCTTAAAACGGTCAGTAATGTTGACAATCCTGAATTCAAAAACGTTAGCCTGACCGAAAACCTTCGGGAGCATAGTACCAAGTTCAATGCGAGTCGTGGCACCAGCGAAGGTAAAAACGGTACCATTAGTTTGTATTCTTCGCGTAGGAATTATCAACTCGATGTCGTACTGAGCAATCTTGGGCGCGTTTATATCTGCGCAAAAGCAAGTGCTATCGGAGATTACCACTCATGCGACTAAGATCTGTTTCCGGACTGACTTTGATTGAATTATTGATAGCCTTTGTAGTGGGAGCGGCGGTAGTGGCAGGCGCGATTAAGCTTTTTGGCGTCAGTAGCCAAGGGCGCTCAGATATTAATAAAATTAATACCTTAAACCGGGATTTGCGCAGTATGCTGGACTTGATGTTACGCGATATTCGCCGCACTGGTTATCTTGGCGCTCATCCCGATTCGGATGCTGACGGCAAAATTGACGCTATTTTTAAAAATAATCCGTTTAACGAATTTCAAATCAATGATGATGCGAGTTGTATTGTTTACGCTTACAACAAAAACTCGAACGCTCCGCCGGTTGAAAATAACGAGCGCTTTGGCTTCAAACTGATGATTGACAAGAGTTTTAGTCCGCCTAAAAAGGTTTTGAAGGTACGCCGTTCGGCACCTTCACTACCTTGTCATAGTGGTTCCTGGGAGAATATGACCGCCCCCGATGTTGAAATTACCGCATTGACGTTCATCTTGACCGAAACCTTGTTCAATATCACCAGTGCGATCAATTTACCAGCAGCGCCGATTGTGCATAGCTGCAATCCGGGGGATCAATGTTTATCCGTGCGGCAAGTGGATGTCAGACTGAGCGGATATGTCACCGATGACCCGGCGATCAAGCAAACAGTTGCCGGAAGCGTCAAGATTCGCAATGATTATTTTGCAGTCCGTTGAGGCACATTGATGAATATTAATGATAAGAGCGCAAAAATTCAACGTGGGTTCACGACCTTGATGATTGTGCTGACGCTGCTGATTGCCCTGACTACCGTGATTTTGTCAGGAACTCGTTCAGGCATGTTGGAACAGTCGTTATCCAGTAATGATATCCGTTCAAAAGAAATTCAACAGGCTGCAGAAGGTGCGTTGGAATATGCGCTGGCTTGGATGGCAAACAATAAGTTAGGTTGGTTGGGGGCAAACGATGATGTCATTGATTGTGAAGCCGCCGCCGCTTGCCCAATTTTACCGGCTCCGCTAACCGGAAATGATGGCGGCGTCATTACGATCAACTATCGGTTCGAGAGAAATCCCCGTTCACCGAACTTTATTCAAATTACCGTAACGGCCAAGCAAGTTAATAACAATAGCCAAGCCATTTGCAGTATTGGTGTGACTTCAAATGGCGTCCCGATTCCTGGTACCTGGCGGGATTTTTAATGTGGATAGCGGTCGACATAAGGAAATCAGCTCTTGATAATTTTTTTAATTCGGTTCTTAGTTTTTCAAGGATATTTTATGACACGTTCTAAATTGTATGTTGTATTCGTCTTGTTGCTCGTCAATACGGTGCTTTCTGTATGTTTTGCTGGAGGTTATACCAAAATTTCTGCTGGCTTTGATCATACGCTTGCCTTAAAATCCGATGGTAGTTTATGGGCTTGGGGCTACAATGCCTATGGACAATTAGGTGATATTTCTAAAGGTAGTGGTTTTATTCCCAAACAAATCGGTACTGATTTTAAAGAGGTTTCTACAAGTTCTTTTCATACCCTTGCGCTAAAGAACGATGGCACGCTTTGGGTATGGGGAGCTAACATTAATGGCGCATTGGGACCTCTCTCAACGGGGGAAACGCCTAGTTTCGCTCCTCAGCGTATCTTCAGCCAAATTGGTACCGATTTTAAAACCATCTCGACAAATGTTAATCATAGTCTGGCGTTGAAATCCGATGGCAGCCTTTGGGCATGGGGAACTAATACTTGGGGTCAAGTCGGTGATGGAACAACAGATTGGCATTATGTTGCCCCGAAGCTAATTGGCAGCGACTTTACGGTAATTGCCGCTGGATATTCCCATTCTGTCGCGTTGAAAAGCGATGGTAGCCTGTGGGCATGGGGAGATAACTCTTTTGGTCAACTGGGTGATGGCACTAAAACCTCGAGCTTTCAACCTAAACAGATCGGTACGGATTTTAAAGCCATCGCCGCAGGCTACCTGTATACCTTGGCCCTAAAAACGGATGGAAGCTTATGGGCTTGGGGAGACAACCGTGCTGGCCAACTCGGCGATGCCAGTACGACAGAAAGTGTTATCCCTAAACAAATCGGTACTGGATTTACTACTATCGCTATTAATACTACTGCCTATTCGTATGATACTTCTTATAATGTTGCGCTGAAAGCCGACGGCAGTTTATGGGCTTGGGGCAATAATAATGTTGGCCAGCTTGGTGATGGCACAACGATGCCCAGTTTGCTACCTAAACAAATCGGCAGTGGATTTACGGCTGCCTCAGCGGGTGGACGCCATACCGTTGCGCTGAAAGCCGACGGCAGTTTATGGGCATGGGGTAGCAACAATTGGGGACAGCTTGGTGAGGAGGATGTGTCCTGGCGCCTGCTTCCTGAATCAGTGGGTACCGGGTATTCGGCTATTTCGGCAGGTTCCGCGCATTCCTTGGCATTAAAAATCGATGGTAGTTTATGGGCATGGGGGGCTGGAGCGCTTGGCGATGGCTCTACTCAAGGCAGTTCTCTGCCTAAACAAATCGTCAGTAGCGGATTTTCAAGTATTGCAGCCGGTTCTGGCTATTCTTTGGCTCTGACACCTGAGGGTAATTTATGGGCTTGGGGGACGCCCTTTAATCTAGATGTCGGATACATATTCAAGATTTTACTCCCTTCCCAAGTGGATACCGGTTATCGGGCAGTATCAACCACTGAATTTTTTGACTGGGACATCGATTTTCCGAAATTCGTAAGTCATATTGTTGCTGTAAAAACCGATGCTAGCCTAAGCGAGTGGTATAGCGATAATAGCCAAATTATAGAATCCATTCCGGGTAACTTTAGCGTTGTTTCGGCCGGCGGTCGTCATACGCTGGCACTTAAATCCGATGGTAGTCTCTGGGCGTGGGGTCAGAATTCCTCTGGTCAACTCGGTGACGGTTCGTTTAATGACAGTAAAACGCCTCAACAAATCGGCACCGATTTTAAGGCTATTGCGAGCGGATCAAAGCATAGCCTCGGGTTGAAAAACGATGGCAGTCTGTGGGCATGGGGTAATAATGATTATGGTCAGCTTGGCGATGGCAGCAAAACCACAAGTCTTGTGCCTAAACTGATCGGTACCGGTTTTAGTAAAATCTCGAGCTCTTATGAATTTAATCTGGCATTGAAAAACGACGGCAGTTTGTGGAGTTGGGGGCTTGGCCTGCTCGGTCATTTAAAGTCACACAGCGATGTGCCGTTACAAATCGGTACCGGTTTTAGTGCGATTTCTGCAGGCAAACATAGTATGGCTTTGAAGTCCGATAGCAGTTTATGGACGTGGGGTAATAATGATTATGGTCAGCTTGGCGATGGTACAACTTCATTTCTCAAAAACCTCTCCCCCAGACTGATTGACACCGGCACACAAGTTGAGACACCTGAAAATGCTATCTATGACACCAATTACAGAATAGTGACTATTCAAGATGTGCAAATCCAAAATGAGCATTACCAACTGCAATTAAGCCAAATGCCCAATTCAAATCTTTGGGAATTAAAATCAGCGCAATTATTGAGCGAACCACGTCATAAGCAACCAGGATTTTATGATCCCATGACGATGATTCTGACCCTACCAACGGTACGCGTTCAAAATTGGGCCATCTTTGATCGAGATCTTTATCAGGCGGCTTTAACCAATATCGGCAATTATGTGTTTCGTTTGGACTTAGCTAAGGAACTTAATAATTGAGTGTCACATTGATTGAGAGGAGATCGGACGTTAAAGTTTTCAATATAAATCAATCGGATCAATATCGATCGACCAGCGGACTTTTTTAATTTCCGGAATCGTGTCGAGTTGCGGCAATAACTGATCGAGCACATAGCGTAAATTGCGGCGGTGCTCGGCTTGAAAGAGTAATTGATAATGATAGCGTCCGGCTCGCCTTGCCATCGGCGCGGTGACCGGGCCTTGAACCGTAAAATCTTGGGCTGCGAGTTGTTTGGCGATTTCGGCAGCTTTTAACAGGAAGTCTAAAGGCAATTTAGCATCGGTGGCGGAGGCTCTGAATAATGCTTGATGGCTAAACGGCGGCAGCTTGGCCAGTTTGCGTTCGGCCAGCGCGAGCTTGGCAAAGCTTGCGTAGCCTTGGCGAATCAAGGTTTGCAGCATCGGGTGCTCGGGTTGCCGGGTTTGAAGAATCACTTTGCCGGGTTTTTGTGCACGTCCGGCGCGGCCGGCGACTTGAGTAATCAATTGAGCGAGCCTTTCGGGGGCATGGAAATCGACGCTGAACAGGCCGCTGTCCACATCGAGTAACGCGACCAGCGTTACATTCGGAAAATGGTGACCTTTCGCCAGCATCTGGGTACCGAGAATAATGTCAACCTCGTGATCGTTGATTTGTTGCAGATAATCTTCGAGAGCGCCTTTAGTTTTGGTGGTGTCGCGGTCGAGGCGGACCAGACGCTTATCTGGAAATAAGGTGTTCAATACTTTTTCAACGCGCTCGGTGCCAAGGCCCAGCGGTTTTAATTCACGTTTATGACAACTCGGGCATTCTTTTGGCAGTGCTTGGTTTAAACCGCAATGGTGGCAGGTGAGGCGCTGCTCGTCATAATGGATCACAAAATTCGCATCACATTGCCAGCAACTCGCTATCCAGCCGCAGTAATGACAAATCAAGGTCGGCGCAAAACCGCGTCGATTGAGAAAAATCAATACCTGTTCTTGCCTTGCCAGCGTGTCTTTAATCGCTTGTAGCAAGGGTTCCGACAAACCTTCCTGGAGCTTTTTATTGCGAATATCCATGATGATATAGCTTGGCTCGATTGCGGCGCCTGCCCGTTGCGGCAGATGCAGGCGTTGATAGCGCCCTTGGTTGACGTTTTCGATGCTTTCGAGCGATGGGGTAGCTGAACCCAAGATAATCGGGATATTCAACGCTTTGGCGCGCATAATGGCGACATCGCGCGCCGAAAAACGAAAGCCTTCCTGTTGTTTGAACGAACTGTCATGTTCTTCGTCAAGAATGAATAAACCAGGATTGGTCAATGGGGTAAATAAAGCTGAGCGGGTTCCGAGTAAGATTCTTCCTGAACCTTGTTGCATCTGTAACCAGGCTGAATGGCGTTGGGTATCAGTCAAGCCTGAATGTGAAATTGCGATCGGCACTTGAAAACGTTGTTTAAAACGCGCTTCCAATTGCGGCGTCAATGAAATTTCCGGTAACAACACCAGCACTTGTTGTCCGGCGTCCAGAACGGTTTGAATGATTTGCATGTAGACTTCGGTTTTACCGCTGCCGGTCACACCCTCTAATAAATAGACCTGAAATTTGTGCAGATTGGCGCAAATTTGTTCGATAGCGTGCTGTTGCTCGCTATTGGCGTCGAGTGGTTTTTGGCTGGTCGAGGAAATGGATTCGAATTCAGCCGGAGATTCAATCTCCACCAGCAAACTTTTTTGAATCAAACTAGTGACTGTCGATTGCCAGGGTTTAAGGATTTCGGCCAGTATAGTTTCCGAATAAACCTTGGTCGCTAAAGCTTGCAAGTCCTTCAATAACTGCTGTTGCTTGGGCGCACGTTTTAATAGGGTCGGGTCGAAGGTGAGGCCTTCGGGTGTCAGCGCAAAATACTTGGGTATCGTCAGCGCCGACGCTTTGCCTTTTCTAAGTGCGATCGGAAAGGCCGTGTTGAATACTTCTCCCAGTGGGTGGTAATAATAGCGGCTTGCCCATTGCAATAACTCAGTATCTAATTCGGACAATAGCGTTGACTCATCAATCAGCGCCGTAATCGGTTTTAATTTTTCAATCGCCCACTCGGAACTGCTGGCAATCTCAATCAAAAAACCAATTTTTTGTCGGGGTCCAAATGGAACCTGTAAGCGCATGCCAATTTCCAAGCGTTGTTCTGCCAAAGCCTCGGGTATTACATAATCAAATAATCGATATACCGGAATGGCAAGTGCGACGCGGGCTATTTTCATGAGCTCAGGTTGTGGATAACTTTGTGGATGAATGGTGAGTAATGCGGGATTAACACTCGAATTATGGCGCACAGATATTTCAAGCAATCGAAAAAATAAAAACAAATAGCTTTTATTTCAATGTGATAAAAATACAACAATGAGTTACGCGCTACATTGAAAATTGTTATTAGCAATATCGGATAACTTGCGTTAGCTGTGGATAACTCGTATTGTGCGCTTGGGTATATTTTCAAGTGCAAGGTGTAAAACAACATGCTTCAGCCGAACTGTTTGGGATATGAACGCCGCCTAGTGCTTGTTTTGAAGAATTAGGCGGGTCATTGGAATAACGGCGCTGAAATATTTTCAGAGCAATAAATGGTAATGCTTAGGGATACCGCAGACATAAAAATACCATCATACAAAATTGCAATATTCACCCCCTCCCAACCTCCCCCTTGACAGGGGGAGGAGATTATTCTCGTCTCCCTCCCCTGATAAGGGGAGGGTTGGGGTGGGGTTATACTACGTGAGATACCCAAATGGATAGCTGCAAAAAGGTATTTTGAAAAATACATCATTCCTTATTTCAGCTTCACAAATTTTAGGGTCATGCGATCGCTTTCACCGATGGCGATATATTTATCCCGATCTTGTTGGCCGAGTTTTAAGGTTGGCGGCAAGGTCCAGACACCTTCAGGATAGTCTTTGGTGTCTTTGGGGTTGGCATTGACTTCAGATTTGGCTAAAAATTCAAAGCCCGCCTTCATTGCGAGTTTAATAACTTCATCTTCACTGACATAACCGGATTTGGCTTCCGGGTCAGGGGGCGTCTGCATGGCGCTCCGATGTTCGACAACGCCTAGAATACCGCCCGGTTTCAGGGCCTTGAACATGGCTTTGAATACCGCAAGTGCCTGATCATTACGCATCCAGTTATGGACGTTACGAAATGTCAACACTCTATCCATCGAGGCTTCGGGAGCGATATCAAGATCAGCGGGCGGTTGCAAGGTCGTGATGCGCACCTTGCCATATAATTTAGGATTAGTGGCGAGTTTATTGTTAAACCGTTCGGCATTTTTTTGAAAAAAAGGCGTTTCTGGATCGCTACCAAAATTGGCAACGGTTAATTGACCGTGATCTTTTAAATAAGGCGCGAGAATTTCGGTATACCAACCGTCAGCCCCTGGCCAGATTTCAAGCACTGCATGGGTGTTTTTAACGTCAAAGAATTGAAGCGTTTGCAGCGGATGACGATATTGATCGCGGGCTTTATGTTCGGCTGAGCGATGGGGGTCGGCGATGGCGTGCTCTAAACTGATCCACTCATTTGCATGTGCGGTTTGAGTGATCAGTAGAGTTATTAGCGATAAAAAAGTGAGTAGAAACTTGTACATAATGGTAAGTGGTGATTATGAGTTATCTGCGGGAATATTCCAGATTTGCAGGAGACTGAGACCGGCCAAGCCTAAGAAGGCTAGCAGAGTCAATTCCGGAATACTAAAGCCTAATAAGGTCCAGTCAACAATAGCGCAGTCGCCGGTTCCGCTGAGCATGAGTTTGATGGTTTCAGCCAATGGAAAGTTTTCAAATACATAGTCCAAGCCTGGACCGCATTCGGGAACTTGATCGGGTGGAAGATGTTGAATCCAGATATGCCGGATCGAGATCGAGCCGCCTATTGACGCCAAAATCGCACCAGCAATTGCGTAGATTTTAATACCCGCGATACCCGGATTATGCAGTGCCGCAATCAGCATCAGCACACCAACCGCCAGTAAGCCAATACGCTGAGAAATACATAACGGACAGGGTTCCAAATGTTCTACGAATTGCAGATAAGCGCCGATGCCCAGCATGCTGATACAACTGACGAAGCCTACAAAAAACCAGATCCGCGGGGTAAATTTAATCCGTTCAAGCATGACAAAGCTCCTTAGTAAATAATCGAATAGCTCGGGAAGGTCCAATCAGCACCAGAACATCGCCGACCGTCAATTTATGCAATTGTTCACCCATCACAAAATGAAAGTCATCGTTGAGTTCTTTGTCCAGAATGCCAATCAAAATCAAATTATAATCGACATTGAGGTTAAGCTCACTCACCATCTTGTCGATTAACCTTGACCCTTCCGGAATAGTGACTTCGGCCAGGCGTAAATCGCCACGTCCGAACACGGTATGATCGAGCACCATGGTAATTTCGGGTTTTTTAATTAGATCGCAAAATTTTCTGGCGCAAATTTGATACGGGTCAATTACTTTGGTAGCTCCCGCCGCAATTAATTTATCAATGCAGTCGGGATATTCAACGGCGGCGATAATACTTAAGCGGCTATCCATGGCGCGTGCTGAAAGGGTTAAAAATACATTGTCGGAATCCTCCGGCAAGACACAAAACAAGAAATCAATGTTACGGCCGATCCCTAATTTGCTTAGTTCTTCATCATTACGAAAATCGATATTGAAAACCGTTAGGCCTTTATCTAAGGCTTGTCCTGCTCTTATGGAGTCTTGTTCGACCACAAAGATTTCATGTAAATTTTGATCGAGACGACTCAGAATTTCAAAACTCAGGCGATTGAAGCCAAAGATGGCGATTCTAGCCATTATTTAGCCCCCTTTTTTAAACCGCTTTTTTCGAGTTGATCTCTAAAATAGCCAATACTGTATTCGCGGCCAATAATCACGAGAATGTCTTTTGCCTGTAAGATGAAGTGAGGGGCGGGATTAAAATAAAAATGCTCGTTTTTGACCTTATAGGCATTTTTGTGTTTTAAGTGGACTGGATTGGCCGAAATGATGCCAATCAATTTCAATTTGTATTGTTCGACAGCCAGATCTTTTATGGACTGATGTTCAGCAAAGGTGCCGGGTTGAATGACGATAGTTTCCAAGTGAATATGTCTTTGCTCGCGCAGTAATCCGAGGAGGGCTTCGAACGCCACCGGCTGCCCTACGTATTCTGCCGCAAGTAATCCAGCAATTTCAAAAGGCCGGATCACATGATCGGCGCCAGCCTGATAAAGCTTTTTCTCGTTTTCGACGCGATTTACCTGGGAGATAATGCGAATCTTGGGATTTAGGTGACGACTGGTTAAAGTAATGTAAACGTTAGCGACATCCTGGCCGGTACTGCATACCACCACCGAGGCACCTTTGTTAATTCCAGCGCTTAATAACACACTGTCCGTGCAGGCATCATCTTGAATGACTAAATAGCCGAGTTTGCGCGCCTGCTCAACATTAGCTTCTTTTCTGTCAATAACGATGAATTTATGTTTAATTCTGCTCAGTTGTCTGGCAATTTCCTGACCGACCCGACCATAACCGCAAATGATCACAAAGTCGGTATAACGCTTTAATTCGGCAGCGGTTTTATTTTCGCGAAACACCTGCATTTTATCTTCAAATTCCGCGACGATAATTGAGGTAAAAAACGCAAGTCCCACCAAGCCGGATAAAATCAGGAGCATCGCGACTATTCGACCGGCTGGCGTAACGGGAGCGAGGTCACCATAGCCTAAGGTGGCGACCGTGACAATCGCCCAATAAAAGCCACTGAATAGGTCTTCGATTTCTCCGCCGAGTGCCGGGCTTTCAAACAGATAGATCGCCAAGGTCGCAATAATGACGATCAGGCCCATAATCATCGCTAGGGTCAGTAATTCAAAGCGTTTACTGACAATTACATCGGTAAAAATTTTGATGCTGTTTACATAACGGAATAATTTGAACAATCGAAAGATTAAAAAAATTCGCAGAAAGCGAATTTCCCGGTAGGTGGGGATAATGGCTAACAAATCGATCAGCGCATAGGGCGAGGTCATATATGCGAGTTTTTTAAGCAAAATTTCCTTAAGTGCGGCTCTCAATTCAAACGGTTTGTTTAAATAGAGCGCTTTTTCGTATTCCCGAAGAATAATCAGATGGCTATCATTGTATAACCAGGCTCTCAGGATATATTCGACGATAAAGAGCAGCATGACCTCATATTCAAACCAGTCGATGTATAGATTGGGCGCCGTGCGTGATTCGTAGACTTTCAAACCGACGCTGCTGAAAATAATGCAAATCATGAACACGTCAAAGATTTTCTTGAGCGGGTTGTCCACATTTTCAAGCAGGTCGAAAAAGAAACGTTTGATGCTCCGATAACGTTTCGATGTCTTTAACATATAGGCAAATACTAGCAACAAACGGGTCAACATTCGGTCACTCTCAATCTATAGTGCATCAAGGTAGGGTTCGCTAACTGATGAGTTGTTTGGCTAACTGAGAGCCAGCTTCGTAAAGAGGGTGAATAACGAAACTGGCCCCGCGTTTTTCCAGCGCCAGTTTTTCATTGGCATTAAAACAAATCGTGCCAATTTGGCCTAGATACCCTGTATTGCGTAGCAATTCGATGGTCGAATAGCGTGCATTGTAATCTGGCATGGTTAAGACAATACCCTTAACACGATCCAAGGGTAGCTGGCGCCATAATTCAGCATCTTCGGCATCACCATAGACTACACGCAAGCCCTTGCCGATGACTTTTTTTAGCACAATCGGGTCGGCATCAAGACCTATGACAGGTTTGTTTTCCTGATGGAGCGAGAGATAGGCGGCGACTCCGGTTTGGCCCATCCCTAAAACTAACCATTCGGCCTTGCCAATGGTGACCGGTAAGTGGTCGGGAGTTCTGGATTTTCGTTCGAGGGGGGCGAGTGTCGATTCACATAAGGCAAATAGCCGATGCGAAAAACGATTTAATTGTGCGGCAATCGCCAAGGAACCTGCGACGGCAAGGCTGATAATTGACTTCCATTCAGCACTTAAGAAGCCCGCTTTCACCATCGCATCGGTCGTAATCAAGGCGAATTCGCTATAGGTCATCAAGGCGATCGAGGAGACAAAGGCGGTTCGCGCGCGTAAGCCGGACATTAAAAACAGGATGAAAAATAACACGCCTTGCAGCGGCAAGACCAGCAATAGCTCTAAGGCCGAGATAATTTCGGCTTTTCCGGGTAATTCACTCAAACCGATCTGGAGAAAAAAAGCGACTAAAAAGAGTTCTTTTAAGCCCCACAATTTATGCGCGGTATCTTCGGATTTCTCATGAGCGGCCATCATGACGCCAGTGAGCAATGCACCGATTTCGGGAGACACTGAGACCGTTTCGGCGAATAAGCCTCCCGCTAAGGCAAGACAAACCCCAAGGAGTAATCTGAGTTCACTAGCGTTGGTTAAACTGAGTAACAGATGAGCGATAGGTCTTAATAATGGAATACCGAGTAAAGCCAAAGCCCAAGGCGTAGGAGCCTTATTATCCGCCAGCGCCAACAGGGCGATTGCGACGATATCTTGAAAAATCAAAATACTTAACACATCTCGACCATGCAGGCTGGAGATTTCGCCATTATCTTCCAATACTTTGATCGCCAACACTGTGCTTGAAAATGCCAGACTGACGCCTAGAATCAATGCTCCAGTTACATGCTCACCTAACCAGAAAAACAGCCCGCCGGAAACGCCAGTGACGATCAGGATATGCGAGCCGCCGACGGCAAGCACTTCTCGGCGAAGCAACGAACTCAGCCGCAGTTTGAGACCGACACTGAACAATAACAGTTCAATACCGATATCGGCAATATGGGTAAGCGATTGCAACGTACCTTCGTTGAAATAATGCAATAGATAACCTGCCACAAGATAACCGACCAGGGGTGGAAAAGATAAACGGTTCGCAATCAGGCCGGTCAGGTAAGCACTTCCCAGGTATAAGATTTCTTCCATTGTCGAATTCAGTGAGTTGGATGAATGAATGAGGGCTAAAGTTAAGATCGTTAATTAGTGTAATGCATCAAGCGGTTTGTTTCTCAGCTAAACGTTCCGCTTCGGTTTTAGCGACTTTGTCGCGGAGATAAACCGGCATGGCTTGTTCTGCCGATACGGCCTGCCCCAAACCGAAGCCGTAGGCGCCCAAGCGAGCAACTGCCGAAGCTCTTGGAAGACGTTCGGCATCAAGTTCCAGTAGCGGAACAGTCAATCGATCGGACAATAATTGCGCATAAACTGCCCAGCCCGAGCCAATACCGGCGCCTGCGAGTTCGGGAATATTAACGCTTGCGGGTGGACAGACGACTTCGATGCCACTCAAAGTGGCATAGCCTTCAGGGTTACGTTGATAAATTCCCCAAAAAACTTCTTCAATCCGGGCATCTAAAGCGACAAAAGCCGTATCGATCAGATGCTGCATGAAAAAGTCCTGCGCCATCGCGGCAAGCGTTGATACTGGTACGACCGGCAAATCGGCGCCGAACGCGATGCCTTGAATCACGCCGGTTGAAATCCGCACTCCGGTAAATGAACCGGGGCCGCGACTGAACGCCAACGCATCCAATTGCTGTGGACGGAGTCCTGCATCGGCCATTAACGAGTCGATCATCGGCAGTAATAATTGGGTATGCGCCTTGGGCGCAATTTCAAAGCGTTCGTAAACTTCGCCATCGATAAATAATGCGGCTGAACAGGCGGGCGTGGAGGTTTCTATCGCTAATAATTTCATGATGACTCAGTTTCAAAAAAGGCTTGTACGTCTTTGATATCTCGGCTGCGGCGCATGGCTGGAACGCTGTCGAGAAAAATTTGTCCATAGCCGCGCTTGAGTAAGCGAGGGTCGCAGACCATCAACACGCCCCGATCATCAACATCTCTAATCAGGCGGCCAATGCCCTGTTTTAACGCTATGACCGCGGCCGGAAGTTGGTATTCGAAAAACGGATTGCGCCCTTGTTGTTCCATTGCCTGTAAACGGGCTTTCAAGACCGGGTCGCCCGGGGAGGCGAACGGCAATTTGTCGATAATAACGCAGGACAGCGCTTCGCCACGCACGTCAATGCCTTCCCAAAAGCTTGACGTGCCTAATAAAATCGCATTGCCTTGCTGTTTAAATTTTTCAAGCAACAAGGTTTTAGGATGGCTGCCCTGGACCAGCAATGGATAGCTGATCTTTTTCTTCAGAATTTCTGCCGCCAGATTTAAGGCACGGTGGCTGGTAAATAGAAAAAAGGCGCGCCCACGACTGGCTTCGAGTACCGGTAAGGCAAACTCAATAATTTTAGCGGTAAACTCGGGATCAATCGGTTTGGGCAAACCGCGTGGATGATAGAACAAGGACTGATTGGGATAATCGAACGGGCTATCCCAGCGATTCGAATCCGCTTGAATGCCTAAATTATTGGCGAAATGTTCGAATCGATTAGCGACACTTAAGGTCGCCGAGGTGAAGATCCAGGTTGCCGGATGTTGCTGCATAAAATTTCTAAATTCGCTGGCAATATCGAGTGGGGTTCTACTGAGCGTTACCGATTGTTTGTATATTTCAAACCAGCGTATCCATTGACCTTTGGCATCGTTCAGAATCGTTTGCAATTGCAGGGTCATTTCCTCAGCCCGATTAAAACAGGTTTCCAGGCCTTTGGTTTTGACCGAAGCGATTAAAAGTTGGTCGGTCAGACGTTTTAATTGTTTGACGACATCGTCAAGCGCGCCGGTGATTTTGGGGTTATTTTCAATCTCCTGCCATTCGCCACGCCGAATTTCAACGCCAAATGCCAAGCGCAGGTTTTTAAGTTCGAACTGGAGATCTTCACTGGCGGTGCGCAAATCCGGCAAATCGGTTGCATCGGTAAAAAATTCCGCCAAGGTGTCCTCGGCCAGATCGTTTAACTGTTTGGAGCTGAGCGTTACGCCCAAAAAATTGGAGGCGACATCGGCAAGTTGATGGGCTTCATCGATAATAACCACCTCGGCGCTCGGTAGCAATTCGCCAAAGCCGTTATCTCGAATCGACCAGTCGGCGCATAGCAGATGATGATTGATTACCAATACCTCTGCTTCCTGAGCTTTTCGGCGTGCCTTGACCAGAAAACATTCGGCGAAATCGGGACAATCTTGCCCCAAGCAATTGTCTTTGGTCGAGGTGGCATGAAACCAGATTGGATTGGTTTCGGACACCTCTGACATTTCCGAAATATCTCCGGTCTTGGTGCGTCGGGACCAGGAGCTGATTTTGGCGAGCGCATCAGCATCCGCCTTTTCATAGCCGAACGTTGAGTCCAACGCTTGTTTCAGGCGATAGTGGCAGAAATAATTGCTACGGCCTTTTAGTAAGGCAACCAGCAATGGTATTTTTAAGGCTTTACGAATGACCGGCAAATCTTTGGTGAATAATTGATCCTGCAAATTTTTAGTGCCGGTGGAGACAATCACTTTTTTTTCCGACAGAATCGCCGGAACCAAATAGGCAAAGGTTTTTCCGGTCCCGGTCCCGGCTTCGGCAATAAGGTTTTTCTGCTGCTCAATAGCGTCAGCAATCGCCTCGGCCATTTCAATTTGCTGAAGACGTTCGCGGTAACCATCAACGACTTTCGATAATGCGCCGTTTTGTTTAAAAAATGCCTGGACAGTGTTCACGAAATAATTATTGAATAGCGCGCTTAGGCGTAAAGTTAAGTTCAGTGGAAAAATTTAACAAGATCGTATCGAAAAATCCGGCGATGCTCAATGAATTCAATCCTATGGGGAAATCGACCTCAGCCATGTTAAAATCCCATCAGGCCAGGAATCAGCATGGCATTACCAGCGTTCGGCGATGTTAGCGCTTATTCCTCACATTTTGAAGGATAAAACCATCTGCTGGACGTCCGGTTGTATGGCGATCGTCTGTAAAGCTAATTAAAACGTTAATTTAGCTAAATCTTCTTCGATAATTTTAACCCAGGCAATGTAACTTTTGTGAAAATACGGCATTTTAATGTACTGTTCGGCCTTTTGGGGTTGGGGCTGTGGTCGATCGATGGCTATGCGCATACCGGCATTAATCCGGATCAGTCGATCTGGGCTCAATGGGTCTACACCCCTGAAATCACCTTACCCATTCTGTTTACGGTGATCATTTATTTTCGTGGCCGAGCCAAACGCCGTGATAATGAGCGTCCGGTTTCACTAGGCCAAACGCTGACTTTTATATTCGGCGTTGCCAGTTTTGTGATTGCTTTGCAATCGCCGCTGGAGCCGTTATCGGATCATTTTCTGTTTATGCATCAAATCGAACACATGTTAATTCGTTCGATCGCACCGCTGCTGATCATTCTGAGTATGCCGCTGGCTCCGCTGATTCAAGGTCTGCCTTACCTGTTAAGGCATTATGTGTTGACGCCGCTCATCCGGAATAAACTGATGCAGTGGCTGTATTTATTTTTAGTCCATCCTTTCGTCGCGTCAGTCAATTTCGTTTTAACCTTGCTTATCTGGCAAATCCCCAAGTTACATGATCAGGCGGTTTATGATAAGCCTTTGCATGATTGGATGCACTTTACCATGATCCTGTCTGGCTTCTTCTTCTGGTGGTTGATTTGTGATCCCCGGCAAAAATCCGCCCGGCTCTCCTACGGGATGCGCCTGATTATTTTGTGGGTGATTACCGTACCGAATACCATTATTGGTGCTGTGATTACGCTCAGCCATAAACAAATTTATACCGCGTATGACTTTTTGTTTGGCCGCTGGGATATTGGATGGCTGTTGGATCAACAACTTGGCGGCATTATTATCTGGGGCCCTGATGGTATGGTGGCTTTTGTCGGCACGGCGATTGTGTTTATTTTGTGGCGGCGTCAGGAAAAATTGAATGACCAAAAAATTAAATTGGCAAGAGCGTCGGCATCAATTGCAACACCTGAGGAATTGAAATAATTTTCTTGAACTTGATATTCAAGGGCGGATTCAACTCCGAAGTGCAATCCTAGTTGTCATGCGGCCTTCGGCAAAGATTCTGCAAAAAAGACTGAATGAGGTGTTTTATAGTTAAGGCTTTTCCGTGGTCGATGGTTAAGTTTTTTCATCACCTCCTCGACATCCT
>CANNKG010000103.1 GCA_947505105.1 Methylococcaceae bacterium | reverse complement strand
TTTCGCAGCATCTTTAATCGTAGTGATGTGTTTTTTTGATAAGCTGATCATTTCGGTTTTGATAGGTAAAATTATCCCCGTAGGATACATCAGTTATAGTGACGCTCTGATGAAAATTAGAGGGGGATATTTTTTGCGAGTTACCTAACTTGTACAAAAACGTAGAGTGGATAAGCAACGCGCATTCAACTCTGCTGCGACTTACCCACTCCAAATCTGTTCAAGTTATTTTATTTTCATTCATTAATGCTTGTTCAAAAATAGTTCAAATTCAGCAACAGGAACGGGTTTACTGAAAAGGAAACCTTGATATACCGTACACTGATGTATCTCAAGAAACTCTCTTTGCGCGTCAGTTTCGACCCCTTCCGCAATCACTTCCATGCCAAGATTTTGGGCCATACCGATAATGGTTTGGACAATAACGGCATTCGTGGATTTTTCAGTCATATTGCGGACAAATGATTGATCAATTTTAAGTTGATCAAACGGAAGTTGCGTCAAATAGGCAAGCGACGAATAGCCAGTACCGAAATCATCCATCGAAAAATGGACACCAATGTCACGCAGGGCGTTCATTTTTCGAAGTGTGTCGTTGATATCGGTAATAACTAAGGTTTCGGTCAATTCAAGCTTAAGTCGGTCGGCATGTATCGCATTTCGATGAATGGCCTGGATCACTTGCTCCACAAAATCGCTTTGATGAAACTGGCTCGCGCTAACGTTCACCGCTAAACTCAGATGCCGGGTGTTGTCATGCGCTTCCCATTTTTTTAGTTGCGCACAGGCCATCATCAATACCCAATTCCCGATCGACAGAATCAAACCACTTTCCTCCGCCAAAGGAATAAATTCCACCGGAGACACGAAGCCTCGTCGCGGATGAAGCCAGCGCAGCAGCACTTCAGCGCCCACCACGGAATTTTGATTATTAACCTGCCCCTGATAAAACAAGATTAACTGTTGTTCCGATAAGGCCCGTTGCAGATCGTTTTCCATCGCAATCCGCAATTCCAAAGCGCTCTGCATCGCCGGATCAAAAAAGCGCAAGGCATTACGCCCGGCTTTTTTAGCTTCGTACATCGCAGTATCAGCGTGTTTGAAGAGCATCTCGTTACTGGTCTGATTCTTATAAAACAAACAGACCCCAATACTCGCACTCGTCAAATAGTCAAACCCTTTAAGTTTGCAAGGTTGAGTCAAGGCCTGCAACATTTTTTCACCGAGCTGACGCGCATAACTAATCGCACGGTCAGGATCGGGGCCCAGTTTTTCCAGTACAATCATAAATTCATCACCGCCCAAGCGCGCAACCGTATCTATTTTGCGCACACAGCGACTCAATCGCTTAGCAACTTCAATCAATAACATGTCACCGATATCATGTCCTTGAGTATCATTAAGTGCTTTGAACTGGTCAAGATCAAGAAACAATAAGGCACCGTAGGCATTATTGCGCACGCTATTTAAATTGGCCTGCTGCAGACGATCCAGCAGAAGCCTACGATTCGGCAAATGCGTCAAGGGATCGAAAAAAGCCAGCTGTTGAATTTGTTCTTCGGCAATTTTACGTTCGGTGATATCCGAAAAGATCCCGACGTAATGTGTCACTTGATTATGCTGATCCACTACGGCATTGATTGTGAGCCATTCAGGATACACTTGACCGCTTTTACGGCGATTCCAGATTTCACCTTTCCAATGCAATTGGTCAATCAACGACAACCAAAGTTGGCGATAAAACTCATTATCGTGATGTCCTGATTTTAGAATTCTCGGCGTTTGACCAATAACCTCGTCGGCACTATAACCGGTTAACTTCGAAAAAGCGGAATTGACCCGTAAAATATTCGCCTGCGGATCAGTCACCACAATGCCCTCTTCAGAATTAAAGGCAATAGCCGCGATGCGTAATTCCTCATTAACTTTTTGTAAGGTGGTTTGCTGCTCGAAAATCCGCAAAAAAACCTGCGTCTTAGCCTTCAATAAATAATCATCAATGGGCTTTTCCAGATAATCAATTGCCCCAGCGACATAGCCGCGCAGCTTATGGACGATATCATCATAGGCAGCGGTAATAAAAATGACTGGCGTTTGAGCGGTCCGCGGATTGCTGTGAAGTTGTTCGCACACTTCAAAACCATCCATCTCAGGCATTTGCACATCCAGCAAAATCAGGGCGTAATCCTCTTCCAAGGTCATCGACAAAGCATCAAAACCATTACAGGCTTCCTTGATCTGAACATCGAGATTCATCAATACCTTACGGATACTTAACCGATTATAAGGATTATCATCCACAATTAATATTTTCGGCGGCATGCTCATCACTCACACTCGATAAAAAGACATTCAGGACTCCTGTACTGATTGCAATAAGGCAGTAATATCATCCAGGCTGGCAACATAATCTACATCAACCGCATCCAACACAGCTGCCGGCATGGTACGAAAGTCAGTTTGTAACGGATCAAGCACGATAGTGACGCCCCCTAAGGACTTTACCGTCGCCATGCCATCTGCTCCATCACTATTTGCGCCACTCAATATAACGGCTAATAGATCTTTTTCATATATTTCGGCGGCGCTTTTCAGAAATACATCGATACTTGGTCGAACCGCTTTGACCCGCGCATCATGGGACAACGCGAAATATCCCGGACGCTCTATCAATAAATGATAATCGGGTGGAGCAAAATACACATGTCCTGAGTGAATGGGTTCCTTATCAAAAGCCATGCTCACCGGTAATGCCACCACCCGATTGAACAAGTCGATCAAACCGGAATCATAATAGTTGGGCAAATGGGTAATCACGACGATCGGCAACGGATAAGCGGGCGCTAAGGCGTTCAATAAGGTTTGGGTGAGAGGAATTCCGCCCGCCGAAAAACCAATGGCCAGTAATTTAGACATAATGCCCTCTAATGGCTTTACGATAAAACCGAAGCGTTTGTTCATACTCTTCAAGTTGGATTGTCACTAGGTCCTCAGGTCGGCTCTCCGCCCGACCCAGCAATAAAAAACCACCGCGTTCGAGACTTTCCTGAAATACTTCAAAAACTCGCTTTTGCAAATTTTCTCCAAAGTAAATCAATACATTACGACAGATAATAAATTGAGTTTCCAGAAACGCATTATCCAACGCTAAATTGTGTTGTACGAATTCAATTGTCGTTTTGAATTCATCTTTGATATACAGAAAATCGTCATCAAGATCAAAGTAAGCATTAAAATCGCCCTGACCACCGGATAGTTGATAATTTTGAGTCCACGCTTCCAAGTTCCGTTTTGGCCAACACCCGATTTTCGAGTGATTGAGAAAAGCGTTATTAATATCGGTGGTCACAATCCGTGCTTTTTTATGTAAACCGATCTCATGCAGCAATATCGCCAGAGAATAGGTTTCCTGACCATGCCCACAACCAACCTGCCAAATGTTAATCAACGGAAAGCTGTTGAGCTGTTCGGCCAGAGTATGCCGGATATAGCGCCAGACCGGCGGATCACGAAAAAAATCCGACGTCGGCACCGAAATTGCGTCGATAGCGGTTTGCGCAGCCTCGACATCGTATAACACCGAAGGCAACAGGCGCGACAGGCAATCCATTCCGGAATGCTCGATCAACGACTCCATGCGCCTTTTAAGCGATGCGCGCGCGTAGCCGGTAAAATCGTAGCCCCAGCGTTCCTTTAACGCTAATAGCAACAATTCAATCTCGATATCTTTAATGCGATGATTAGGCATTGAAATTAGAGCCATTTCGCCAAGACCATCAGCAACTTATTAATATCAACGGGTTTCGGAATATAATCATTCGCCCCCGCCTGTAAGCATAATTCAATATCGCCGGGCATCGCCTTAGCAGTAACAGCTATCAAAGGTAGCTCAGCATAACCCAATTCACGAATGCGTTGAATCAGTGCATAACCGTCCATTTCCGGCATCATGATGTCGGACAAAACGGCTGAAAACGTATGTTGTTCGAGAATTTCAAGTGCTTTAGCACCGCTCGGAGCAATTTCAACCATAAAACCTTTCTGACGCAGCACCTTTGCAAGCGCAAACAGATTGCGCACGTCATCATCAACCAACAATAGTCGCTGATTCGCCGGATCTATTGGAAACTCCGCCGTACTGACGGTTTCCGCAGGGACGTCGTTATTCAACAATAACAACACTTCTTCACGCAGACGGTTATTAGCGGTTCCTTTAGTAACAACCGTATCGGCATGCTGACGGAGTTCAAATAGTTCATCGCCACTTAAATCGCGCGCCGAATGAATGATTATTCTAGGATGCTGTTTCAGCAGGGTTAACTCTTGTAACCAATCAAACCCGGTGGTGTCCGGCAGCATTAAATCGAGAATAATCGCATCGGCATGGTGATTTTGGAGCCACGTCATCGCCTCTTTTCCAGTCGACATACTGATTAATTGGACAGGATCATTCTGAAATAAACTCTGCAAGCCCAAAATATCGGTCGGATTGTCCTCAATGACCAACACGGTCTTGCTCAAGTGATCATTGTACTCAATGATTTGACGAATCGCCGCGGCAATATTGTCTTTAGTGATCGGCTTCTTCAGATAACCAAGCGCGCCGGCATTCTTGGCCTCACCATTATCCTGAGCACCTGACATGATAAATACCGGAATCGTACTCGTTAGCGGATTATTTTTAAGCATCCGCAATACCTCGATACCCGCTATTCCAGGCAAACCGAGATCCATTATGATTCCAACAGGATGCTGATTTTCGACAAATTCCAGCGCCTTTTCACCGGAAGCTACCGCAGCCACTGTAAAACCCAGGGTATCGATCAAGCGTTCCAAAATCGACGTTAAGCGTTGATCATCCTCAACGACCAGAATCGGTTCACCGGTTCGACCTAGTCGCTTGGGCAATGGCGTCTCATCAACGGGTGCGGACATCACTTGTACCAAGGTAGGTTTGGAAGGATTATGAATATGCGGCAAGGTGATGCTGAAAGTACTGCCACGTCCTGGCTCACTGAAAACATTAATTGCTCCGCCCATAAGTTCAATCAAGCGCTTGCTAATAGCCAAACCTAAACCAGAGCCACCATATTTTCGACTGATGCTGCCATCAATTTGCTGAAAAACGCCGAAAATATAATTGAGCTTGTCCGCCGGAATCCCTATACCGGTATCGCTAACATCAAAACGTAAGAATTCCTCGGTATGACTGACCTTAATTTTAACGTGCCCACTGTCGGTAAATTTCACGGCATTTGAAAGCAGATTGGTCAAGACTTGCACAATGCGTTGACGGTCGCCTTGAACAACCGACGGTAAATCTTCGGTCATTTCAAGGCTAAAACCGATCGCCTTCTGATCAGCAAGCGGGGTAAAGGATTTTTGAAGATAGGTCATCAATTCCAGTAACGAAAACTCCTCATTAAACAATTCAAAACGTCCCGCCTCAATTTTGGAAAGATCCAGGATATCGTTGATCAACGCTAACAAATGACTACCGCTATCATTGATCACACTTGCCGATTCAACTTGCTCAGTCGTTAAATTCGCTTCTTCATTTTCAGCCAAATTGCGCGCCAGAATCAAGATACTATTCAACGGTGTCCGCAATTCATGTGACATATTCGCCAAAAAATCCGATTTATATTGATTAGCCAGTCCCAACTCACGCGCACGACTTTCAGCCTCCAGTCGAGCCCGTTCAAGCGCTTGGCTTTGTACCTCCAGAAGCTGATTCTTTTGCTGCATTTCTTCCTGCTGCGCGCGTAATTCTTCCTGATTGGCGCGAAACTCTTCATTTTGAGCCTTTAATTCTTCAGAGAGCGCACGCATTTCCTCATTACTCAGCCGCAACGCTTCCTGTTGCTGGTTAAGTTCAGTAACATCCCGCGCCACCGCAAAAACCCCAGCTACCGCACCTTCAGCATCATAGTAAATACTGGCGTTATACAATACGTAAGTAATTTGACCCGAGACATGACGAATCGCTAGCGGATAATCGATAACACTACCTTGTGAAAAGACTTCCCGGTAGCCGCTCCGTGCTTGTTCGGGATCGGTAAAATAGAGTGAGAAATCACT
Source organism: Methylococcaceae bacterium (assembly GCA_947505105.1). Lineage (GTDB taxonomy): Bacteria > Pseudomonadota > Gammaproteobacteria > Methylococcales > Methylomonadaceae > SXIZ01. The sequence continues at coordinate 10,531 of CANNKG010000103.1, read as the reverse complement.
CCCGATTAATAACTCACGCGCCATCCCGGTAATCCGCTCTGTGGCGCGGTTAACATCCATGATTCGCCCATCGGCACTGATCGTCACGAGGGGATCCAAACCCGCTTCGAGTAAACTCCTCGCGTAGCGAGAGGCTTCTTTGATACGTTGACTTTGCTCAGCGAGAATCGACGCCTGTTGCTTAAGCTCCGTCACATCACGAGCCGCAGCGAAAATACCAGCAACCTTACCCTCCGAATCATGATAAACGCTTGCGTTATAGAGAACATCGGTAATTTTTCCTGAGACATGCCGAATAGCTAATGGATAATCAATCACACTGCCCTGCAAAAAGACTTGTCGATAGCCGATTCTCGCCAGCTCCGGTTCGGTAAAGTAGAGCGAAAACTCACTATTGATTAATTCCTCACGCGCCACACCTGTAACGCGTTCGGTTGCGCTATTCACATCCGTGATGATGCCTTCGGCGTTAATCGTTACCAGAGGGTCTAGACTCGCTTCGAACAGACTCCGGGCATAACGAGACGATTCGTTAATCTTTTGTTGCTGTTCAGCCAGAATATCGGCTTGTTTGCGCGTTTCATTCAGCAACACCAGATTATGTTCGGCTGCTTGCAGATTCGCCAGATGCACGCCCAAACTATCACTGACCTGGAGCAAAAATTCATGGTGCTGTGGCGTTAAGGGTGTAATAACGGCCAATTCCAACACGGCCAATACTCTGTTTTTATGCCGAATCGGATAAAGTACCAATTCTTCAGGCGCAAATTCGGTTAAGCCTGTACTAATGACCGTCAAACCCTCAGGAACCGGAGCCAGAACAATTGGCTGCGCATCTCTAGCGCACTGACCGACCAACCCGACACCGAGTGAGAACTGATTATCGAGCTGGTTGCGTCGAGCAAGACCATGCATCGCAACACGCGTATAAATCTGACGGGTGTCGGCAAAATATAAAGCAGCCACCGGTACCCCAAGACAGCCGCATAAATAATTCAGAATAGTGTCCGGTAGTTCTCGCGTTGAAAACTGGCTTGAAACCAGATTAGTCAAACCAGTCAACTGCTCATTCAACCAGTGGTTACGTTCAATTTGTTGAGCAATCATACGAAAATTTTCGGCAGCGGCGGCCATGCCTCCGATTTCATCGTGTCGTTCCAACCCAGGAACTGAGACCGCTTCACCCTGGCTCAGTCTAGTCAAAGCATTTCTGATCGCGACAATAGGACCTGAAACCATGTGCGCCGCAGAGGCTCCGACTAAAGACGCCAGCAAGGCAATTCCAAAACTGAGGCCCAATAATAATTTCAGCAAGATCGACAGGCTCTGCAAAGCCTCACTCTCATCAATTTTGGCCAGAACCCCCCATTGTGTTGGAACACCTAAAGCCCCGGCGAAAGGTTTAATCGGCTCAAACGAAATCAGCACCGAAATATTTCGATAATCTCGCTCAATCAAAATACCGCTTTCCCCCATCAGAACATTTTTGACTGCTACCGATTTTAGTGGTTTGCGCAATGCTAGGTGCTCTTGTTCAAAGCGGGAGTCGGTCAACATCCAACCCTCCTGCCCTACCAAAAGGGTTTCACCAGAAACACCCAGCCCCGCCGTATCCTGCATAAGTCGATTCAAAATTACCGAAGGAACTTGCAAGGCAATAACCCCCAAAAACTGTCGCCCGGTTTTATCAAACATCGGCAGCGCCAAAAAACTTGTCACTTGATTATTTGAAGGTTCATACGGGCTAAAATCGGCGAAACTAAATACCCCTGTCGCAGGACTTTGTAACAAAGGTTGAATCGCTTTAGCCAATCCGCTATTTTTCCAGGGACCCTGAAGCAAATTCGTGGCAAAGTCTTTCTCTTTAAGCAAGGAGTAAACGACATTACCTTGAGGGTCAATCAACAGTAAATCATCCCAGAGGAATAATCGGCGCTGATGCCGAAAACTGGCATGGAATTGCCCGTGAACCAAATCATAACGATCCTGACTGTCGACTATCTCATGACGATCGCGTTCCTGTCTGCCATAGCTGTTATTGACGACATATTTTTGCTGTAATTGAAACTGAGCGTTCGCGCCCAAGTCTTGATAAGCTTCATTAAATGCTTGCAGAGCCTCTATAGTATTCGAAGAAGTTGCCAATACCGACAATTTGGCCTGAGTATCCGTCAAAAAACTTGTCAACGCTTGATGCCGAGCCGCTTGCACCGTCTGGAGCTTTTCATGTGCCGCAGTCTCTAAACTCGTTCTAACGACAAAAGAAGTCGCAAGTAGCATAACCGCGACCGCTAGAAAAGTGATCAACGCTGTTGTCAATGATAACCGTGCCTGTAATTTCATAGCCGCATACTACTTCCGAAACTAATAAAATATCATTCATTAAGCTTAGGCGATTAATACATAAACGGGTAATTATTTACCAAATTTTAAGTAAAAAATTATGCAAAACACCGTAAAGCCTCACACTTTTTCTAAAAAACCATCAACGAAAATTTCTTTGGTAAGATCTGGATTAAACGGTATTCGGGTATGATAGGCCGTTTGAAATTCAGAATTTTTCGATTAATTTTTTATCCCGAACAACCTAAGGATTTACCCAATGAAGTTTCTTGATAAACTGCTGCGCACTTGGCGCGTAAAAGTTGCCCTCAACCACGCCCCCTCTGGAATGACCAGTGCTTTTGATATTGGTTGCGATGAAGGTTTTTTGTTAAAACAATTAGCACCCTCAGTCACCCTGAAAGCCGGCATCGATCCAAGACTCGACCAAACTCACTTAACCGAGGGAATGACCTTGATTAAAGGTTTTTTCCCAGAAGCGTTAGCGGCACATCCAGACCTAGGTCCATTCGATGCGATTTTTTCTCTGGCCGTTTTTGAGCATTTTTCGGAAGAGGATTTGCAGGCCTCGGCAAACGCAATCAGCAAACTGCTAAAGCCCAATGGCCGTCTGATCGTGACGGTACCCCACCCCTTCGTTGACCAGATTCTCGATGTCTTATTGTGGCTCCACCTGATTGACGGTCAAGCGACTGAAGAGCATCATGGCTTCAATCCCGAAGATCTGGAGAAATATTTGTCGAAAACTTTAAGACTTGTAAGTACCCAACGTTTTCAACTCGGCTTGAATTACGTCTTTGTCTTTGAGAAACAGTAAAAAATCTTAAACAGAATGTAGGGTACGCACAGCGTGCTCTACGGTTTTTTTATACCCATTCATAAATTTTCATTTCTTAAATAATATTCCCCCATCAATCCTAAGCCCTCATCGAACATGACTCATAGTTTTTTTGACCCGATCAAAACACCGCTACAGAATGGCATTAACCTGATCGAAGCCAGTGCCGGTACCGGCAAGACTTATGCGATTGCGATGCTAGTGGTGCGTTTTGTCGTCGAACAAGGGGTGGATATCAAAAAACTGCTGGTGGTCACTTACACCAAGGCCGCCACCGAAGAGCTCAAAGAACGAATTCGAGCCAGACTTAGCGATGTTCAGGCAGTATTACTGGGCGCTACCGAACAGATTGATCCCTTAATGCTCGTCTGGTTTGACGGCCTGAGCCTAGACCAGGCGCTAATCAAAAGTCGGCTTGAACTGGCGTTGCTGGATATTGATCAGGCCGGCATTTTTACCATTCATGGTTTTTGCCAACGAGTTCTACACGAACATGCCCTCGAAAGCGGCGAATTATTCGACTCGGAATTGACTGGCGAAGTCGCCACGATCAAACAAGCTTGTGCCGATGACTTCTGGCGTCTAAACGTTTACCCGAGGCCGAATTGGGAGGCCGCGTTATTAACCGAGCACTTTGCCAATCCGGATGCCTTGCTGGCCAGTGTTAGCGGAATTAATCCCCAAACGCGGGTCTTTCCTGACACTCTGAGCCTAGAACAACTCCTAATAGCATTTCGAGCGCATTGTACCGAGGCTCTGCATCAACTCCCTACATTATCCCGTCAGTTACGCAGTTTTATTGCAGACGGAACGTTCAAAGGCAGTTTTTCCGATACTTTCGAAGCAAAATGCCAACAGCTGAGCGTCTGGCTAGCTCTGCTACAAATGCACACTGACACGGCATTGCCGGATGAATGCGCACTTCTTCCAGATTTTGAGTTTCTAACGCTTCGCGCGGTCAAAGAAGGCTTGAACGGAAATAAATTCAGAGCCACCAAAACCCAAACTGGTGAACAACGTAAACAGGATTATCTCGACCAAGCCGACTTAGACTTTTCCGCCTTCGACACTCTTGCAATCGCTTATCAGCAAATAGGCCTCGCGTTCAGACGCGCCCTGCTTGACTACTTAGCGCGACATCTAGACCAACAGATGCAGTTTTTGAACGTGCTGTCGTTTGATGACTTAATCAATCGCCTCGCCGAAGCGCTCAGCAGCGGCAATGCGGACTTCCTGAAAACCGAACTACAACAGAAGTTTCTGGTGGCGCTGATTGATGAATTTCAAGATACCGATCAGCAACAATGGTACATTTTTTCACAATTATTCGCGCATGACAGTCATTCGCTTTACTTGATCGGCGATCCGAAACAGGCAATTTATAAATTTCGCGGAGCGGATATTTATTCCTATTTCGAGGCGCAACAACAGGCTAAGCATCACTATACCCTTGGTTACAACTGGCGTTCACATCCCTACCTAGTCAACGCTACCAACCGCCTGTTCGCGCGCGCGCAACCCTTTTTGTTCGAGCAGCTCAATTTCACGCCAGTACAACCGGGGTTGAGCGAACAGGATGGCTATCTGGCGTTTGGGGATGAGAAACTGGCCCCGTTGCAGTTATGGCAATTAGCCGAGAGCGATGCCGCGAATGGTTATTGGACGAGGGGTAAAGCCGCTACCGAAATTCGCCTCGCGACTGTCAATGAAATTTTGCGCCTACTCAAAGAACCTTATCAATTGCATAGCAAAATCGAGCCACGCGCCCTGCAACCACGCGATATCGCGATTCTCGTGCGCACTAATCAACAAGCGCGCGATTTTCAACAATGTTTGCGCGAAGCCGGAATTCCGGCGGTGCTGAACAGTACCGAATCGGTATTTAGCTCGCCTGAAGCGCTCGACTTATATCGTTTACTTCAGGCCATTGCCAATCCTGGCGACCTTAATTTACTTAAGCAGGCCCTCACTTTACGTTGGTTCGCCCTGAACGGTCAGCAACTTTATCAAACATTTAATGATGAAACCATGCTCGATAGCTGGATTTTCCGCTTTCAAGAATATCATCAGAGTTGGCAGAACAAAGGTTTCATGGCGATGATGAAACAATTGATCAGCGCCGAAAAGATAGCCGTGCAACTATCCAAATCGCGTCTGGCCGAGCGCCAATTAACCAATCTACAACACCTGCTCGAATTAGTGCAATTAGCCATTCTGAATGAGCACTTAGGCATTCATAAGGCTCTGGACTGGCTGCGCAGTTCGATCATTAAAGCCCAACAGCACAAAAACAGTGCCGAAGAGCAACAATTACGCCTCGAAAGCGATGAGGATTCGGTAAAAATCGTCACCCTGCACCGGTCTAAGGGACTTGAATACCCAATCGTGTTTTGCCCCACCCTCTGGCAACGCGGCGATTTTATCGAGAGCGAACGTCATGTGCTGCATTTTCATCAAGAGGGGCAAATGCTGGCTGATATCGGCTCACCAGATTTTGAACGGCATCGCGCCCAAGCATTGGAAGAAGAACTTGCTGAAGATTTACGCATTTTCTACGTCGCCGTGACCCGAGCGAAATATCGCTGCTACCTTGCATGGGCCGATGTGCGCACCAAGGACAAACCGAACGCATCGGCCATGGCCTATCTATTTGAATTCAGTGAAGCCGACTTCGCTCAGCAACAACAGTCGCTCCAAGCCTTGGCAACCGAACAACCCGATGCGTTTACCTATGAACAACTTGCGCGTAATCAGGCGATCACCGATCAATTGCAAAACCTCGAAACCACTGAAACCTTAAGCGCGAGACAGCGTAAACGCAATCTCTATACCTCCTGGCAAATGAGTAGCTATACCGCGCTTTCGGCGTTGAGTCTGGCCGATGCCCCCGAATTGCCTGAAGACAAAGTGAATGAAAGCATTGACATGGAAGCACTTGAAGATTTAATGGAAGCTACTGAGGATCTGCCTTCCGATGCTCTGCCGCGCGGCATTAAAACCGGCAACGTCATTCATACGTTGTTGGAAAAACTCGAATTCACTCAATGTACCGATCCCGGGAAAATTGCGCCGGTTCTTGAAAATACCTGCCGAAAGTTTGGTTTGAATCTCAATGATCCCTACCTGATCACTCAACTCCTGAGCAGGATCGTCGAAACACCTTTAAGCGCAGATGATCCGCAATTTCGTTTACAAAATATCGACCCGTCGCACAGCCTGAAAGAAATGCCGTTTTACTTAAGTATGCAGGCACTTGATGCCGCACAAATCAATCAAATTCTCGAAGAGTGTCCTGCCTTTAAGCCTTTAACCGCAAAACAGATGCGCGGCTATCTGACCGGCTTTATCGATCTAGTCTGTCAATATAATGATCGTTATTATGTCATCGACTACAAAACCAACAGCCTGCCCGATTATCGTCCCGAAAGTCTGACCCATGCCATGCGCGAACATAATTACGGCCTACAATATTGGCTCTATAGCGTGGTACTGCATCGTTATCTGGAACAGCGTCTGCCGGGTTACCGCTATGCAAAACATTTCGGTGGCGTGCGCTATTTATTTGTCCGGGGCATGCAACCTGAACAACTTGGGTTTGGCATTTATGAGGATTTTCCGCAGTTCGAGACCTTGCAACGCCTAACAGCATTATTTGGCGGAGAATGAACAACCTAACTCATTGATATTTAAAATATCCTTAAAACCGTTATCCATCGCCACTAAAATTATAAAAAAAAATTTAATCTTTAGTGAACTACTTGGTTTTTTCCCTGTCTATCATTATGGAGATAGTAATAAAATCGGTAATGTTCGCAAGGATTCGCGAGGATTACCGATTGTTATCCGCCCCGCCATTCTTAAAAGCCCAAACCTTACATTAAAAAATTCCCTGTCTGCCCAAATCAAATTGTTGCAATTGAACATAATCAACAGAAAGCTGCTCAATTAATGTTAAAATCTATCTGTTGCTATCTTGAAATGATCTTACCTATTTTCCTGTTGCCTAGCGGTTTTGCCCGATAAATTAGGCTAATCTACCGAACATTAAACGCGCTGAGATTCGAGCAGTAATGTTCAGGACTTTATTTCTTCATTCAATCAAGCTTTTTTACCTGATCAAGCAATCAAGTTGAACCGTCACACTTACGCTTGCAACTTTGCTACCTTCAGTTCTGCAATTTTTTAATTATCAATAGCAACCATGGACCATACGAGTTCTTCGAGTTACTGCATTGAATGCAGGCTAGCTAATTTTTGCTTACCGTATGGACTGGAAGCTTCGGAAATCGGGCAATTAGCGGCGATCATTAAAAACAAGCGCCCATTACAGGTAGGTGAATTTTTATACTTACAAGGCGATCAATGCCTCAGCCTGTTCGCTATCAAGTCGGGTTCATTTCGAAGTTATGTCTCAAATTCGGAAGGCATGGAGCAAATTATCGGATTTTATTTACCCGGCGCACTTATGGGACTTGATTCATTTCAATCAGGCCATTTTACTTGTTCGACCGTGGCGCTTGAAACGTCTGCAGTCTGCGTACTACCGTTAAACCTGCTCAATGAGCTCTGTGCGCAAATCCCACGGCTACAACTTCAAATCACGCGCATCCTCGGCAAAGAAATCGCCGCCGATCACGATAAAATTATTTTATTGGCGCACCGTTCGGCACAAGAAAAAATTGCGACATTTCTGCTGATGCTTTCATTACGCTATGTAGCGCTAGGATTTTCGGATACGCAATTTAATTTAAGCATGCGTAGGCAAGATATTGCGAATTTTTTGGGGCTCACCATCGAAACCGTAAGCCGACAACTGACTGATCTTGCAAAGGACGGTGTGGTAACCATCAAACAACGCGACGTTCAGATTAAGGATTTATCTCTATTAAAAGCCTTGGTGGGTCATTGTTTACCCTCTATTTTATAACGTCCAGTATCGAGCCGATGCTACCGAAACTTCAAAACCATTCGGCAACATCAATTCAATACCTAGATGATCAAACTTATTTAGTCGATATCTGAGCAGAACCTGATTCAGCAGGTTTACTTGGGCCTTGACCGCTTTGTTGACAAGCGGCAAGTGAAGCTACAACAATCGCGGCTAAAGCAATTTGACTTAAAATTTTCATAGAGATGCCTTGTTTTTAGAGGTAATAAATAGTCGCTTTTTTCGTTGCGAATAACAAACCGCAAACAGCTAACCGATTGCGGATAATGTTATCTTGCCACCAAAAAAACCAACTAGTATTGATCTAAATCAAGAAACCAGCATAAAAAATGAAAAAACCTAAATAAAAAATCGCGTGGGCAACACTTTTCTACCCACCATTGCATGCAAATAGCTTGATTGCCTATAAACGGACCGCATGCCTACCCTGTGACTATTCTGTACCAGTGAATAACTTCTCATTCATAAATCCCAACAAGACCAATCCTCAGCCAAGTTTGATTGGGCTTTGATATTCGTCTGTCCCGCTAATTAACCAACAGATTACCAAAGGTCTCAGCACTATTTGCTCAGTCTAAATGCTGCCTGTTGTGTTCAGCGTCAATTATCTTGAGCGGTCATTGATTAGACGTTCTTTTGTCTCCACCAATCGATATGGTTCATTTTTACTACTATATTACCGAATTATAATGATAAAAAACCATGAACCAGTTCGCATTTTGCAATAAAATTCGTGTTTTATATTGCCATTCCTCCTGTTTGTCAGGATAATATTTGGATTTATTTGCCAACTTTGCCGATTCTATATGCGTTATTCCACCTCTCCTAAAAAGTTGAATTAGCCACCCCTCGCCTCCTAGGCATTCCTAGTTTTAAATCACCACTTATCAATATTTAAGAGTTCTAAACATGACTGCAACCAGCCAAAATATACTTTTTATCGACACTAATGTCGCTGATTACACACAACTAATCAGCCAAATAAGTGGTGATATGGAAGTCGTTATATTAGATAAGCAGCGTGATGCCTTAACGCAAATGGCGGAAGTGTTGCGTGATAAAAAAGATTTGGCCAGCATTCATATTATTTCCCACGGCACACCCGGCGAGCTAGCCTTTGCCAGCGGGGTATTCAATACCGATAACTTGCAGAGCTATAGCAGACAGTTAGCAGCAATGGGTAAGTCCTTAACGGCTAATGGCGATATTTTGCTATACGGCTGTAATGTCGGACAGGGTGATATTGGCGGTGTGTTTATTCGGGAATTGGCACAATTGACCGGTGCGGATGTGGCAGCATCCACCGATGTAACCGGTGACATTCAACATCAAGGTAACTGGTTACTAGAGTATCAGCAGGGGCAGATTGAGACCCCCACCTTTGCCAGTGAAGACTATGCACATAGTCTTGGAGCAACTCCTAGCGTATTTGATGTAGCCAACAATCCTTTGGCGTTTCAAAACCCGACGGACATTGTTGCCGGAATCAATGTTAATGCCTCTAAATTATACAGTAATGTCAGAACAATCGATGGACAGCAGATTGATGCAATTGTTACCTTAACAGGATTGACGAATGCAACTCTGACTACGTTTGATTCAACGACAAATCCATACAGCGATGCCGCATATTTTCAACCCAATCTCAACATTGGCACAGCAGGAGGTTACGCTACCTTTACCGTTAAATTTATTCTCGGTGGTTCGTACAACGCTTCCAGTAATCCTACGGGCACCCCTGTTACGTTGAGAAATGTTCTGGCCAATACCTATGACCTGGATGGCGCAGGAGCTAGCGCCAACGGACGGCAGTTCACAGATTTTAGTGATATTGGTGGTTACACATTGAGTACGACGACTAAAGTCGGTGCTTCTGATTTAGGTAACGGAGTAACCCGGTTCTTGACCACCGTTGGAGGAAATATAACCGGTGCTCCAGGAACGACAACCCCAGCTAGTGGCCAAACCGTTACGGGGGACGAAATCCGCGCCCGTGTGAGTTTTGCTGAGGTTTCACAAACCACTATCAATGTGGGCGATAACGGTGCAACAGGAACGGCCTATTATGGTATTGACTTTAGTGCTGGCGCAGTGTTTACCAATGCCAGAACGGCTGGCATTACTATTGCCGGAGGTCCTGTATCTACCAATGAATCAGGTACGACCGGTCAGTTTACAGTCGTTCTTACCGCCCAACCGACCGCTGACGTCACCATAACATTCTCAGGCCTAGATAGTACAGAAGGCAGTCTAGGTCTAGGCTGTCGAAATACGGCAATTTTAGTCATATTTTAATTCCCCGAATTTATGACTTCGGCTAGTTTTAAAAATAGTGCTGTATTTAACTGATAATAGATGCTAAAAACTATCCTCGTTCAACTACAGCTATTGTTTAAAATCAT
>CANNKG010000102.1 GCA_947505105.1 Methylococcaceae bacterium | reverse complement strand
GGTATCTTAGTGCTTGGGTTAACTGATGGTAGTCTTTCAAGTTCATTCTCGTCTTTAGTCGGATAGAAAAAAGCTTGGCACTATATCAGTTAGCCTTCCTTAATATCCTATTATTGGCGATTGCACTTCGGAGTTGAATCCGCCTTATTTTACAAATACCGGTTTAAAAATAAGTTTTTGAATGGCTTTTGCCATATTAAACTTCAGCCAAATGAAATCGAGAAATCACCCCTCAGATATTCTTGGTATTCCAAAATGCTAAGTTATAATCATCCATAGAGCCATGATTAACTGTATCCCATCTATGCGAACCCACCGATATAACAATAAGGCGTCGTTACCTAAACAGCACCCTAGAAACTTTAATGGCTTGGCCCGATTACGTCGCGTCCTTTGGTATGGATTATCCGCATTTTTTTTAACGTCGGTTGGAATCTGCTTATTATTACGCTGGATGCCTGCTCCGACCTCGGCTTTCATGATTTATCGCCATACCGAAGATTTAATCGATGAGCAAACCTTTAAAGCCATTCAATACCAATGGATCAGCGCGGATAAAATTTCACCCTACGCCTTTAACGCAGTGATTGCCGCTGAAGATCAACGCTTCTTCGAGCATTTTGGCTTTGATTTACATGCTATATTTAATGCGCTTAAAAATTATAGAAACGGCGGCTCACTTAGGGGAGCCAGTACGCTAACCCAACAAGTCGCAAAGAACCTCTTTTTATCGCCTAGTAAAAATTTTTTTCGCAAAGGCCTTGAAGCTTGGTTTACGATTTTGCTTGAAGCACTATGGAGTAAAGAACGTATTCTGGAAATGTATTTGAATATTGCCGAATTCGGCGAACACATTTTTGGCATAGAAGCTGCCAGTCGCCAGTATTTCGGAATTTCCGCAAAAAACATCACTTCCCAACAGGCCGCATTACTGGCGGCAACCCTGCCCAATCCGGTCTTGCTCAAAGCAAAACAGCCATCAAGCTACCTCCTCAAACGACAACGCTGGATCTTAAAACAAATGCAAAACTTACCGCAAAGACCCTAAAAAAGACAAAAAAAAGGCCTGACGTAAAAAACGTCAGGCCTTTCTAAGTCTTGGGTAAAACTTACAGCTGAATGCTAGAAGTAGAACCAGAAACTTTTTGTTTTTCACCATCTTGTGGATCTAAACAGCCAGTCAAGCCAACGATGATTGCAGTCATAGCTAATAGAGATAATACTTTTTTCATTTTGATCCTCCTAAAAGGTTTTGTATTTATTTTGTTGTACTATTTGTTAAGCACATGGAATTTATATCACGGCTAAAGTGTTGATGCAATACTAAATTAAAACTAAAAAAAAATGTTTTTATAAGTTATTAATGTTATTGGGAAGTGCTGCTGAAAAATTATTATCGATCCATCTTGCCGAACCAATCACTTGCCATTCACCACTGAGGTTTTTATTGAGTTGATCATAAACCCAAACCGAAGGCGCTTCGATTTTTTTCATTCTGATAATAAACGTGGTTCGATTAATATCGAGACCCAATTCTTTCCCCCAGAAAGCCGTCACTTTCATAATGAATTTATTAAGCCGCGCTTGATCAATATTGGGGGTAACCGCAATATTAGCCCACATCGAATGTACTCGACCCCAGTTTGGAGCCAATAAACGCCCTTGAGAATTCACAAAAGGCAACCATTGCTCTACGCCGTTTTGATCCAAATAAGTGATCGCCAGAATATGATCATAACCTTCGAAATGATCATGCACATAGAGCGCGTGCGGAGTGATGCCAAACAACATTTGTGACAACAGAATCGTCGAGTTACTAATCTCAGACAGAGTGCTTGTCAAAGCATTCTGACGCGTATCAATTTTAAACCGATAGAAAAATCCGTAATGGATTGAGCTATTCAACTGCAGCGCAAACAAAATGATTAAAAATTTGGCCAATTGCCGACTGAAATTTTTAGGATTTTTTTGGAATCGTGCGACCAATTGATCATAAAAACTCGGTGCGAAACTTTGCTGATTTGGAATCAGGCAGTTTTCATCACAATTAATACGTAACCGATTATCGGCGATTTTTCGATATTGTCGACAAGCCAAAGAATAGATCACTGGAGCCTTTAGTAAGAGTCCCAACAAATACAAATAGCGCATCTTGATCAAAATTTGACTATAGGCCAGTACGCCATAATTGACCCGTCCCTGCGAATCCAAGGTGTACAAATCCAAGAGCATTTCCTGCTCATTGTAGCGACTTAATTCCGGATAATTCTGCCGGTAAGATTGCGCACCTTTAAAGTCCAGGCATTTAAAAATATCAACATGATTAAGAATCAGGGCAGTACGATTGCATAACGGACATTTTTCATCATAAAAAATTGTCAATGTCGGCTGTTTGGCTTGGCAAAAATCGGCCAATGCCCGCCACCAAGCAAACGGAACAAGCAGCACATAGCAAATTAACATGCCAGCGCCAAACGGGTAGATATTCAGCGTAAAAATAATACCCAAATGCAACCCCAAACCCACCAACAGATAAATTGGTCTGCAATAACGATTTTGAGCGAAAAAAACGAAACTGAATTGAAAGACCAAAATCAGATAGCCGACACTTTTTGCCAACCATTCAATGTTAAGCAACGCAGACATATTAATAGCGGAAACATAATAGGGCTGGGTTCCCGGAAGCCATGACCCGAGACCATTACGCCAATGTTGTGCAAACATTTTATGGATTGCCGAATCAAAATACAAAAAGCTCAAACACAGCATCACCGGGATGTAATACGCTAAAATAGAAACCTTAGGTACAGAGTAATGTGAATAATGAATAAACGGGTACTGTAATTTCTGCCGCAACTGGTCGATTGCAAAAGCTTTGTCGATCGGCATAAACAACAAGAAAAATCCAATACCCGTCATAAAGACATCAAATCCGCCATCGAAATCCCTCTGCATCGGCGTAAATTGTACAAATATTATCCAAAAGCAATAACACGTCAGGGCCGCAGCTTGACTTCGATAACCAATGCAAAGCGCAAACGCCACCAGCGCCCATACACCCAAAAACAATCCAATCATCGGAAATTCCACATCAATATACGGAATCGGATCGAAAATTAAATGTTTAAAATACAATAAAAATAGAATTTCTTGCAACGTTACCAGGCCATAGAAGATACGGAATAATCCGATCCCTGTAGCGGAAACTTGAAGCGAAGCAAAGAGTTGTAACTTTTGAGAGAGTAATTTGTACATTAGGTAACAATAAATTTGTTATAAACGTACAGATTATAAGGTTAGAATGGATAAAAAGTACAAAAAACAAAGGCCGCGTAACAAATATTGTTGAGGCGGCCTAAGGTTATCAATCTACTGCAGAAAAATTTATTTTTCGTCGTCTGGATGCTCTGCAAAAACCCATTTTACCAGGAAGTAGCCAGCAGCAACGATCACTGCAAGACCAATGATTCCAGATGGTTCTTTCAAAGTTTCAGTTAGATCTAAGATTGCTCCCATGAATGTCCTACCTTTTAGTTTTTATGATTAAAAAATATCGTATTAACGACCATTGAAACTAAGATGATACGTTACAATAGTATAAAGTCAAGCGTTATTCATTTTGAAAATGCTTTACATGATCAAGGTTATTGTCTTTGCTTGATATTTAGTGGCAATTGGGCATAATGGAAGCCCACGACAATTAATCAGGACAACCGTTCTGCGGGAAAAAGCAAAAATGAAAATTATAATTAAAAGTTTGCTAACTTTGATAGTGCTGCTATCGCTCAACCCAGCGCAAGCTGAGGTAAAATTGGAAAGCGCTAGTGAACTACTAGGTACATGGCGAGTGACTGCAGAAGCTGTAAAATATGAGGGTGAAAAAAAAGCATTGGATGTAATCTGGGAGTTCAGAGAAGGCGGGGTCTTAAATACTATATCAAAAGATCCACGCACTTCGACCATTACAGTCCCATTAACGTATTCCGTTGAAGATGGAATGATAAAGAAGCAGTCTGTACCGGGTAGACAAAAATTTGAGACCTGTGCAGTTCTCAAAAAAAGCGGTCCTAACATGGAAATAAAGTGTGCATATCTGTTTTTCTTTTTAACTAAACAATAAAAAACAATAGGGGAAATAAAATGATTGGTGGTGTAGTAATGGTTTTTGTGGCGATCTGGGTATTCCAATCAGCTGCAAGAGCAAAAGTGGATAATGTATTAATGTGGACTGCCATTTGCGCAGTGACTTTCTTCGCAGTGCAAGCGCTTTTCGTAAATTTCAATGTTTATTTTATCGATTTACTGAATGGAACCGATGTCAACGGAAGTAATGGTGAATACGAACGCGATTTAGCAAGCGTTGGTGACAGAAAAACTCAGGACGATATCGGTGGTTTTGGTGGTGCGTTTCTTTCAACGCTGTTTGAATTATTACCGCCTGCCGTTGGCTTTTTAGCTGCAGCGTTTGTTCGCAATAAATTTGTATTGAAAGAAGCACTCACTATTCCGAATTTGTTTAGTGGCCTTAAAGAAATGTTCGCCTCAATCAAACAAAGTTTCAAAGAAAGTCAGTAAGCTGTAAAGAAACAGCCCAACCGCCTAGACGCTTTGGGCTGTTTATAATTAAGTTCTTAAACAACAGCGGAAACTATTAACACAATCACGACAATGAGCATTATGGTGGCGATCAGGCCAACAACCAAGTAAGCGCCCAGGGATCCACTTTTAAAATCTCTTTCCCGATTAGCATCACTTTGAATACCTACAGCTGCCGCCAAAACGCTTTTTATTATTTGTGATAAGGTTGGTTTTGACATGCCACATCTCCAAAAATGAAGCAGTGTACGCGATGAGTTCATGGCTTGCAAGGTAACGGTGTGTGTTAAACACCTTCATAAAAAATATATTTGATTATTATTCCAATCGGTAGAACACATGAGTAAATCAGCACTCTTTAAGCAGCAACTAGCTCAGCGCATTTTATTTCTGGATGGCGCAATGGGCACGATGATCCAGAGTTATAAACTTGAAGAACAGGATTATCGCGGAGAACGCTTTGCCGATTGGGACGTTGACTTAAAAGGCAACAACGATTTGCTGTCGCTGACCCAGCCAGACATTATCAAAGCTATTCATGGTGCCTATTTCGAAGCAGGTTCCGACATTGTTGAAACCAATACCTTCAATGCCACGACCATTTCGATGGCTGATTACCACATGGAAGCCCTGGCCTATGAAATCAATGCGGCAGCAGCTCGCATTGCCCGGGAAGCCGCCGATGAATACAGCGCCAAAACGCCTCAAAAACCAAGATTTGTTGCTGGTGTACTGGGGCCTACCAATCGTACGGCCTCAATGTCGCCGAACGTAAACGATCCAGGATTTCGTAATATTTTCTTTGACGATCTGGTCATCGCCTATATGGAAGCAACGCGTGGACTGATTGATGGCGGCGCAGATTTGATTCTAATAGAAACCATCTTTGATACCCTCAATGCCAAAGCGGCCATTTTTGCGGTCGAAGCCGTATTCGAACAACTAGGCTTTGAATTGCCAGTGATGATCTCCGGCACCATCACCGATGCCTCCGGCAGAACCTTATCGGGTCAAACAGTCGGCGCTTTCTGGAATTCCCTGAAACACGTCAAACCGATCTCCTTCGGTTTCAACTGTGCCCTCGGCGCCACCGAATTGCGTCAATACATCGAAGAATTATCCGGGATTGCCGAAACCCACGTTTCGGCTCACCCTAATGCGGGCTTGCCCAACGAATTTGGCGAGTACGACGAAACACCTGAGCAGATGGCACAGGAAATCGCCGATTGGGCAGCTAGCGGCTATTTAAATATCATTGGTGGATGCTGCGGTACCTCACCCGCCAATATTCGCGCCATCGTCGAAGCCGTACAAAAATACCCGCCCAGAACCGTACCTACGCTCCAAAAGCAATGTCGCCTCGCGGGCCTTGAAGCCATGTCCATCGGCCCTGATTCACTGTTTGTCAACGTCGGCGAACGCACTAATGTCACGGGTTCGGCAGCCTTCAAACGCCTGATTATCGATGGCAATTTTGAAGCCGCACTCGATGTTGCCCGACAACAAGTCGAAAACGGCGCCCAAATCATCGACATCAACATGGATGAAGGCATGCTCGAATCCAAAGAAGCGATGGTGCGCTTTTTAATGTTGATTGCCTCGGAGCCAGATATCGCCAAGGTGCCGATCATGCTCGATTCATCAAAATGGGAGATTCTGGAAGCCGGTCTTAAATGTATTCAGGGCAAGGGCATCGTCAATTCGATCTCGCTTAAAGAAGGCGAGGATGCTTTTATTAAGCATGCCAACCTGGTCCGACGTTATGGCGCGGCAGTCATTGTTATGGCCTTTGATGAACAAGGCCAAGCAGACACCAAAGCACGCAAAGTCGAAATCTGTCAGCGCGCCTATAAAATCCTGACTGAACAAATTGGCTTTCCGCCCGAAGATATTATTTTCGACCCGAACATTTTTGCGATTGCAACCGGCATTGATGAACACAATAATTACGGTCTCGATTTTATTGAAGCCACCCATGAAATTAAACGCACCTTACCGCATGCCCTAATTTCGGGCGGAGTATCAAACGTTTCATTTTCGTTCCGTGGCAACAACCCGGTTCGGGAAGCCATTCATGCAGTGTTTTTATATCATGCGATTCGCGCCGGTATGTCGATGGGTATTGTCAATGCCGGGCAATTGGCAATTTACGAAGACATTCCACACGATTTACGCGATGCCGTTGAGGCCGTGGTATTAAATCAGCATGATGGCTCTGGTACCGAACATTTGCTGGAAATCGCCGAACGCTATCGCGGCGACGGCTCAAGTGTCGAAACGAAAGCCGAAGCGCTCGAATGGCGCAGTTGGCCGGTCAACAAACGTCTGGAACACGCCTTAGTCAAAGGTATCACTGACTTTATCGACGAGGACACCGAAGAAGCAAGATTAGCTGCCGAACGACCGCTGCATGTTATTGAAGGCGCGTTAATGGACGGCATGAACGTGGTCGGCGACTTGTTTGGTTCAGGCAAAATGTTTCTGCCGCAAGTGGTCAAATCGGCGCGCGTCATGAAAAAAGCGGTAGCTTATCTAATGCCCTATATGGAAGCCGATAAAGCGGCCGGTGATCGGCAAAGCAATGGCAAGATTCTGATGGCGACCGTCAAGGGCGATGTACACGATATCGGCAAAAATATTGTCGCGGTTGTGCTCCAATGCAACAATTACGATGTCGTCGATCTCGGCGTCATGGTGCCTGCTGAAAAAATCCTGCAAACCGCTCGCCTTGAAAACGTCGACATCATCGGCCTCAGTGGTCTGATTACCCCCTCGCTTGATGAAATGGTCCACGTTGCTAAAGAGATGCAGCGCCAAGGCTTTACGATTCC
This sequence comes from Methylococcaceae bacterium, assembly GCA_947505105.1. Classification (GTDB taxonomy): domain Bacteria; phylum Pseudomonadota; class Gammaproteobacteria; order Methylococcales; family Methylomonadaceae; genus SXIZ01. The sequence continues at coordinate 9,355 of CANNKG010000102.1, read as the reverse complement.
GTTGATGATTGGTGGCGCCACCACCTCGCGCGCGCATACCGCGGTCAAAATCGAACCGAATTACCAAGGCCCGGTGGTCTATGTCACCGATGCTTCGCGTGGCGTAGGCGTCGCCAGCAACTTACTTAGCACCGATTTAAAAGCCGAGTTTGTTAACAGCATCCGCGAAGAATATGCCGAGGTGCGTGAGCGCCACAAAGGCCGCGAAGCCAAAACCAAACAGCACTCAATTCAGGACGCACGGCAAAATCGCTTCAACTGGGGCGCTCATACTCCCGTGCAACCCAATTTTCTGGGGGTTAAGGTTATTGACGACGTTAGCACGGCCACTCTAGTCGATTTCATCGACTGGACGCCGTTTTTCCAAACCTGGGAAATGGCCGGTAGCTACCCGAAAATTCTCGACGATAAAGTCGTCGGCGAAGAAGCGCGCAAATTATTTGCCGATGCCCAAGCGATGCTCAAGACCTTAGTGACCGAAAACTGGCTGCAAGCGCGCGCCGTTGTAGGCTTTTTTGCAGCGCAAAGCGTTGATGACGATGTGATTGTTTACAGTGATCAAAGCTGTACCCAAAAACTCGACACCCTACATCATTTACGGCAACAAAACGTCAAAGCTCCCGGCCGACCCAATTATTGCTTGGCCGATTTTATTGCGCCGGTGACCAGTGGCATCGTCGATTATCTAGGCGCGTTTGCGGTCACCACCGGCATTGGCATTGAAACTAAATTAGCCGAATTTGAACAACAGCACGACGACTACAGTTCAATCATGTTGAAGGCACTGGCTGATCGATTGGCCGAAGCCTTTGCCGAATATTTGCACCTACGCGTCAGAAAAGACTATTGGGGTTATGCCGAAGAAGAAAACTATGCTAACGATCAATTAATCAACGAAGCCTATCAAGGCATCCGCCCAGCTCCTGGCTATCCAGCTTGCCCTGATCATACCGAGAAAACCAAGTTATTTGAATTGCTCAACGTAACGCCCAATACCGGCATCGAACTGACTGAAAATTTTGCGATGTATCCGGCCTCAGCCGTCAGCGGCTGGTATTTTTCACACCCGCAAGCGCAATATTTCAACGTTGGAAAAATCGATCATGATCAATTGGTTGATTATGCGCAACGCAAAGGCATCGCTATTGAAATAGCCGAACGCTGGCTTGCAGCCCATCTGCATCATTAATTTTAATAACCGAATTAACCGCTTATGCTTGAACGCTTTATTGAAAAATTGATGTACGCCAGTCGCTGGTTGTTAGCGCCGATGTATCTGGCGCTTAGTTTGGCCTTGCTGGCGCTGTCGATAAAGTTTTTCCAGGAATTATGGCATTTCATGCCGCATATTTTGGACATGGATGAATCGGATCTGATATTAAAATTACTGACCTTGATTGACTTAACCCTGGTCGGTAGCCTGACGATTATCGTGATGTTTAGTGGTTACGAGAATTTCGTGTCGCAACTCGACATCAGCGAATCAACCGAAAAACTCGACTGGCTCGGCACCCACGATTATGCGTCGTTGAAAATGAAAGTAGCGGCGTCGATCGTTGCAATTTCCTCGATTCATTTGCTGAAAGTATTCATGAATATCCCAAATATCGCCAACGACAAATTGCTCTGGTATGTATTGCTGCATTTAACTTTTGTCGTCTCGGCCTTGTTGATGGGCTTTCTCGACAAACTCACCAAACACTAGCATGTACCGTTTATTAGGCACGGCGGGTTGTCATTTATGCGAACAGGCCGCACAATTACTGACCGAAGTATCGAAAACGATCCCGATTGAGGTTATTGCAACTGATATCGCGGAGGAAACTGATTGGCAGGAAGCATACGCCATCAGGATACCGGTGCTTTACCACATTGCAACCCAACGCGAACTAAGCTGGCCGTTCACCCAAGAACAACTTTTATTTTTTATCCGCGAGTTAAATCATGACCACTAATTATCGTATCGAAAAAGACAGCATGGGCGAACTGGAAGTGCCTGCCGAAGCCTTATATGCCGCGCAAACGCAACGCGCCGTCACCAATTTTCCAATCAGCAGCCTGCGCATGCCGCCTGAATTTATCAAAACCGTCGCCTTGATCAAAAAAGTTGCCGCAGAAGTGAACGGCGATCTAGGGGAACTAGATCAACATGTTGCCAACTCGATTCATCAAGCCGCCGAAAAAATTATTGCGGGCGATCACGCCGATCAATTTCCGATTGACGTATTTCAAACGGGCTCCGCGACCAGTACCAACATGAACGTCAATGAAGTACTGGCAACCTTGGCAAGCAAAATAGCCGGTAGCAAAGTCGATCCGAACGATCACGTCAATCGCGGCCAAAGTAGTAACGATGTTATCCCAACCGCCATTCATGTCAGTGCAGCACTTCAATGCCAACAACATTTGCTGCCCGGCCTTGAGCATCTCGCCTCAACCATTGAAGTCAAAGCCAAAGCGTTGGAAACCATCACTAAAACCGGTCGGACCCATTTAATGGATGCGATGCCGATTCGCATGAGTCAGGAATTAGGCGCCTGGGCTTTACAAATTCGCAATGGCATTGCCCGAATTCAAGCAACGTTGCCGCGCGTTTATAAGCTTGCCCAAGGCGGCACAGCCGTTGGCACCGGCATCAATGCCCATCCCGAATTTTCACACAAGTTTGCCGAAGCACTTTCCAAAGCAACCCACCTGCCGTTCGTTCCTAATGACTCCCTCTTCGAAAGCCTCGCCAGCCAAGACGCTATGGTCGAATTATCTGGCCAAATGAAAGTCATCGCGGTCAGTTTAACCAAAATCGCCAACGATCTCCGCTGGATGAACAGTGGTCCATTGGCAGGGCTTGGCGAAATTGAATTACCGGCCTTGCAACCTGGCAGCAGCATCATGCCGGGCAAAGTTAATCCGGTCATCCCTGAAGCAACCGCGATGGTCGCTGCCCAAGTCATCGGTAACGATACCACCATTACCCTTGCAGGCCAGTCCGGTTTATTTCAATTAAATGTAATGCTGCCCGTTATTGCCTTCAACATCCTGCAAAGCATTGAATTACTCGGTAATGTTAGCAAACTTCTGGCCGATCAAGCCATTGCGGGCTTTAAGGTCAGGGAAGACAACCTGGAAGTAGCGCTGGCGAAGAATCCAATTTTAGTGACCACGCTAAATCCTATCATCGGTTATGCCAAAGCTGCCGAAATCGCCAAAGCAGCTTATAAACAAGGCCGACCAATCCTGGATGTTGCTTCGGAAATGATTGATTCAAAAGAATTAAGCCGTGAAAAACTCGAACAACTTTTAAATCCGGCATTACTTACTGGAAAAGCGTAATCCAATAATTTAGGCATTAGCCAGTGAGAAAAATCCTGCTCGATTCAATAAATTGACTTTCAATTCCCGCAAGCGTAAGCTGGTTTTTCGCAAGGATATTGAAATTGCATCGATTGAATTGGAGGATGTATGAAAAGATTTTTATTATCGTCTCGCTGGCTGGTGATCTTCATCGCCAGTCTACTGGTTATTCAAGCTGCCGAAGCAAGACCCTATCGGGGATCAGCAAAATGGAGCTGGTTGCTCTGTAAGTCTCAAGATGCTTCGACGCCACTTTTCAACGCCGCACGTTATTCCAGAATGCTGGTTCAACTAGGCCAAGGCGGTCTAGCCGATTACTGGCGTGAAGTGTCCTACAATAGTATCAATGTCGATGGTTCAGCCGTTCACGGCTGGTACACCATGGGCAAAACCACCGCTCAAATGAATGCCCTTAACCGCTCTCAGCGAGTTGATGCGTGCATTGCTGCTGCTTCTGCAGCCGGTTACAGCGTTCCGAGCGGCAATCAGGTCGGGATCATCACCCACCCCTCGATTGACATGTTCGGCTGGACCGGCGGGGCGTTTTTACCGGCAGATGTCGATGTGGGCGGTACCGCTCACGAATCCGGTCACGGCATCGGCCTGCCGCATTCTTTCTCCAATGATCCCGATTATCGTAATGCCGACTGGGCTCAAATTGGCGAATACGACAACCCTTGGGATGTGATGAGTTGGGGAAATGCTTTCAGCATTGTTACCACTTCTTTCGGCAACGGCCCGCCGGGCATGACCGCTTTTCATCTGGATCGCATGGGCTGGCTGCCAAAGTCACGCATTGTCACGTTTGGTGCCGATGGCGTTACCAGCAAATCGATCACGTTGACCGCCTTGAACGCCTCAAACATAAGTGGACCGCTGACTGTGCGGATCCCATTTGATCCGGCCGATTTACAAAAACACTACACTGTCGAATATCGCCGTAAAACCGGCTGGGATGCGGGAATTCCGCAAAACACCGTGATGATCAATGAAGTCAAAAAACATGACGATGGCAGCTATTACGCACATTTGCTGTATACGTTTTCGCCCAAGACGCCTGCTCAAACACTCAACGCCAACGGCGTTACCATCAGTGTAACCGGCATTAACCCTGCCGGCACTCAAGCCACGGTTGCCATTACCAGCGATATGCCGAATCGCTGTCTGCAAGGCTATGTCTGGCGCGAAGCCAATGCGAGCGACCATGTATGCGTAACTGGCGCAGTACGTGACCAAACCAAGAAAGAAAATGACGAGGCCGCCAGCCATCGTAACCCAAGCGGTGGGGCCTTTGGTCCCGATACTTGTCTGGCAGGTTATGTCTGGCGCGAAGCCTATGCTGGTGACCACGTCTGCGTATCTGGCGCGTCTCGCACTCAAGCCGCTACCGATAACGCCGACGCCGCAAACCGGGCTAATCCCGCCCGTATCGCCTATGGCCCCAATACCTGCAAAAGCGGCTACGTCTGGCGCGAAGCCGATGAAAAGGACTGGGTGTGCGTCAGTGGCGCCATTCGTCAACAGACCGCCGATGAAAATGCCACGGCCGCCAGTCGTCGCAATCCAAGCGGTGGCGCCTTTGGTCCCGATACCTGCCTGTCGCCTTATGTCTGGCGCGATGCCTTCCCCGGTGATCATGTCTGTGTGACCGGAGCAAGTCGTAGCCAAGCTGCGACCGACAATACTCAAGCGCAAGCTCGTTTATTGGCGCCCTAAACGCGCCATTTAGTCCGATAATACCGAATCTATAAGAGGTATTTATGAAAAGTTTTATTTTATGTTCAAGTATTTGCTCAGCATTATTTGCCACCAATCTATTGGCTCACAGCGTTGCTACAACCGCTCCCCAGCCTAAAGCGAATCTCGCCGACCTAATTAACACCGACTTAACGCCGATATTGATTACCCCGATCCTCGTTAATCCTGGTAATGAATTCGATAATTTACAGCCAACCATTGGCGTAGTGTCCGAGGAAGTCGCCAGACAGCGTTTGCGCACCTATAGCGTTGACCAGATCAATTCATTGAAACGAGTCGGTTATCAGTATCAAATCAATGCGGTCGTAGATGGCGTGGCGACGGATCTTGAAATCGATGGTTTACTCGGCGCGGTCAAAAATAAAGCAACGCAATTGGTCATCCGACCACCGTTTCCGACTTATGAGCGTGTCATGAATTTTGGGGAGGCAATCGTTGCCCCTGAATTGTTATCAATCACAGATAAGCAAGATATGACCTACCTAAACTACAAGGTACGCTTTTATCCAGGCACCAACACCTATCTCGGTTATAACCTGGATGACGGATTTATGTATATTTATAATCCGGATAAATTCGGCAACACCATTCAGCCACTTGCACCCGTGTCGAGTTATTTGAGCGACGCAGTTAAAGAAGGTTTTTAGTCTACCGTTAAATCTTAATTGACCGGTCACTGGTTTCTTGAATAAATTCACCGTTGACCGGTCAATCCTTGTAGCAATTGCGACATTCTGGAATTCGCTTGTGACAGTCTTTTGCAATGAATGATGAGATCATCACTCGGTTTCCAGATGGAACCTTACAATGCCTAATCGATAAAATCGGCGTTAAAATTCGGGTGTCTCTAACCCCTCAGATTCAGTCTGGACATTGGAACCCACCTTACGGTAAAGTGCCTAGTTAATCATTTGGCATGACAAACGAGTTGTTTGTTTAAAAAGACCCCAGATGGCTTATCAAGAGTTACAACAATTACACACTGTGTCACATCAATTATTAATGAATTCAAAAGCTATAAGTCGCAACACCCTTTGCCCATGCGGTAGCACCAAAAAATACAAACACTGTTGCCAACAATACGATGATCAGCAAAGATCGGCAACACTCACACAAGAACGAAATTCTTCAAAAATATTGCAACTGGCCTTACAACATTTTCGAGTTGGACATCTCATTCAGGCCGAAGCGCTATATCAACAATTGCCGGAACATCCTGAAGCGTTGTTCATGTTAGGCAAAATTGCTTATGATTCAGCACATTTCTCCAATGCTATCGCCTATCTGAATAAAGCGATCGCGCTCAAACCTGAAAGTCAATTATTATGCACTCTCGGACTCGCTTATGAAGCGCTCAACGACATTCCTGCCGCGCTTGACAGTTATCAGAAGGCACTGATGCTAAATCCGCGCGATGCGGATGCCTTTTACTCTCTAGGCTGCGCTTATCAGTCGCAACAACAATGGGAGGAGGCAGTAAAACATTTTCAAGCAGCCCTTACTTTAGAACCCAATGCCTCCAAAATTCATTATGCTTTAGGCTGTGTATTAGTTACTTTGGAAAAATTTGAATTGGCAAAAACCTGTTACGAACATGCCATTGCCTTACAACGAGACTTTGCCGATGCTTATAATAATCTGGGCTTGCTTATGCATATCCAGCAACAATTCGATAATGCAGTTAACTATTATCGGCAAGCACTGAAATTCAAACCCAACTCAGCGATTGCTCTGAATAATTTAGGTAATACTTTACTGATCCAGGAACAACCAAATTTAGCCATAGATCAATATAGACGTGCAATAGCCTGTCACCCCACTTATGCTGAAGCACACCATAATCTCGGAGCTGCTATGTATCAGCTCGGAGAGACCGAGGGGGCAGCCGCGAGCTTTCGTCAAGCCTTGACGCTTAAACCTGATTATCTGAATGCCTGGATGAGCCTAGGTAAATTCGGGTTAGAAAAGAATGATTTTAATTTAGCCGCAGAATGCTTTACTCAGGCCACAATACTGAAACCTGACTGCACTGACGCTTATAGCAGCCTGGGCTTAACCTCGCTAAAGCAAGGTAAGGCTGATGCCACCGTAGCCTATTTTCGCTCTGCAATCACCTTACAATTACAAACATCATTTTCGGCGCCGGGTCCTAAAAAACCACCCATGCAGATTGATCTTGCCAGAGAAGCCCTGATCAGCGCACGCAATCTGCTAATGGCCGCTGAGATTCCTTTTTTTCTATGTTCCGGCACTTTGCTAGGCATAGTTCGCAATAATGATATATTGCCATACGACAAGGATATGGATTTGGGTATTCCATGGCATGTTGATCGTGAGCTGATTAGTCGCATACTCACTCAATCCGGCATTTTTGAAGAAGGCAAAGTTCAGGAAGATACCTTTGAAAATCGGCAATGGCACTTAAGTTTTGTCCATATCAAAAATCAGATTGCCCTGGATTTATTTTTCTATTGTCCCGATGATGAACATTTCATCTGCGGTTTCAATTTTCTGCCTTTTCCAGTGCAGAGCCATCCGCACCGCTTCGAAATCGGTACATTATTCTGGCAGGGGCTCGACTGGCCAATACCGGAACCCGTTGAACAATATCTTACCGATTTTTACGGTTCCGACTGGCGCATTCCAGACCCTTACTTTGATACCGTTGTGGCAAGCCATTGTCAATTACCATCCTCTTGGCCAAGTCGACGAAATTTCGGTTATGCCCGGCTATTTGACCGCATAAAGGAACAAGAATGGCTCAAGGCCGAGGGTTATTGTCGACAAATGCTCAGACTACAGGACGATTCATTTTTAACGGACTTATTAGCTTCCATCAACACGCACATTGAAAAACATGCATAACCCAAAAATCACCGCACTTATTCCAGCCGCAGGAAGTGGTAGTCGTTTGAGCTTAGGCCCCAAAGCTTGGCTAATGATTAACGAGCGCCCATTATTGGTTTGGGTTGTACAAAAACTACTTCGGGTTGTTGATAAGGTGATCGTCGCGGTTTCTGAACAAGATTGCGAGCGAGCCACTGAGGTATTAGCTCATTACGCATTAACTGCACAAGTGATTGCCGGGGGCGCAACCCGGCAAGCCACTGTTGCTAAATTGGTAGCTAGTGCCACGACCGAATTTGTGTTGATTCATGATGTTGCACGACCGCTGGTCAGTGGCAAATTATTAACGGAAGTGATTGAAATGGCTTATTTGACGGGCGGAGCTGCTGCATTTGTTGCGCCAGAAGTGCCCGTGGCAAAAATTACGGGCGGTTGGGTGGTTGATTATTTCAATGCGGAAGATGTAGGTATTTTTCAAGCACCTCAGGCATTTTCTCGTTTGCAATTATTGAAAGCAATTGAGTCTGCAGAAAGAGAGAGTCATTCTCGACAATCTACCGCGCAACTATGGTTAGATGCCAATTTCGCATTGCACGCAGTACCCGGTGAAAAAACTAATTTTAAATTAACCACCCAAGAAGACTGGTTGATTATGCAGGCACTACAAGGATTATTATGAGTTCAGGAACGTTGACGATTCCTAAAAATACAAGCCTTTTTCTGTGGAATGACGATTTATTGGCTGATGATTATTTGATAGCAACTTATCAATTAGGCGTGGTATGCGATCCATTGGATGCTGCACTTGGAATGGCTATGGAACAGTGCGGCGGAATTGCGGATATTAATGGCTATGTGTCATCTGAGTTTTTATCCGCATGGAGCGTTCGAGTGCATGCTCTGCGTTTTTGTAATGAAAATATGTTGTCGTCTATTCAGCCATATTTTTTGCAGAATGATGTCTACAGAGAATCGCCACGAAGCAATACTACCTTTATTGAAATAGATTTAGCCTTTCCATTATGCTTGCTGACCCACTCGCCGACACAGTGGTTAAATGTTTTAATCGGCGAATTACCTCGCTTAGGATTTATTACCTCATTTAGATTAATTAACGCTAAATTACCTAAAAATTTCGGACCTGGACCTGGTTTTGGGATATCAGGTATTTTGAAAAAGTTTAATGTCAATCATGGACCGTTACTTTGTCGTGCGATGCGTCCAGCCGTTGGGCTCAATCAAGAGACCATGGCTAGGCTGTCGAAATAAGTCCCTCTGTCCCAGTTATTTTACTCCCGATTTTTGGCTTGCAATATTGTTGAAAAAAGCTTGGCGTTTTTTTCGAACAGTGTAAGGAATGTTATCTTTTTCCCACATTTCCACGTCATTATGGCGAGCC
>CANNKG010000101.1 GCA_947505105.1 Methylococcaceae bacterium | reverse complement strand
TACCAAAAAGGCGTGAAGATGAGTAAAATGGCATTTAAAGCTATTAGCCATAGGATAGAAAGAGACGCATCCCTACCGAAATACTACATGACTATCCAGCCTCAAATTTAAACAGAATTAATGGAGGTTATTTTTTGCGAGTTACCTTGAGTCGGCGTTAACACTTTGGTAGCCACCACCGTCGCAATCGAATTGGCGGTATCGTGGAAACCGTTAATAAACTCAAAAATCAAGGCCGTCAGAATGACAAGCAAAAGCAAAGTCAACATACCGAGCCTTTATGAATTTTTTAAGATAATGTGGTAAACAACATTTCCGGCATCCCGACAGCGATCAATCGCTTTTTCGAGTATTTCAAACAAATCAACTCTAACGAGATACTGAATCGGATCGGTTTCATGCTCATATACCTCACGATACAGTTGCAGAATTTGTCGATCCGCTTCGCCCTCAATCGCCTGCAATTGATCATTCAGATCTTTAATTTTATCGAGATCCATGCCTTTGCGCAGCAAACCGACCATTTGTTCCAAGACCTCACACGCTTGTTCCAGCATCGCCGCGCGACTTTTGAAATCTACATTACCAATGCGTGAAGTTGCCAAGGTATAGCGTTCGGCAAATTTTTCAACGATCTTGGGTATTTTGTACAGTGCACTACTTAATGCCTCTATATCTTCGCGTTCCAGGACCGTCACGAAGGTATTAACTAATTCTTCACTGATTTGTCCAAATAAGTCTTTCTCACGTCGGCGTGCTTCTTTAAACTTCTCCAGGGATTGTTCGGTCGCCGGAGTACTGAGCAATTCAATCAACGCTTTCGCGGAAGCGCTCGCTGATTCAGCGCTTGCTTCCAGTAAACCATAAAATTTATCACCTTTACCAAAGATGGTTTGCAATGAGAACATGGAGTTTCCTTAATTTCTGTGCTAATTGGTAGTTAGTTTCGGCTAATTATCTCATAAACATTTTAGTTTGGTTTTAAGATTGTGATTTAGTCTACGTAAGCCGCGAATCACCTATATAATGGCGCTTTAAAAAGGACTAATTTAAGTCCCTTCCGCAGTCAATTTTAACTATTCATTGAGAGAACCTTATGGATCCAAACTTACTCGAAATACTCGCCTGCCCCCTGTGTAAAAGCCCTTTGCGTTACCAAAAACAACAGCAGGAATTGATATGTAAAGCCGACCGACTCGCGTTTCCGATCCGAGATGACATTCCGGTCATGCTGGAAGATGAGGCACGCGTCATTTCGCTCGAAGAATACGATGCTCTCCACTAAGCGTCCATCGTTCAAAATTGTCATCCCTGCACGTTTCGGATCATCGCGCTTACCCGGAAAACCTTTGCTGCCGATTGCCGGCAAGCCGATGATTGCTCACGTTTGCGAGCGCGCCAAAGCGACCAGCGCTGGTGAAATTGTCATTGCGACCGATGATCAGCGAATTTTCGATGCGGTCAGTGCGCTTGGACTGAAGGTGTTAATGACTTCGCCCGACCATCAGAGCGGCACGGAGCGAATTGCCGAAGTTGCCCGTCTGTGCCAATGGCACGAAGATGACGTTATCGTCAATCTGCAAGGAGATGAACCGCTAATTCCTGAAAATTATATCGAAACGCTTGCGAGCGCCATGCAAGAACATGCCGAAATGGGTATCGCAACGCTCGCAGCCGAAATTCACGATAGCGAAGAACTATTCAATCCGAATGCCGTCAAAGTTGTGCTGAATCAGGCGGGTTTTGCCTTGTATTTTAGCCGGGCACCGATTCCTTGGGATCGGGATTTGTTCGCCAAAACCCAAGCCGAACTTTCCAGCCTGATGCCGCATTACCGCCATATTGGCATGTACGCCTACCGTGTCAACTTTCTGGATCGTTATTGCCAATGGCCAAGATCGCCGCTGGAACAAATCGAATCACTGGAGCAACTCAGAATCTTGTGGCAAGGCGAACCGATCCTGGTTAAAGTCGTGCCGGAAACACCGCCTGCCGGGGTTGATACAGCAGACGATTTGGCAAGAGTTGAGCAGCTTTTACTCAACAGATAAATTCCAGCACTGCTTGTAACGATGGACCGTGAGTAAAAAAATCGGCCCGTTTAATCACGGCGGGCCTCGCTTCCACCCCGCCAAACCCGATCACGGTCGCGCCAGCCTGTTGAGCTTCAAGATCGGTTTGACCGTCACCGACCATTACCATCGGTACAGCTCTTGAATTAATCTGCTTGCAAATTTGGGCTTTACCGCCAGTTTTTGCCAGTGCGGATTCATGATCAAAACCCTGATAGCTGCCATCCGCGTTGAAAAAGACATCAACAGCATGCACCTGCTCATGCGGCACCCCTAAATGATCGGCCAAGGGTAAAATCGCCTGACGCAAGCCGCCACTGATAATATGAACTCGCTTCCCCTGTCGTTGCAGTTCTTGAACAGTTTCCAAGGCTCCCGGCGTTATTAAGTCAATATAAAGCTGAGCAACCCAGGTAATCGCATCCGCATCCGGGCGTATCAAATCCAAACGCTTGGCATAGATCGCTTCAAGCGGCACTTCCCCATTCATTGCCGCTGTCGTCAAGGCCGCCATTTGCTCACCCAAACCTACTCGTTTAGCCAGCTCATCGATACCCTCAATCTTACTCAGGGTACTATCACAATCAAAACAAACAATTTCAAAATTCATTGCAAGGAAAGGTTCCATAAACTAATTAAAAAATTAGCCTAATTCTAAACCAAATAGAAAAGATCGCGAATATATCAGACTATTCACTCGCCCAAGTTTCAAAAACGTCAGTCAAGCCAATTCCTAAATCAGGAAATAGCTGCGGTATTGCAACATCATCATCCGTGAACATTGCGTTTAATTGGTAATGTCCCTGCTCGTCTAACACAAATTGATTAATGACTTGATCGTTAGGATAGACAATCCAGTACTCCTGAACTCCTGAACTCCTGAACTCCTGAACTCCGCTTTCAGCATACAGTTGATATTTAATCTGCATTTCCCGTTTCGAATTACCTTTGGATAAAATCTCAATAATCCAGTCTGGCGCACCGTTACACCCTTGCTCGTCTAAAATCTCGGGATTACAGATCACGCATAAATCCGGTTGCACCACAGTATGAATATCTTGGCTGGCCAAAATAGACTTTTTTCGATCGTACAGACGAACATCTAAGGGCGCGGCGAAAACCTGACATTGTTTTCGTTTGAAAAAGTTAAATAGCGATCCACTAAGATTCATTGAAATGCGTTGATGCCTAACACTCGGCGCAGGAGACATCAACATAATCTTACCTTTAATCAACTCAACCGTTTCATCGAAGCGCCAAGTTAGATAATCGGCATAACTATAAGTTTTATTTAAATCTAATTGAGAGAGCTGCGTGATGATAGGCATGATGTACTCCTTTTAGATTGACATAAGGGTTTACAAAACCCGTCCAGCATTGAAGTGATTATACCCCGTCGAAACCTGATTTAATTTTGTGACTTTGGAGATTTCTTTGGGAGAAATGAGTACTAAATTAAAGCCAGCCCTAGCCGCCAGTTTATTTATTGCCTTAGCAAAAATAGAACAACTGGACTTATTAGCTACCAACTAAGGCGGGACAACATAGGTTAATCCGTTCGTGGTGAGCTTGTCGAACCATAAGCGGATTAACCGTCCATCCTTCGACAAACTAAGGACGGACGGTTAATCTTTGTTGAGTGAGTATCCCACCTTAAATTGGTAGCCGACTTAAATCCTGCCCGGATATTCGAGCAAGATTTGGTGGTTTTTTTGATTAAGCGGGATTACTTAGCTTGGCAGTTACGATTTCAAACTTTCATTATCGGACCCGGATATTTAGCTATAAGCCCATCCATCGTTAGCAACGTAATGCCTTCCACTGTCGCTTGCGCAATTAAGATTCTATCAAATGGATCTTTGTGGATTAGCGGCAGACTATCAATGAAAACCGTATGCTCGCTGACAATCGGAATTTCAATATATCCATTATCCAGTAAGCCTCGGCGCAAGACCCGCGCGTCAACTCGAAAATCCTCACGTCCAAGACTATGCTTGATAGCAATTTCCCAAAGGCTAGTTGGGCTAAAAAACAATTCGTTATGTTCGTTTTCCATCAATTGACGAGCAGCTAAAGGCAATTGCTCAGGCGAACCAGCCGCCCATAGCAAGAGATACGTATCCAGTAAAAGCTTCATACGTCGCCAAAAAGCTGTTCAATTTCAGCGCTAGCCATTCGATCAAAGTCTTCAGGCACAGAAATCTGTCCGGCCAAAAAGCCTAAGCGACAAACTTGAGTAGGCATTGGCATCTCCAACGGCGTCACTTTAACCAGGGGTTTACCCGCTTTAGCAATAATAAACGGCTCACCTTTTGCTGCTTGATCAATCAAACGTGAAAGATGGGTTTTCGCTTCGTGAATATTGACTGTTTGCATAAAAACTTCCAAATAAACTAAGTCCAGTTAGTTTAGTTTAACAAATTTACGAAAGTAATTATATCTAAGGTTCGGTTTTGTCGCTGCGTTTGTGGTGGTTCACTAAAGTGAAACCACCTTACATTTTATCTGTCTTACGGGTTACCGCGCCAGTCCGGGTTGATGATAGGTTAGCCTAATTCATAGCGCCGACTTAATGGCCGCCAGATATTCAGTACGGTAAGATATAGTATTGTGCCCGGTCGAGGGTATGACCGTCATGGACGCAATTCCTTTACCAAAGCGTTCGAACAGCTTCTTGGTACTTGCACTTGGAATCACCTCATCATTCTCAGCAGCGATAATTGCCGTTGGAATTGTGATTTTTGAGGCGTACTTTCCAGAATCATAGTTGTCACGCAACAGCCACTTGACAGGAACATAGGGAAATTGGTCGGCGGCAATCTCCTGGAGGCTATCGAACGGCGTAACAAGGATAAGGCGAGACGCGGGACGTTGGCTGGACAAGCGCACAGCAACGCCTGTGCCTAAACTACGACCGATAACAGCAATATCCTGATGCTCCGCTCGAACCTTGTCAAATAGGATAAGAGCGTCATTTTGAATGGCTTCCTCTGAGGGCTTGCCGGAACTGCCGCCGTAGCCTCTGTAGTGAAGAAGATAAAGAGCGTAGTCAGGAAACGACTTTTCAAACGAAGGGAGATTTACGGAAACGTCTTCGGCGTTACCGCCAAAATAGATAATGGCTTTCGGACCCGCATGTGCCCGGATTGTTACAAAAAGTTCTGCATCTTCAACAGGGAGGGTCATTATCGACTGGGGTGCCTTGATCTCCAATGGTTGTGGGAAGTAGATCAAAGAGCGTTGAAATGCGAACAGAGCTACGCAAAAAGCGGCATAAACAAAGGCAACGAAGGCCAACAACTTAAAGAGGGCAAGATACATTAGGACTAACAAATAAATATATGGATGAAAATAATCACACAAAACATCCTACTTCAGCAAGCATTAAACAAATGAGCATTACGAAAAGCTTGATTTACTAAACGGGCTACCATATACGATCCAGGATTTGACTAAAAGTAGAGTTACTAGCCTAACAGCTTTGTTATAATCTCAAAAAAACTCCAAACACCTTATCCTCAATGCACCTATCCATTCCTAACTCGATGCTCTCCTTCTTCACTAAACAACGTCTACTGATCTTCTGCGGGATCGTGCTTGGCGGAATCTTGCTCGGACTTTGGCGACCTTACACACCGATTCCGGTGCCTGAACTCAATATCAAAAGTCTCAGCGGCGCTACTATTGAATTATCGGCATTACGCGGCAAACCGTTGCTGATTAATTTTTGGGCAACCGATTGCGCAGCATGTATCCGGGAAATTCCACACCTGACTGAACTGTATCAAAACTTTCACCCCAAAGGCTTGGAGATTATCGGGATTTCGATGTATTACGATATTCCCAGTCATGTTGTCGAAATGACGCGTATGAAACAGCTCCCATATCAGATCGCACTGGATTTAAAAGGCGAATACGCCAACGCCTTTGGCCGCGTGCAATTGACGCCAAGCACTTTTTTAATTAGTAAAGACGGAATTATCTTGGCTAAATTTATTGGCGCCTTGCCGAAAGATTTGGCAACCCAAATTGAACAATTACTTTAAGGGACAATTATGCTTTGGTTAAAAGCTTTACACTTAATTTTTATGGTCACCTGGTTCGCGGGTTTGTTCTACTTACCGCGCCTGTATGTCTATCATGCGATGAGCGATGATGAAATCAGCAACGAACGCTTTAAAGTGATGGAACGTAAACTGTTTTTCGGCATTATGACGCCGGGCATGATTCTGACCTTCACCTTCGGTATTTGGATGCTGGTCGATTATGCTTGGGCGCTGTATGGACATAGCGGCTGGTTGCATATGAAATTGACTATGCTGATACTCATGTTGATTTATCATGTTTTCTGTGGCAAATGGCTCTTAGAATTCAAACATGATCGTAATCAACATTCGCATGTCTATTTTCGCTGGATGAATGAAATCCCGGTGTTGTTTTTAGTGGGCATCATTATTTTAGCCGTCGTCAAGCCCTTCTAAATCAACAAACTCAAGCAACACATTGCCAACTCAGGCATTTTTAAGCGATAATGTTCGATTACTCATAACCTTTTAGTTATGTTTTGATTGACCTTAATCACTCCCCACAAACGCTCTCAGCGTTAGGTAAGTTTTGGAATACGCCATGAAAAAAACCATGTACGAAAAAATTTGGGATAGTCATCTGGTTGTTGAAGCGGAAGGTCAGGCGCCTCTGCTTTACGTCGATCGACACCTGATGCACGAAGTCACTAGTCCGCAAGCCTTTGAAGGCTTAAAATTATCCGGTCGCAAGGTACGCAACCCGCATAGCATCTTGGCGACCATGGATCACTGCGTTCCGACCAAAGACCGCGATAAACCGATTGCCGATCCGATTGCGAAAAAACAGATTGAAACCATGGCCGATAATTGCCGGGACAATGGTTTGAATCTGTACGACATGAAAAGTCCGAATAATGGTGTTATTCACGTCGTCGTCCCGGAACATGGCTTCGTTCATCCCGGCATGGTCGTGGTCTGTGGCGACAGCCATACCGCAACACACGGCGCATTCGGCGCATTGGCGTTCGGTATTGGTACTTCGGAAGTCGAGCACGTCATGGCAACCCAAACCTTGCCGCAAAAAAAATCCAAGACCATGTTGGTTCAAATCAATGGCGCCTTGTCTAAATTTTCGTCCGCTAAAGATATCGCGCTTGCGATTATCGGCAAAATCGGCACGGCTGGCGGTACCGGTTATGTCATCGAATACGCCGGATCTGCAATTAAAGATCTGACCATGGAAGGCCGCATGACCCTGTGCAATATGGCGATTGAAGCCGGTGCGCGTGCAGGTTTGGTTGCTCCAGACGAAAAAACCTACGAATACTTAAAGGGCCGCGAATTCGCACCGAAAGGCGCCGATTGGGACAAAGCTTTAGCCTACTGGCAAAGTTTGCCGAGCGATCCGGATGCGACCTTCGATTGCATCATTACCTTGGATGCGGCAGAAATCGCACCGCAAGTTTCCTGGGGCACTTCCCCTGAACAAGTGATCGGCGTCGATGCCACCGTCCCAGCACCTGAAAGCTTCAGCGATGAAGGTAAACGCAAGGCTTGCGAAAGCGCCCTCACCTACATGGGCTTGGCGCCAAATACCAAAATCACCGATATCCCCATTGATTTCGTCTTTATTGGCTCCTGTACCAATGGCCGTATCGAAGACTTCCGAATCGCCGCTGAAGTTGCCAAAGGTACCAAAGTTGCACCGGGCGTTACCGCTATTGCTGTACCGGGTTCTTATCATGTTAAGGAACAAGCCGAAGCCGAAGGTCTCGATAAAATCTTTATCGAAGCAGGCTGGGAATGGCGCGATCCAGGTTGCTCAATGTGTCTGGCGATGAATGGCGACGAACTCAAAAAAGGCCAACGCAGCGCCTCAACCTCCAATCGTAACTTTGAAGGTCGTCAAGGCAAAGGCGGACGCACCCATCTGGTCTCTCCGGCCATGGCAGCGGCAGCCGCGGCAGCCGGACATTTCGTCGATATTCGTAATCTTTAATCCGGATTGAAATTTTATGGAACCATACAACAAACATGAAAGCATTGCCGCATTAATGAATCGCAGCAATGTTGATACCGATCAAATCATTCCGAAGCAGTTTCTAAAAAAAGTTGAACGTAGCGGTTTCGGCGCGCACCTGTTTCATGACTGGCGTTTCAACGACGACGGCAGCGACAATGCCGAATTCGAATTGAATAAGCCGATTTTCAACGGCGCAAAAGTGCTGGTCGTTGGCGACAATTTCGGTTGCGGCTCCTCGCGCGAACATGCGCCGTGGGCTATTGCTGATTATGGCTTCAATACCATTATCTCGACCAGCTATGCCGACATTTTCTACAACAACTGTTTCAAAAACGGGATTTTACCGATTGTCGTCAGCAAGGAGCAGTTAGACACACTGATGGCAGAAATCAGCGCCAACGAAGGTGTGAGTTTTGTAATCGATCTGGCCGAACAAAAAGTCACTACGCCAGGTGGTAATGGCTTCACCTTCGATATTGACCCTTTTCGCAAAGGTAATTTGTTGAACGGTCTGGATGATATCGGTTTAACCTTACTGCATGCCGATAAGATCGATCAGTACGAACAAGGTCATAAACAAAGCTATCCTTGGTTGTGGGCGTAACACCGTTTAATTATACTTAAGACTATGAGCACGAATCCACGCACAATCCGCTTAATGGACACCACGCTGCGCGATGGTGAACAGACCCAAGGCGTCGCCTTCACTCCCACTGAGAAGGTCAGCATTGCCAAGGCCCTGCTGCAATCGCTGCGGGTGGATCGGATTGAAGTGGCTTCGGCGCGCGTGTCGATCGGTGAAAAAGAGGCAGTCAGCGCAATTAACCACTGGGCGCGCCAAGAAGGTTTCGGCGAACGCGTCGAAGTGCTCGGTTTTGTTGATCATACCAAAAGCGTTGACTGGATTTTAGAGACCGGTGGTCAGGTGATTAATCTTCTGACCAAAGGTAGCGAAAAGCATTGCCGCGAACAACTCGGCAAAACCTTGGCCGAACACAGTGCCGATATTCAAAAAACCGTGGCTTATGCCCATGAAAAAGGCCTGCGCGTTAACGTCTATCTTGAAGACTGGTCGAATGGCTATCATGATAAGCCTGACTACGTTTATGCCTTGATGGACTTCCTGCGTCCCCTCGGTATCGAGCACTTTATGCTGCCCGACACCCTAGGCGTATTATCACCCGAAGAAGTGTTCAACAGCTTTAGCGATATGTGCACCCGTTATCCCGAAGTGCAATTCGATTTTCACCCGCATAACGACTACGGCCTCGCAACCGCGAATGTGATGGCGGCGGTGCGGGCTGGCGTTAATTCGATTCACTGCACTATCAACTGTCTCGGCGAACGCGCGGGTAATGCTTCGCTCGCCGAAGTGGCGGTGGTGTTGCGCGATAAAATGGCTATGGAGCTGGCGATTGATGAAACCCATCTGATGCGCATCAGCAATATGATCGAAAATTTTTCCGGCAAACGGATTGCTGCGAACACGCCAATTATGGGCGCCGATGTCTTCACCCAAACCGCCGGTATCCATGCCGATGGCGACCAGAAAGGCGGCCTCTATAAAACCAAATTAAGCCCGGAACGTTTTTCCAGAACCCGCAGCTATGCGCTCGGTAAAATGAGCGGCAAAGCCTCGCTGAAGAAAAACCTCGAACAGCTGGAAATGGACCTATCCGAAGAACACCAAAAGAAAGTTCTGGAACGCATCGTCAGCCTTGGCGATTCCAAACAGATGATCACCACCGACGACCTGCCGTTTATTATTGCCGACGTCCTGGAATCCAAAGATTACCAACATATTAAACTGCTGCACTGCTCAGTCACCAGCGGCTATGAACTGAGTTCGACCGTCAGTATTAAAGTCAACGTCAACGGCACTAAACACATTGCGTCCGGCTACGGCAACGGCGGTTTCGATGCCTTTATGGATGCCATCAGTAAAGTGATGCAAGAACATGACTACGACCTGCCGACCTTAGCGGATTACGAAATCAGAATCCCGAAAGGCGGTCAAACCGACGCCTTAACCGAATGCGTGATCACCTGGAATTGCAACGGGGAACTGCGCAAGACCCGCGCGGTCCATTCGGATCAAGTCTTTGCGGCTATCCTGGCGACGCTGAAGATGATTAATATGCAGTTGCATGAGTTGAAGGGGCAAAATGCGTAAGTCGACTAAATCAAACCCGGTCGGCTTTATTTTAGGAAAACTGCTAATCCAACTAACATAGCTTTCCCAGTACTCAGACTAAACGCTTAAAACGAATTCTATTACGCTGATGAGCCATTAACTTTTGAGCAAGACAGATGTCGTATTTGTTTACCAACTTAGCCCGTCTTCTATATAATTAATTGATTATTATATGAAAAAATTTAATTTTTATGATTATACGACAACTTGCTTTGGGGTATTGGACAAAATGTCGTATACATTACGTTAGGCTTTCCAACGTCCTCGGAAGCCGATATGCAACGATTGGCTTCCGATGATTTCTACAACACGAGAGGAGAATTCGATGAAAATGCAATCTGATGTGTTAATCTGATGTGTTTTTGTATACGACAAATACAGATTCTGATGACCTATCGGTCATCGATGCAAAAGCAAGGAAAGAGTTGGTTCGTATTCCTGTAGGTGGGAGTCCGAGAGGTCCAGTGAAGTTCGATAATATTAAAATGTTCGGATATGTCTGCAATACGGCAGGAAATACTCTATCAGTGATAGACCAATTTAGAAATAGGGAGGTCTCTCGAATTACCGTTGGACAGGCACCGAGAGGTCTCGCGATCTCCGAAGATGGAAAATACGCGTTTGTTTCTAATTCTGGTTCTAATACGATATCTGTAGTAGACATATTGAGAAGAAGCCAGATAGATGAAATTGGGGTCGGTTTGAACCCGCGTCATATGGGGGTCTTGCCAGGCAAGAATTCTGTGAATGTATGCTTTTGGGGCTCAGACGTTGTTGTAACACTTGACTATTCACAAGGAATTCAAAATATCTTCATGGCCAAGGCAATGAGCGTAGGGTTTGATGCTCGGCCGTATAGTGTAGCAATTGACTCTTTAAGCGGGAGATCCTACGTCGCAAATACCATGGCAGATTATATGTCAATATTGGACGATAACACCGGGAAGGAACTTACAAGAATTCCTGTCGGTTTTGGTGGTCGCGAAGCCGTGCTTTCACCAGACCGTAATTACGTCTTCCTTAGCACGGAGGTAACAAATGAAATCGCTGTTGTCGACCTAAACCAGAATCAAGTGGTTCACAGGGTATCTGTTGGTCCCACTCCACGAGGTTTAGTGCTAAATCCCGACTTAAAAGAATTGTTTGCTGTAGCCTTTCCAAGATCACCCGCAATGGTGGGTGCGCGTAACTCAGTGAGCGTTATCGATGTATCTGATCCTCTAAAGGCCTCATTGGTCGACGCCATACCGGTAGGACAGGGTCCTTGTGCAATCTCAATGCTGACTCGGTAAATCTCGTATAGCTATAGCCCGCGCAGATGGGGTGAAGATTTAGCAGTGGAGTGAACGGGGTCAGTTCTCACATTACAACATTGGCCTAACTTTGCGCTCAACCGGAGCGCGGTTAAAATGCGGTTTTATTTTTCAGCTTTCCGTGCCGCGCCCGGTTAGCTTTACGTTAGCCATCATCAGGAGCATCTATGGAGAAAGTTGATCTCAAGAAGGAATTGAAGCATCTGTATCAACCTTCAGCCAAAGAGGTTGTCCAGGTTGATGTTCCAACGATGAATTACCTGATGCTGGATGGTGAGGGCGATCCCAATACCTCACGGGCATACTCCGATGCCGTTGAGGCTCTGTTCATGGTTTCCTATACCGTGAAATTCATGGTCAAGAAGGGAGCGTCGGCAATCGACTATGGGGTCATGCCCTTGGAAGGTCTATGGTGGGCTGATGATATGTCGAGGTTTACAACCACTGACAAGTCAAACTGGAAATGGACAATGATGATTATGCAGCCCTCCTTTGTTACACCGGGAATGATCGGCAGTGCTATTGCCGACGTAAAAAGGAATAAGAACCCAACAGCTATTTCCAAGCTTCGTCTAGAAGCCTTTTCGGAAGGTAGTTGCGCGCAAGTCCTGCATATTGGGCCGTTCTCCGAAGAAGGGCCGACGATTGAGAAGGTGCATCAGTTCATTGACTCCAGAGGCCAGCGGATAGGAAAGCATCATGAAATTTACTTGAGCGATATTCGTAAAGCTGATCCATCGAGATGGAAAACTATCATCAGGCAGCCAATGCAATGATGGCTAAACTGGCAGTCGAGGGGAGCTTCGCGATAAAGACGCTCGCCCCCCTCACTTCTACGTTAGGCGGCTAGGAAAGAAATTGCATTTCGGTATGCGTTGAACGTGATTGCCCAGCAGCATCTGAGCATTTGGAGGCGCTCGTCGTCAATACCCCAACCTTCACGGCACCCTGCCGATTCGACCAAATTGCAAAGACAGGGCAGTCAGGTAGGGTGGGCAGTGCTTTTTTGCCCACCATTTAACATGGTAATCGTCCCGCGTGGGCAAACGATAAAGCTGTTTGCCCACCCTACTTGGCTTTGGAGTATTGGACAAAATGTCGTATACAATACGTTAGGCAATTCATTATCAGTATGACAATATTGCATATTAAAGAATGGTCTGATGCCCATGCGTGGGCAAGCGGCAATAGCTGGTCACTTAAAGCGTACTGCCAGCGAATTCAAATGTGCACTAATTTAAAAGGCACCGAATTAAAAAGAACCGCTCGTTTAATTAAAAAAAGAGAGTTATTAAAATTAGATTTAAGCGATCTTAAAAAAGCAGAAGCACTAATTCATACTTTAGAGTCAATGGGTGCAAGCGTTGAAATTGAGGCACAAAATTCTAACCCACCATTCAAGCGAGAAGCGTTAAAGTGCAACAAGGCCATAACAGATCAAATTAGTCGATTTGTGCAGCAATACGCACGCAAGGCTTCGAAAGGCAAAGAGCCTAATGATCGACAGTATGATAGAAAACTCGAAGAAAAAATAAAGAACCTTTCTCCTGAGCTGTTATCAGAGTTGCTTTCTGGCGATGGGGAATCAATCGGGCCAAAGTAATTCATTTTTATTATTCTTTGATACCTTGGCTTTATATTTATCCACAGCCTAACATTGCGCTCAAGCCCGCGTAGCTCGGATTAGCGGAGCGTAATCGGAGGAATGATGACTCATACTTGCCCCCGCAAAATAAAACTATGCCCAACTATCGACGCGCATTTGTACCGGGTGGTACTTGGTTTTTTACAGTAAATTTACTTGAACGCTTTCAGAATGATTTGCTGGTTCGAAAAATTGATTTATTACGAGAAACAATCCAACAGGTAAAGGCAAAACGTCCTTTTAAAATAGCAAGGTAGCCTGGATGGAGCTTTCGGAATCCAGGTTCAAGCTAATATTAATTAGCGCATTTTCCGAAAATGGGTACAATATTTACGATGAACAATATTTCTATTGCCGACATTCTTGAGCTTCCGGTACAGGAGCGTATTCGTCTCGTTGAACTCATCTGGGACAGTGTTGCAGCGGTTCCTGAAGCGCTAGAAATTTCGCCTGTGCTAAAGGCTGAACTTGAGGCACGACTAGAGGAATTCGAGGCAAACCCAGAAGCTGGTTATTCTTGGGATCAGGTAAAATCACGCCTTAAAAATGGTTCATGGCGTTCCACCTAAAGTTTTCCTCGCGAGCGTTGCGTGAAACTAGGGAAGCTCAAGAATAGTATGAATTACAGAGTCCCGGTCTCGGTGAGGAATTCATTGCCGCAATCGAGTTACAGCTAAAACGACTGGAGCAAGCACCACTGCTTTATGCTGAGGTGATTCCCAATGTTCGCCGCGCACTTCTTCCTCGGTTCCCTTACGCTTTGTTTTATGCAGCGCGGGGTAATCTCGTACATATCTTGGCTGTGTTGCATAATGCTCGCAATCCAAGTCATTGGCCCAAAACGCGGTAGGGTGGTTTTGCAGATAGGCAAACCACCATAAACGGAGCCAGGGTACGCTGCGCGTACCATGACCCCCATCTATTGTATTTTTTTAGCAAGGTAGGTCGGGCAACCGCTTTTTGTTCCCGACATTTCAATATAAAAAATCAAATAATTGAAATAAAAAATGCCGCCAAAGATTAAACAACTTGTTCGTGATTTGGAAATAGCCGGTTTTGTTAATAGGGGCGGCAAAGGTAGCCATAGAAACTATGGACATCCAAACGGTAGCCGTATTACTATCTCCGGGCAACTCTCAGATGATGCTAAACCCTATCAAATTCGCGAGACTAAGAAAAAAATTATGGAGTCAAAATCATGAAAGAAAGCGACCGCTATATCAAAATTGTTGAATGGTCTGATGAAGATGGATGTTTTATTGGTTCTTGTCCTGGAATAATCGATGCTTGCTGTCATGGAGATGATGAGATTGAAGTCTATACCGAACTTTGTCAGATTGTGAGTGAATGGATTGAAACTATCAAAAATGAGGGAAAACCTTTGCCATCGCCTACAGTGAGCAGGAAGTTAGCCAGTAAGTTATTGAATGCGGCTTGACAATACGCTCATGCGGGGCGCGCTTTTTTATGGCGGTTTTAACGCGGTAAGGTGGTTTCGCCGATAGGCAAACCACCATAAACGGAGCGAATGGCGTTGATTGCATAATCCGCCGCTGGGCTAACAAAATTGGAGGTTCTTTGAAAGCATCTGTTTATATCGAAACGTCCTTTTTCAGCTATTTGACGGCACGACCAAGTAACGATTTACGCGCCATGGCAAACCAAAGTGTGACATTGGAGTGGTGGGAATCGTAACGACCCCATTACAGCGTTTTTGTGTCTGAACTCGTCATATCTGAAGCTAGTAAAGGCCATCCAGAAGCCTCAGAGCGTCGCTTGACCGCAATCGGCGATCTGCCATTGCTCCAAATTTCCCAGGAAGTCCGAGTTTTGGCGCAAGCACTCATCGAAGATCACGCGCTGCCTGCGAAAGCCGAAGCAGATGCTTATCATGTTGCTATTGCCGTTGTGAATGGTATCGAGTATTTACTCACATGGAATTGCACTCATATTGCTAACGCCCCGCGACCTAAAATCGAAGCTACTTGCCGGGCACATGGCTACGAACCACCCGTTATATGCACCCCATTGGAACTTACGGAGGAATAAATATGTGGAATGACCTCATTGTTAGCGAAACGCGCGCACTTAGAGACGAATACGCCCGTCAGTTTAACTATAACGCTGATGCTATTTTCGAAGACCTCATGGCAAAGCAGGCCACCCATTTGGAGCGGGTGGTTTCGTTACCGCCACGCAAGGCCAATAGCCCGCGTAGCTCCGATTAGCGGAGCGTAATCGGAGGAATGATGACTGCTCCAATATCATATGCTATATTCTATCCACGATATTCAAGTCTAATTTTGGTCTGCTTAGTACGCAAACTGTCGGTATCATTCGTTAAAATACTCATACTTGCCCCCGCAATCTAAAACGATACCAACTATCGACGCGCATTTGTACCGGGTGGTACTTGGTTTTTTACAGTAAATTTACTTGAACGCTTTCAGCAAGGTAGCAAGGTAGCCTGGATGGAGCTTGCGGAATCCAGGTTCAAGTGAGCTTAGGTCTTCCCGGATTTCACTTCGTTTCATCCAGGCTACAAACTGCGCGTACCCTGATCACCATCTGTTGTATTTGTTTTGGTACGCGCAGCCTACCCTACCCCGGCTTTCTAAATCTAATTTCTCTCTACGAAAACCTTTATAGAAACTTGAACAGACAATACTCGGGCTTTACAAAAACAAACTATCTATAACAAAGCACAAGGTAAAAGTATATGTTTAAATTATTTGCGTCAGTAGCATCTGCGCTAGTCTTAGGCAGTTGTGCAACGACGAATTCAAGCCAGTTAAAAGAAGCTTACAAAAACCATGTTATTGCTATCAATAAACATGGCAATATTGTAGACGATGAGCAAAACTTAATAACCGAAACTGATTTGCATTTCCAGAATATCTTGCATGCAAATGGCAAAGATAAAATTGTTATTTATATTCATGGCGGTTTAAACACACCTGACAGCACAAAAGAGAAAATAACAGATCCAAATGACGAGAATGATAAATTTGTGAATATCGCTGAATTAATAGAAAAAGATGGTTACTTTCCCATTTTTATTAGTTGGCGCTCTGGTTTTTTAACCACTTATGGCGATCATTTATTCAATCAAAGACAAGGCGAATATTGGCCGAAGACAGGTATATTAACGTCTCCGCTTATTTTTATGGCGGATCTCGGCAAAGGATTATCACGTTTCCCTATTACGTGGTGGTATCAAACCAGTTCTTATTTCAAAGGTGTTTCATTTTCACTTGCCAATGAAAGCAAGCTGAGTCCAGAGCATCAAAATGCAATCAAAATAAATAGAGTTTGCTCAGTATATCAGCCACTGGAATGCTGTAGCCGTGCGGACAGTTTGAAATCGGCACACAGGATTACAAAGCATTGCTCAAGGACTCGTCCGAATGCTTGCATCAAACCAGCAGGGCTGAATTTACTGAAGGCAAAAAAGATCCTTTCCAGGATCAACAGGTTCATGACCAGGAAGATGGTGTTGATCCAGGCGAATGAGGTG
>CANNKG010000100.1 GCA_947505105.1 Methylococcaceae bacterium | reverse complement strand
TGGTATCTTAGTGCTTGGGTTAACTGATGGTAGTCTTTCAAGTTCATTCTCGTCTTTAGTCGGATAGAAAAAAGCTTGGCACTATATCAGTTAGCCTTCCTTAATATCCTATTATTGGCGATTGCACTTCGGAGTTGAATCCGCCATTGTTAAATGCTTGATCGAAAAACATCACATTAATTACTCCCGCATAAAGTTTGAACTGCCTGCAAGGGCAACTCCTCTCTCAATTGCTAACGCGACCCTCAGAAATACCGATAGCACAATGGTCGACCGCCAATTAAACCTCATCCTGCAAATAACTACGCTCCTGATAATTTCGGCTGAACCAAGCAAAGGCCAAGGCTGTAACGATCATTAACAATGCGAAGAACCAAAAATAACTGGCTCCCGGTAATCTGCTAGAACCGTCTGGATTATCGATCACATAATTGACAGCACTGGTGAATAGATTACCGAGCGCAACCGATGCCATGTACATCGACATCACAAAAGATTTCATCACACTCGGGGCTTGGGTATAAGAAAATTCGAGACAAGTGATCGAGACCATAACTTCAGCCGAGGTCAGCAATACATAGGCGACAAGCTGCCAAGCAATCGCCGGATGATGCCCGGCGTCAATCAGCATCTGCAAACAGGCGACCCACGCGAAAGCGATCACTGAAATAAACAGACCGAGCGCAATTTTGACAAGCGCAGTCAAAGGCATCACTTTAGATAGTAGGGGATAAACAACTTTATAGAATAACGGCGTCAACACCATGATCAACAAGGGGTTAGCCGCCTGAATTTGCGAAGGCAGGACTTCGACGCCGAACATCATTCGATCCATGTGCTGGGCCTGCAAGACCCAAGATGAACCGGTTTGATCGAATAGCGCCCAAAACATGGCGATTAATAGATAAATGCCGCACAAACGCGCCAAAATAATGCGCCCCGGACCACTCAATGCTTCGCGGACAAAGCGCAAGCCTGCCGGTGGAATATGCACAAAACGGTAGCGTCCCAACCAGAAGATTAAGGTCGCCAAAAACATCAGCACGCCTGGAACTGCAAAAGCAGTCTTGGCACCGTAATGCTGCAGCAACCATGGCACCAGCAACATCGACACAAAGGCGCCGGCATTGACGGATAAGTAAAACCAACTGAATACTTTACTCAACAGATGTTGATTGCTGTGCCCAAATTGATCGCCGAGATGCGCAGAGACACAGGGCTTGATGCCGCCCGCCCCGAGCGCAATCAGGGACTGGCCGACCAATAAGCCGGTCCGGGTATCGTCGAGCGCGAGACAAAAATGCCCAATACTGTAGACCATCGACAGCAATAAAATAGTGCGATATTTGCCGAGTACGGTATCGGCGAGTAAGGCGCCGAAAAAGGGGGTAAAGTAGGTCAGCGAGACAAATAAATGAAAGTAGGCATTGGCAGCCGCTTCAGTCATCGGTGCGGGGTGGCCCTGTGCATCGACCAAATATTGGGTCATAAAGACCACCAAAATGGCGCGCATGCCGTAATAACTGAAGCGTTCGGCAAGTTCGTTGCCGATAATGAATGGAATACCCGCCGGAATTTCGGTCGACGGCACCGGGGCGGTGCGATAGCTTGTTTTCATCAGAATTTAAAAGCCTCATTACAAGATTTAGTCAGAGGCTTCATCACTCGATGCTAGTGGCGCAATACCTCAAGCGGATCAATATACGTCAAACCGAAGGCTTCCGCCACCGCCGCGCAAGTCAGCTGTCCCAGATAAGTATTAAGACCTGAACGCAGAGCCGTTTCGTTACGCAAGGCGTCCAGGCCGTGTTCGGCCAGTTGCAGAATATAAGGCCGGGTCTGGTTATTCAAGGCGAAGGTACTGGTTCGGGGAACTGCGCCGGGCATATTGGCAACGCAATAATGTACAACACCGTCGACGACATAGGTCGGCTCGCTATGGGTCGTGGGCCGAGTCGTTTCAACGCAGCCGCCCTGATCGACCGCGACATCGACGATCACGGCGCCTGGCAGCATTTTGCTTAACATCTCCCGGCGAATCAACCACGGTGCACGCCTGCCCACCAAGAGCACCGCGCCGATAATCAAATCGGCCTGATAGACATGTTCTTCAAGCGTGTGGCTGTCGCTATAGCGAGTCTGCAACTGACCTCGATACAGTTCGTCGAGATATTTTAAACGGTCGGAATTGACATCCAAGACCGTCACTTGCGCGCCCATCCCGACCGCCACTTGAGCGGCATTCGAGCCGACAATGCCTGCGCCTAAAATAACCACCTTGGCCGGTGCAACCCCCGGCACGCCGCCCATCAACACGCCGCGTCCGCCATGCGAACGTTGCAGATACACTGCGCCAATTTGAGTCGCCATGCGTCCGGCGACTTCACTCATCGGCGTCAATAAGGGTAATCGACCGTCGGCAGTCTGCACGGTTTCATAAGCGATGCCAATGGTGCCGTTCGTCAGCAGTTCCTCGGTCAAGGCCTCGTTGGACGCCAAATGCAAATAGGTGAATAACAACAAATCCGGGCGCAGATATTGGTATTCGGAGGCAATCGGTTCCTTGACTTTGATCACCAATTGCGCCGCCCAAGCGTCATCTGCCGTGGCAACCAAGCGCGCGCCCGCCGCCTGATATTCGATATCGGAAATTGAACTACCCACGCCGGCCCCTTGTTGAACCAATACCTGATGTCCACGCTCGGTAAGTGCCTTGACCGTGCTGGGGGTTAAACCCACCCGGTTTTCGTTATCTTTAACTTCTTTTGGTAAGCCGATTAACATAGTCTGATACCTGATAGTCAATTTCGTGACCCGTATAAATCCGGGGTTATCATAAAGATCTTGCTAATAATTACTCGATTCTCAGCAATAATAATGCCGCAGTTTAGGAAATTGACAACTTTTGCAGCTAATTTCCTATGCTTAAGCTTTAATCGCTTGCGCAGCAGTTAATAATTCAGCAATGAAATGTTCAATATAAGAAGGTAGATAGTTATTCTTCAGATAGGCGATTTTCGCCGAAGAGCTCGGAATTAAGCCCTTCAAACTACGCGTCGCCAAATCGGCATCGACTTCAGGATCGTAAGCCATGCCGGTAATTAAGCCAACGCCCAACCCCGAACGCACATAGGTTTTAATCACATCGCTATCAGCAGCCGACAGGACAATGTCCAGATTCAAACCGGCTTTTTTCAAAGCGTTTTCAATGGTCGAGCGCCCGGTATAGCCAAAGCTATAGGTCAAAATCGGAAAGGTCGCCAGACGTTGAAGGCTGAGTTCGCCTTCGCACAAAGGATGACCATGCGGCATTACCACCGCGTGATGCCAGTCATAACAATGTTTGGTAATCAAATCGGTATCTTCCTGAACCTTTTCGGTACAAATCGCCAAATCAGCTTTATGTTGGTGCAATTGATCGATCAAGTTTTCCGGCGAAGACTGCTGCATATAAATGCGCACACCGGGATATTTTTCACGGAAACGTTGAACCGGCGTCGGTAAAAAATATTTAGCCTGGGCATGAGTTGTCGCAATATTGATCGTACCATGATCGCCATCCATAAAATCCGCGGCAATATTTTGAATATTCTGTTTGGCCTGATTAATCGTAGCAACTTCATCCATAATGCGTAGGCCAAGTGCGGTCAGGCCGATCAGCTTTTTGCCGTTGCGCTCAAACAGCGGCGCGCCGAGTTCCGTTTCAAACATTTGTAATTGGCGACTGACTGCCGATTGCACGACATACATCCGTTCAGCCGCTTTGGACAGATTGAAATTGGTTTCTTGTAGCACCCGCAATAATTCAATTTGATTTAGGTTCATACACTTACGAATGCGCTAAGTTATTCAACAAAAAATTCCTTCTACTCTAGTTGTCTAATGAAACCAACGTGCGTTACGGATTTTAACCGCCACTTGGTCACCCCGATCTAGCTGTAATTGTTTAAAGCGCTCGTTAGGCATTTCGGCATAAATCGGATTTTTAAAATGTTGCAAACCGGTTTCCACCAGTTCAATTCTAATCAACGATCCTAAATGCTGCCAGTCTTTCAATACCGCTTGGGATGGAATTTCAGCATCTTTAACGACCTCGATATCATGCGGTCTGACATGAGCTACTTTTTGGCTGGCATCGGTGGGCATCAAACCGGAGCTTGACAGCCATATCTGATCAACCTGTTCGGTATCAATAATATTGGTATGGCCAATAAAACGCGAGACAAATGAATTGACCGGATTATCGTAAATTTCACTCGGTCCACCCTGCTGTTCGATTCGGCCATGATTGAGCACCACTACCTGACTTGCCACTTCCATCGCTTCTTCTTGATCATGAGTCACGAAAATACTGGTCACGTTCAGATCATGATGCAGGTGCCGAAGCCACTGGCGTAAATCTTTACGCACACTTGCATCGAGAGCTCCGAACGGTTCGTCGAGCAACAAAACCGAAGGTTCCACCGCCAAGGCCCGCGCCAAGGCAATCCGCTGCCGTTGACCACCGGATAATTGATCCGGGTAACGGTCATGCAGCCAATCCAGTTGCACCAACTCCAATAGAGTATGAACCTTTTTGCGAATCATCGCTTCACTTGGGCGACTTTTGCGGTCTTTAACGCGCAGCCCAAACGCCACGTTTTCAAACACAGTCATATGCCTGAACAGGGCATAATGCTGAAATACAAAACCGATCCCGCGATGGCTCGCATGATGCTCGGTTTTATCCTCACCATTCAACAGGACGCGTCCGGAATCAGGGCGTTCAAGACCTGCAATAATTCGTAATAACGTAGTCTTGCCGCAGCCGGAAGGTCCGAGCAAGGCAACGAGTTCGCCTTCAGGAATTTCAAGATCGATATGATTAAGCGCGGTAAACGTACCAAATTGCTTGCTAATGTCGGAAAGAATAATGCTCATATTTTAAGTCTCTCTAGTGTGTGGGAGTGGACTGATCCAGCAATTCTCAATTTGGATAGTCCGGCGTCGGGAAGGGTTAATCGAAGCACGCCGTAAACCCATCCATGGGGGCTTGACGGCAGCATCCATGCTGCCGACAGCTTCGCTTAACCCTTCCCGACACCTTTTATTTGGCTTCAAAATTGAGAATTGCCGGGACTGATCATGGTCGCTTACAGGCTCAATTCCTGACGATCACGTTGTTGCTTCCATTCCAGAATCGTTTTCAAAATCAGCGTCACAATCGCCAGTCCCGCCAAAATTGAAGCGCTGGCAAAAGAGGCGACAAAATCGTATTCGTTGTAACTGACTTCGACGTGCAGCGGTAAGGTATTGGTAAGCCCTCGAATATGCCCTGATACCACCGACACCGCGCCAAACTCGCCCATTGCACGGGCATTACACAGCAACATACCGTAGAGCAAGCCCCATTTGATATTCGGCAAGGTAATCTTGAAAAAGGTCAACCAACCGCTCGCACCAAGCGATAAAGCCGCTTCCTCCTCTTCACTGCCCATTTCCTGCATTAATGGAATTAACTCCCGCGCCACAAATGGAAAAGTAATAAATAAGGTCGCGAGAATAATGCCGGGAACTGCAAAGATGATTTTGACATCATGTTCAGCCAACCAGTGACCAAACCAGCCTTGGGATCCGAACAACAATACGAAGATAAGGCCCGAAATGACCGGCGATACCGAAAACGGTAAATCAATCAGCGTCGTTAACAGGCTTTTGCCGCGAAATTCAAAACGGGTAATCGCCCAAGCCGCCGTAAGACCGAATACCGTATTCATTGGCACGGTCAGCAAAGCGGTTAATAAGGTCAAGCGAATTGCTGACTGGGTATCCGGCTCGGCTAATGCACTGACATAAGCGCCAAAACCTTTTGAAAAGGCTTCCAGCAAAACAATGATCAGCGGTAAAATCAAAAATAAAATGATAAAGCCTACCGCTATCGAAATGAGTAATGCCCTGAGCCAAAAAGGATCAACGAGCGCTTGTTGTTGACGACTCGATTGACTGACGGGTTGGGAAAGCGCAATGCTATTCATAAATAATCCTCTCTTGGCTAGAGTTGGCCCGATCTTTTGCGAACCCAAAGTTGCAGCAAATTAATCAGTAATAGCAAAATAAACGAGATGACCAGCAAGGTCAGCGCAATCGCAGTAGCGCCGGCATACTCGTATTGTTCCAATTTGGTGATGATCATCAAGGGTACGATTTCCGACACATAGGGGAGATTGCCCGCAATAAAAATGACCGAGCCGTATTCACCGACACCACGCGCAAACGCTAACGCAAATCCGGTCAACAATGCCGGAAACACATTCGGAAAAATCACGCGGGAAAAAATCTGTAAGCGGCTGGCGCCAAGCGTCGAAGCCGCTTCCTCCATCGTACTGTCGAACTCTTGTAACACCGGCTGCACCGTGCGTACCACAAAGGGTAAACTGATAAAAATCAAGGCAACCGTAATCCCGATTGGCGTATAGGCAACCTTGACGCCGAACACATCCATAATCAATTGCCCGAGGTAACCATTCGGTTGATAGATAGTCGCCAGCACGATCCCGGCTACCGCCGTTGGTAGAGCAAACGGCAGATCGATCAAGGCATCGAGAATCCGCTTACCGATAAAACTGTAGCGAACAAATACCCAAGCGATAATAAAGCCAAAAAAACTGGCAATCAAGGCGGCCAGCAGGGATGTCGACAAACTGACTCTAAAAGACGCCAGAACGCGCTTATTGGTAATGATATGCACATAGTCATCCCAGCTAAGTAACAAGCTTTTGAACACTAAGGTGCTTAAAGGGATCAGGACGACTAATCCGAGGTAAAGCAGGGTAAAGCCCAAGGTCGGGCGGAAACCCGGCATGATATAACTTTGTCTCATAGTTCGAGTGCTCTTGGTAAAGTGACTCTTTAAGGCTGTCGGATGAATAATCTGCACAAATCGTCCCCTCTCCCCCAGGGAGAGGTCTGGGGTGAGGGGTAAAACTTGTTCAAGTTATTCCCTAAGGCGCGTAAATCTGGTCGAAAATTGCATCATCATCAAAATGTTCTTTTTGTACTTGCGCCCAGCCACCGAATTTTTCGCTCACCGTAAATAACTCAATATTCGGAAAACGTTTAATGTCATCTGGACTTGCATGTTCAGGTTGATAAGGGCGGTAAAAGTGTTTAGCCGCCAGTTTTTGACCCACTGGAGAAAATAAATATTCCAGATAGGCCTGTGCCAAATCGCGGTTGCCGGTTTTATCAACCACTTTATCAATCAGCGCGACCGGGGTTTCGGCTTTAATGCTAAATGGAGGTACGACTTCTTCGACCTTACCATCACCCAATTCTTTCAATGCCAAAAAGGCTTCGTTTTCCCAGGTAATCAACACATCACCAATGCCGCGTTGGACAAAGGTCGTCGTCGAACCGCGCGCACCGGAATCCAGGACCGGCACATTTTTATACAGCTTTTTGACAAAATCCTTGGCGGCATCCTTGCTGCCAAATTTCTTTTCGGCAAATGCCCAGGCCGCCAAATAGTTGTAACGCGCGCCCCCTGAGGTTTTTGGGTTCGGGGTAATGACCGACACGCCTTCTTTGACTAAATCATCCCAGTTTTTAATGCCTTTGGGATTACCTTTACGCACCAAAAACACGATCGTCGAGGTATAGGGCAAACTGTTATTCGGTAAGCGTTTTTGCCAATCTTTCGGGAGCAAACCGGCGCGTTCTGAAATCTGATCGATATCGCCTGACAACGCTAAGGTAACGACATCGGCTTGAAGCCCATCGATAACCGCCCGCGTCTGCTTACCCGCACCACCATGCGATTGCTGAACATTGACCTCTTCACCGGTCTTGGTTTTCCAATATTTGATAAATTCCTGATTGTATTCTTGATATAACTCACGGGTCGGGTCATAGGACACATTGAGCAAGGTGCGTTCAGCCTGAGCTGAATTGGCTAACAATAGCCCAATCGCTAAAATAGCCGTCTTGGATAAAGTGTTTAATTTCATAGGTGGTACTCCGATACTTTAAAAAAGTCATTTACATTCGCTGCAACCCTGCAGGCTTGATTGCATTGTAGGATCGTTGTTTAATAATGAAAAATGATATTTTTAGCACTTGTTATCTAATAATTAGATAACAAGTGCTAAGCGTTGTTGCATTTAAAGCTTGCCGTCACCAAAAGCATTCAGATTAAGCTCAAAATAGAAGAAATTACTAGGCTCAGTCGTATAGGGACCAGACGGTTTAGCCTGCGAAGTCGTAAATCCTCCCGGTGTATAACGCGCATAACTTAGAGACCAATCGGCATACTTATTAAGTTTGTGCCGCATCCGGATATCGAATTCATGACCCATAAAACTACCGCTTTTGCCACTAGGATCCCGCAAATTAGCCCGGTTCCAGCCACCCGTTTCGCTTTCTTGCCAATACAGGTTATAGCCCGTATCGATGCGTACATCTTTATAAGGCACAAATTCCAACCGTGCTTTCGGTGTGATGATGTTATCCCAGGAATAGTAATCGTTACGCGACCAGGGCTGATTGAAGCCATAGAATGCATCAAAACGCTGATTTAGATTATCGCTTGGACTCTTATCACCGGTACCGTAACCAAAGTACAGACTAGCTCTTGGACGCCAGGCATGATCAAAGGTATAACCGAGTTCCAAGGAGTAGGCTAGAGCATCATGTTGCCGCAAACTCTGTGTCGTGCCCGACAATGAGCCGAAACGGCCAAACTGTTTGTTGATATTGGCATCGTAATCGAAGGCCTGCGTTTCACCGAACACCCCATAAACCCGCAAACCCGGCGCATAAATGTCCATGTCCGGCTTGCGATTGGCCGCAACTGGATTTGTCGGATCGCCATTTTGTTTGCGTCCCAGGAAATAAGGCTGGATGGTGACGAATTCCGACCACTGCTTGATACTCAGCACGCCGCCATAAATCCAGGTGTCTTCATCCGGTTGGTCGAATTCATATTTCAGCCGATCGACCGGTTGAAAGGCGAAAGTATCTAAATCCCAATTGTTTTGCTGCTTACCGAAACGCAAGCGAAAACCCTCGAAGTTGTTAGTGGTATTACGAAACTGGTTGTTGCCGATCAGACGCCTATCCAAGAGTTCCAGATGCTGACGACCAAAGCGCAAACTGAGCGGACGATTGTGGCCCAAGGCATTCTTGAAATAAAATTCGCCGTAGGCTTGGATCAACTCGAATTCATTGACATCGGCGTTGGTTTTTTCATACAGACTGTTATAACTGCGCGCATCTTCAAATTCGATCGCAAAGCGCAATGGATCGATGATGTCCTTGACCCCGACATAGGCACGGGTTCTAAGCAACCACAAGTTATCCGGATCGGCCCGATATTTAGTCGTGGGTACCGTAGGTCGATAATCATTTTCACGATATTCGTAACGTGTCCGAAAATCCAAACCGACATCCAGCCATTCGATATCGCGAAATTGGGTAAATTGAGTTTTACTTAAATTACGCACATAAGATTGCGGATCAGGCTCAGGCTCAACCCGATAGCCTTTGGTTTTAACATAGTAGTCCTCGGCATTGACCATGCCCGGCAGAGTCATGAATAACGCCATGGCCGTTCCGAGCGATGCAGCCTTTACTAAATTAGCTTGCATAAATTCACCTTAATTTTATTAATTTTTTTGGGGTTAGCGTGGCGCCCGGTCGTCCGGTCAACGCTACCTGCTCCAGGTTTGAGTGACTTGTCATCAGTAGTCTGGTAGAAAATTTATTTTTCTGCGAACGGTCTAAGTTTTTCCCGGCGTTCAATCTGGGTTATTTTGCTGTCATGAATAACGATTTCAATCGACCCAAACTTAATTTCTCCTAGCATTTTAATAATCTGTGCTATTGCCTCGTTTTGATACGATAATTTCGATTCGGAACGCTCAACGTTTAATCTCATAATCTTGTCCTCCTGCCATTAATATCGCCTCGAAATGCAAAAATTGTTGCGGTTAATTCCAAAACAATTCTACTGTTGCGTTTGAGCAAATGATAGGAGAAGTCTTTATTAAGTTAAAACGATAAATTTAGATAGCGATATCTAATTTTAAGATCAAGCTAATTGTTCTACCGGCGTAACGATAATAAATGAACACTGAATTAAGCCGCATTTCATCAGCTCACTTAATTGAATCAAGTAGAAGATAAAAAAAGAATTAAATTTGCATGTGGATGTTGATTGATAAAGTCATTACCAACCTTGTGCCAGTAGACTCTAGTAGCAATAGTTATCTAATAAATAGATATTTGGTTCTAATAATATCACTTTATTAAGTTAAATTATATTTGTATGCTACACGCAACAAATTCAAATTAATCTAAGTAACCGATTTTTTTTGCTCATGGACATGTATCTCCTCCTCTATAACAAGGATGCTTTTATGGCGAATCTTAATGGGTTCGCCATTTTTTTTCAGAAATACGCCCTTGATTTTATGGCGCGAACTATCCTGAACATCTTTATTTATTTGCAATTACAGGTCATACCGCAATCCGAATAAATAATTAAAAACATTTCTCTATAAATAATTTTATATATCTATTAATTAGATATTAAATTCTAAAATTATCACTTTGCCATACTATGATTCTTAATTTAAGCTAAGCGCTTTAATCTAGCAACATTATTCAAAAGAACTTGATAATAAATTTAGAAAAAATTACCCAAGAAAGCATTATTACTATATAAACCAAGTATTCACTATAATATATTGACAAACTCGAAATAATTAAGTAACATTTTGTCATTATCTAATTATAAGATACTAATATCTAATAATTAGATATTAGATTTAAATACATGAGTTACTTATTAAAATTCAGTTGATTAATTTATTTGAAATTATCTAGCTGACCGGACCACCGGAAGCCAGTGCATGCTTTATATAGCCTATAAAGTGTCGCTGGTTTTTTTTTGCCTAATTTTCGTCGAGTCTTATGTTTTCAATCTAACTATAGGAAAACTAACCTTATGTCTCACTGGTACACTGACAATTCACGCGCAATTGGGAATACGCCCTTGGTGCAACTCAATCGGGTTACCGACCACGCCGCAGCCCGAATTCTCGCGAAAATCGAGGGTCGCAATCCCGGTTATTCGGTAAAGTGCCGAATCGGCGCCGCGATGATCAACGATGCGGAGCAACGAGGGATTTTGACACCGGGCAAGGAGTTGGTCGAACCAACCAGCGGCAATACCGGCATTGCGCTCGCGTTTGTGGCCGCTGCGCGCGGGATTCCGTTAACACTGACCATGCCCGATACGATGAGTCTCGAACGCCGTAAGCTACTGGTTGCCTATGGTGCCAAATTGGTGCTGACTGAAGGCGCCAAAGGCATGAAAGGCGCCGTTGCTAAAGCGGAAGAAATTGCAGCTTCCGACCCTGATCGTTATGTGCTGCTGCAACAATTTGAAAATCCGGCAAATCCTTTGATTCACGAACAAACGACCGGCCCTGAAATTTGGCACGACACCGATGGCGAAATTGACATTCTAGTCTCGGGTGTCGGCACGGGTGGGACGATTACCGGGGTTTCGCGCTATATCAAACAAACCCAGGGCAAAGCCATTTTATCCGTTGCGGTAGAACCGAGCGCAAGTCCGATTTTGACCCAACAACGCAGCGGTCAAGCGCTCGCGCCTGCGCCGCACAAAATTCAGGGTATCGGCGCGGGTTTTGTGCCTAAAGTGCTTGATTTGGACTTGGTCGACAGCATCGAACTCGTTGATAACGACGAAGCGATTGCTTACGCACGCCGACTCGCTCGGGAAGAAGGCATTATTTCGGGAATTTCATGTGGCGCAGCGGTTGCCGTTGCAGTACGTTTGGCAAAACGTCCTGAACATGCCGGTAAAACGATCGTAGTGATTTTACCGGACTCCGGAGAGCGCTATTTAAGTTCGATCTTGTTTGAGGGCCTGTTCGATACGGCAGGCATCGCAGTATGACCGCTTACGACTTACCCTTGAACGCGTCCAATTGGGGTATCGACACGCTGGTAAGCCAGCTCCGCGCCTTACGCGTTCAATCGCTCGAAATTCGTCAGCGCCGCGACAAACCGCCCAAGCTGCCTTCACGCCGTGAATTGCGCATTATTTTGGAAAGCTTGAGCGCGGTATTGTTTCCGAATCGCCTAGGTTTAGCGGATTTGAACGACGAAGGTATTGACTATTTTGTCGGCCATACCCTGGACACCTTGCTGCGCGATTTGTATAAACAAATTCGCCGCGAACTCCAGTTTATGTCCGGCCATGAAGGCATAGATGCAATTGCCCATCAACGCGCGATTGAAATCACGCGCGAGTTTGCCGGTCAATTGCCCGAAATTCGCACCATTCTTGACACCGATATCCAGGCCGCGTTCGAAGGCGATCCCGCCGCAAGAACGCCTGACGAAGTGCTGGTGTGTTATCCGGGGATCACCGCAATTATTCACCATCGACTTGCTCATGTTCTGTATCGATTAGGAGTTCCGATGGTCGCACGGCTGATTTCGGAACTCGCGCATTCTGCAACTGGTATCGATATTCATCCGGGCGCGCAGATCGGCAAGAGTTTTTTTATCGACCACGGTACCGGCGTGGTGATCGGCGAGACGGCGATTATCGGTGACCATGTGCGCGTTTATCAAGCGGTGACCCTCGGCGCTAAACGCTTCCTAAAAGCCGAGGACGGCACGTTACTAAAAGGTAATGCGCGACATCCGATTGTCGAAGACGATGTGGTGATTTATGCCGGCGCCACCATTCTGGGCCGCATCACGATTGGTCGCGGCTCAACGATCGGCGGCAACGTCTGGCTAACCCACAGCGTCCCGCCTTATAGCCATATTTCACAGGCCAGTACCCGCTGCGAATTATTTGATGGAGGCGCGGGGATTTAATACGCCGACTCCCCTGCTACTTTGCTACGTCCGGTTAAGCGACAATCCCGTTTACCGCGCCGAGCACCGGAGCTTTTAACAGGAAATAGCCCGTCAGGGGCGCGGCAAGGATGCCGCGCGTTGTCAAAGGGACAGGAGTTCCTTTTGACAACCTCCTGTTAAAAGCGAGGAGCGCAGGAAGAAGCGGTAACCGGGTCGCCTTTTCTTTGGATACTTTCTTTTCGACTGCATGGATGCAGAAGGTAGAGCAACGCAGGAGCAGTTGCCGAGGCGAAGCAAAAGAAAGTATCTCGCCTTCGGGTGCGAGATACCCGATTAAATAAGCGTTGCGATAGCAACACAAAACCTAAAATCGAATTTTTCGACCCCCAATTTTGGGTCTTACGACTATTACTTAGCCATCAATACAAGAGGAAAAACCACCATGACTGATATCCACCAAGCCCATACCGCCTTAGGCGATGTCGCTGCCCGTACCCTATCGAATGCCACTAAAACCGTACCGATGATGTCAACCATTACACCGCGTTGGCTGGTGCATTTGTTGCAATGGGTACCGGTCGAAGCGGGTATTTACCGCGTCAACAAAGTTAAGAACGAAACCAGCGTTGCAGTCGATTGTTCAAGTCTCGACGAAAAAGTGCTGCCGCAAACCTTCGTCGATTACGAAGAATGGGGTCGCGAATATCGTTTAAATGCGGTCAACACCGTGCTCGACATTCATACGCGCGTCTCTGATTTGTACAGCAGTCCGCATAACCAAATTCACGAACAATTACGTTTGACCATCGAAACCGTTAAAGAACGGCAAGAAAGCGAACTGATCAACAACACTGAATACGGTTTGCTCAACAACGTAGCTGAAGCGCAAAAGGTAAAAACTCGCAACGGTGCACCCACGCCGGATGACCTGGATGAATTAATTGCCCGGGTTTGGAAGGAACCTGCGTTCTTTTTGGCGCATCCACGCGCGATTGCGGCATTTGGCCGTGAAGCAACCCGTCGCGGCACTCCTCCACCGACAGTTACCTTGTTCGGTTCACAGTTCATTACTTGGCGCGGCATCCCACTGATCCCAACCGACAAATTGAAAATCACCGGCAACAAAACCAATATTTTGTTATTACGTTCCGGCGAAAGCCGTCAAGGCGTGGTTGGTTTGTATCAACCGAACTTAAGCGGCGAACTGAGCATGGGTCTGTCAGTGCGCTTTATGGGCATCAACCATAAAGCGATTGCATCTTATCTGATTTCACTGTATTGCTCGCTGGCAATTCTGACCGACGACGCTATCGGCGTTCTTGAAAACGTCGAAGTAGATAAATATTATGACTACACATAATCCAGCCGATCTCAACCTTGCGTCAAATGCCTTGGTTGATCAGTCCTCTGCCGGATTAAACTTGCCTTCCGAAGCTGAATTGACCCAGTGGGCCAATCAGTTGTTTCAGCAATTCCCGTGTGACGGTTCACGGCTTTCAGCGCTCAATTCGGCGCTGAATCCGGAACTGCCGAATCAAGGGCCGATCAATCCCGATCCGGCCCTGGTGGAATTGGCGATTCCGAAGCTGCCAGAAGTACAAAAGAAAGTGCATCTGGATGCAAGCAATCCGACCAGCGGAACTAATTATTACTTCGTCGAACTTGCCGAAGCGCATGCGCGCAGCCAGAGAAGCCGGGATTTCGGTTCGGTGCGCTCGCCTTTGGATTTGCCGGGCATTAATGATTCATCATTCTTGACCGGCATCACAGCCCAGGAATTCAATTTATCGAATGGCTTGGATTTCCAAAAGCTTGCGACGGCGCCACGTTTTGAATCTGCAAATACCCCGGCATCAGCTGCAACGACGGAAGTTCCGTCGCAAGCGCACAACTATCCGGCGCCGGTCTTTGCCGAGCAAACGCCACCGGATCTGCAAAAAGGCGTAACGAATGAAGCGAATAGCCCCGACAGCCGCCAAGCGTCCTATCTGGGTGAATCCGCGGACAGTCATGCCCGAAGCATCAAAAGCCGCGATTTCGGCTCGGTTCGCCCGCCGTTGGAATTTCCAGGCTTGCATCAATCACCCTATCTAAAAGGCGTTTCCGCTGAAGAGTTTGGTCTTGCGAATGCAGTGGATTGGCAACGGCTCAAAACTCCGCGTTTTGAAGGCGGCGGAATTCCGGAAAGCCTGAATCGTCCGACCGAATTTTATTTTCTCGACGAACTTCGCCCAACGGAAAGCAAGCCGCAAGCCTCAATTTTTGATCTTAAATCGCGTGGGTTTGACGTCCATGCGGTGCGCCGTGATTTTCCGATTCTCAACGAACGCGTCAACGGTCATCAGTTGGTTTGGCTGGATAATGCGGCCACGACCCAAAAACCGCAGGTGGTGATCGATAGGCTCAGCACCTTCTATCAGCACGAAAATTCGAATATTCACCGGGCTGCGCATACCTTGGCGGCACGGGCAACCGATGCTTATGAGCAGGCGCGCGATACTGTCGCGCGTTTTATTCATGCACCATCGTCCGAAAATATCGTGTTCGTGCGCGGCACTACCGAAGCGATCAATTTGGTCGCCCAAAGCTGGGGCCGACAGAATATCCAGGAAGATGATGAAATCGTGATCAGTTGGCTCGAACATCACGCCAACATTGTGCCCTGGCAGATGCTTGCCGCCGAAACCGGTGCCAAGTTACGTGTCGCGCCGGTCGATGATGACGGTCAGATTATTTTGTCCGAGTATCAAAAATTACTCAACGGTCGCACCAAACTGGTTTCCTTTACTCAGGTCTCCAATGCCTTAGGGACAGTGACACCTGCACAGGCGATGATCGACATGGCGCGGCGCGTCGGTGCGAAAGTACTGCTCGACGGCGCACAATCGGTATCGCATTTGGCGACCGACGTGCAGGCCTTAGATTGCGACTGGTTTGTGTTTTCAGGTCACAAAATCTTCGGACCCACCGGTATCGGCGCGTTATACGGTAAAAGCGAAGTGCTCGAAAGCATGCCGCCCTGGCAAGGTGGCGGTAATATGATTGAAGATGTGACTTTCGAAAAAACCGTGTATCAACCCGCCCCAGCCTTGTTTGAAGCGGGTACCGGCAATATCGCCGATGCCGTGGGTTTGGGTGCGGCGCTGGAGTATGTAGAACGTATCGGCATCGCGAATGTCGCCAACTACGAACACGAATTGCTGCTCTATGCCATCGATAGCTTGCGCCGCATCAACGGCTTGCGCTTGATCGGTACCGCGAAGGAAAAAACCAGCGTGTTATCGTTCGTATTAGAAGGTCATGATACCCAGGAAGTCGGCGCAGCACTGAACCGCGAAGGCATCGCAGTGCGTTCAGGCCATCATTGCGCGCAGCCAATCTTGCGTCGTTTTGGTCTGGAAAGTACGGTTCGCCCTTCATTGGCGTTTTACAATACCCACGAGGAAATTGACCGACTGGTCAGTGCGATTCGTAATATCAAAAGTAAACGGGATTTTTAAACGCTATTACTCGGGGAAACTCAGATAGCGCTTGCTAACCTGAGTTTCCCACGTTTCAGTAATGACTATTTTAAAAACCAAGCTTCCTGTATCAAGTCATGCAAGCTATTCAAACTGACCTGAAGCCCGTCGAGAATCGTATGTAATTCTGAGGGCGCAACGTGTTTGATGTCGATAGCCATAAAATCATGTTGCAACTGCGTCAAGTTCTGATGAATTGCCTGTGAATTGGGTAGCTTTTGAATATTCGCTCCCAACTCCTGTAAGCAAAAATTCACCGAACCGGGGAAATCAGGATTCTTCAGTAAAAACTCGAGCACATCACCGCCCTTAATGCGATGGCGCACCTGTTTACGATACATGAGTACCGCGCTAGGCTGTCGAAATACGGCAATTTTAGTCATATTTTAATTCCCCGAATTTATGACTTCGGCTAGTTTTAAAAATAGTGCTGTATTTAACTGATAATA
This sequence comes from Methylococcaceae bacterium, assembly GCA_947505105.1. Taxonomy (GTDB): domain Bacteria; phylum Pseudomonadota; class Gammaproteobacteria; order Methylococcales; family Methylomonadaceae; genus SXIZ01. The sequence goes on along the minus strand of CANNKG010000100.1, from coordinate 50 downwards.
GATGCTAAAAACTATCCTCGTTCAACTACAGCTATTGTTTAAAATCATGC
>CANNKG010000099.1 GCA_947505105.1 Methylococcaceae bacterium | reverse complement strand
TTCGCAGCATCTTTAATCGTAGTGATGTGTTTTTTTGATAAGCTGATCATTTCGGTTTTGATAGGTAAAATTATCCCCGTAGGATACATCAGTTATAGTGACGCTCTGATGAAAATTAGAGGGGGATATTTTTTGCGAGTTACCTAAGAAGCGAAGTTAAGTTGAATTAGACAATAAAAAGAGATGATATCGATGAATCTATACAAAAGCTTTGTTATGAGAATCCTAGCGCTGCTCGCAGCATTCGTGCTTGGCGGAATCCAAATCGCAGCTGCCGCAACTTTCGACGTCACGGAACACATTTTCGAAGCGCCAGGCGGATTTCGTGACGCACTTATTCAAGCCAACGCAAATCCCGGACCCGATATTATCGAAATCAAGGTGGCGTCTATTTACTGGGCTACGCCGGAATTTGGTCGTGGCCCCGATTCTGATTACGGTGATAGCATCACGGTCACCGATGCCTTGACGATCAATGGCAATGGTGCCAGGATCTATGGCGATGCTGACTGGGTAACGACTGCCGGTAACGTCAGCCCCTTTATTAAGTTGAATCCATTCTGTCCAACGGAGGGTGCTGCTGGGGACAAAATTATCGGAATATCGGGCGGCTTTCTTCAGATTGGGCGATACAATGCCGATAATAGCAACGTAAACGTTACCGTTAACGACCTGACGATCGAAAAATTATCGAGTATCTCTAAAATACGTCAGAATGCCTCGTTGACCTTGCACAATGTCCAGGCCAATAGAATTACACGTCTTCACGGTTGCCACAGTTCTCTCATACTTGCCGATCATGGCGCCAGCTTTGCGATGGAGGGGGGCGGATTTTTCATGTCCCAGGTGTTCTACACGACACCACCGCGTCATCTGATTTTAGGCGCTGGACCTAGTGCGACTCGTTCAGGAAAGCTTAGCCTCAAGAACGTCAACTTTAACTTTAACGATACCGGTTTTGCTGCCAGTTGGCAGGGACCGGCTGAAATCACTTCCAGCCAGTTCTCCAGTTCGGGCGGTTTTGATTTTACCGGAGGACCTGTCAAGATAACCAACTCGCTGTTTTTTAATGATCATAGCCAATACTTTTGGGACAGGTTAACTATTTGGAACGGCACCCTTGATATTGTCGCCTCAACGTTCTTGAGGGGGGACCTCGACTGCGCAAATAATAATTTGAAGTGCAACTGGGTAGGGCCGGGCTTTAAGATGTCTTTAGCGCCGTTTCAAGCAGGGCCTGGTGGAGTGATGAATATCAAGCAGTCTATCCTTGCCGTTCAATGGACCGGATTTACTGCTGCGCCAACAAAGTTGCTGGATGCTTTTGAGGGTGGCCGCATCACTTCTGATGACAAGACTTTTATCCAACCAGTAACTTTACAGTCAGCTGACGATCTCAAAGCGCTCACCGGTCAGCCCAATTTGATTACCGATCCGCCGGGACTGCCTTTTTACACTGATTACTTTACCTACCAGACGGGCTCGAGTTCAATCAGCATTTTCGTACCGGAACTGGGCACTTTTGCCAATCCCAGTAAACTGATCGACGCGATCTTATTCGCTGAGAAAGGTGCGCCCAATGAACTCTTAGCACCCGATGGAACCTTCATCGCGACAGACGCGTTTGGTAATCCGCGCGTCGATACCAATAACCGGCGCAATATTGGCGCTGTGCAAACTGCTTTAGCACCAAGGCTTTACACGACTGCGGGGGATGCACAAATAAGTGCCCTTTGGTTTAGAGCCACACAGACCCTTGCCGATCCGATTACTCACTATGAACTTTGCTATTACACCAGTCCATTAGACCCGAGTATTTCGACCTGTCCTGGAAAATTACAGAGTACGCTAGATGCCGATAAGACGAGTGCTAGCATTGATGGACTCACGAATGGGACTCGTTACTGGGTCACGATTAGGGCGGTGACGGCTACGGGTAATGGCCCCTGGAGCAATGTTTCGAGTCAACTTCCTTACACTACGCCAGGAATGGCCATTCCAACGGCAACACCCGGCGATGGCCAAGTAGCGCTTAACTGGACCACGCCTTCTGATGGCGGTACAGAGATCACGATTTACCTCGTAATGTATCGGGAGGTGGGTTCACCGACCTGGATTGAACATGGAAAGGGTTTTCTTCCGCCGATCACCAGTACGGTCGTGAGCAATCTGAAAAATGGCGTCCCCTATGAGTTCAAAGTTATTGCCTGGAGTTATATAGCAGGTTCCGATCCTAATAAGGAAGGCTTGGTTTCGGCGACTCCATCCAAACCTCTAAACTTGGCTTATCCAACGCCCATTAATGTCTATAAGGGCTTTCCGCAGACCATTAACCCGGCGACCGCTAACTTGCTTGGCAATCCAACTTTCAGTGGCGCGTTACCAACCGGTATGACGCTGGATCCAACGACAGGCGCTATTTCAGTCGGAGCGGGGACTGTTCCCGGTAATTACGCTGTGACTATTCAGTTAAGTCAGTCAGGCCCCCTTGCGCAGACAACCTCGGCAAATTTGATGATCACGGTTATTGATGTACCGCAGAAACTGCAATTAATCTATCCCGATTTGTTGAATGTTCCGGCCGGAAGTGGCCCGTATACGCTTGCGCCGAGCGCTACCGGGTTTACCGGGCCGATCAGCTATAGCATCGTTGATGGGAGTTTGGCGCCGGGGTTGACCTTGGATCCGAGTACTGGCATCATCTCCGGCACCCCTACGACAGCGACTTCCGGAGTATTTACCCCGACGATCCGTGCCTCGGCGCAGAACGGCAGTGAGATTTGGCAGAACCTATTGGAAATCGAAATTCTGCCGGTATTGTCTTACCCGGTAGCCAATCCTACGGTGGGAAGCTTGTTCACTTTGGCGCCTAATGTTTCGCCAAGTGTGATACCGGGCAGCTATAGTGTTGTGGATGGCGCACTTCCACCTGGAATGGCCTTGAATCCCACAAGCGGTATTATCTCGGGGACGCCAACGAGTCAAGTCAGCTCAATGGTGAAAATCCAGTACCTTACCGGCACCGGCCATCAGCAAAAAGTAGCGGCGAATGTGAGCTTTAGCCCCACCAACTACCCAATCGGTCTAAGTTATCCACCGGTCAGTTCGATAATTGGTCAATCGGTCAACGTCGTGCCGACTACTAGTGGCACCATCGGAACAACCTCTTACCGTTTAAGTGGGCAACTGCCGACAGGTTTAACCTTTAATCCAACGACCGGTGCGATAACGGGAACACCGACAGGTCCTGCTGGTAGCTATAGCGTGCAGATTAACCTCAGTGATCAATACATGTCGACGAGCGCATCAACGACGATTACTGTGCAAAAACCAGTCAGTCTCGCTTATCCCAATCCGATTGAAGCCTATGAAACTTATGCTCAAACCGTTAACCCTGCCTTGTCTAATCAGTTAGGCACGGCTATTTATAGCATAACTTCGGGAACGCTACCGAACGGGATGAGTCTCGATGCGGCAACCGGGGTTATTTCCGGGACCCCGGCAGTGGGTACAGGATCGGTGGCAGGTACGCCATACTCGGTGACGATTACCCTTAGTCAGGCAAGTTCGCCCGTGCAAACCGCTACGGCGACCTTGAGCATTAATGTACTCAGCGTGCCGCCCAAACTGCAGCTAATCTATCCAGACCTGTTGAATGTTCATGTGGGTAGCGGGCCATATTCTCTAGCGCCGAGCACGACCGGTTTTACTGGGCCAGTGACCTACAGTATTACCGATGGTGTCCTGCCGACGGGGTTAGCGCTTGATCCCAATACGGGGATTATCAGTGGGACACCGACTACGGCGACTTCTGGAATAGTAACCCCGACGATCCGTGCGGAAGCCAAAGCTGGCACTGAGGTAAGACAAAATATTCTTGAAATTGAAATCTTGCCACTGCTGGCTTATCCGGTAACCAATGCACCATTAGGGTTGCCGTTCAGTATAGCGCCTAGCGTATCACCCAGTTTGACGGCAGGTAGTTATAGTATTATTTCGGGTAACTTACCTCAGGGCTTGAGTCTGAATAGTACGACCGGGGTAATATCAGGATCACCGAGTTCGCCGGTAAGCGGAGCGGTGACGATTCAGTACCAAACGGGTAATCAAAGCGTTGTAACCCAAGTGTTGATATCAATCAGCGGTTATACGTTCTCGGTGACCTATCCGCCTGTTACCTCTCTTATTGGCAGTCCGTTGAGCATCGTTCCGAATACTAGCGGCATTTTGGGTTCGCCCAGCTACAAAGTATTCAGCGGCAACCTGCCAACCGGCGTGAGCCTTAATCCAACCACCGGTGCGATAAGCGGGACGCCGACAGGGTCGGCAGGTGTTTATGCGGCGCAGATCATTATTACTGATCAATACGGCGCGATTACTGTTCCGACAACTATTACTGTTCAAGCTGCGCCAATTTCACCACCACCCTCAAACACCCAGCCGGCAAGTTCCATCCCGACCTTGTCCGAATATGGCTTGATGTTTTTAAGTGGATTGATATTGTTGATCGCCTGTTGGAAACAACGTAAAGTCGATTGAGGCAAATCAGATTAGCCCAACCTGTTAGTTTATAATGGGTTGGCTTACTGGACTCTGTTTCATTTAATGACGTTGATGATTTTTAATTAACCCTATGCTCCATACCCTTGCGATTTCAAATTACCGTTCACTACGCGCATTAGTCGTTCCATTAGTTCGCCTCAATGTGATCACTGGCGCAAATGGTAATGGTAAGTCGAATTTATACCGTGCTTTTCGCTTACTTAGCGAAACCGCCCTCGGTGGAGCAATAGGTTGCATCGCGCGCGAAGGCGGACTGGCCTCCGTTTTGTGGGCTGGGCCCGAATCATTTGCCAAATCAGTTAAGCGTGGCGAGTTTCCTGTTCAAGGCGGGATGCGTCGACAACCCGTGAGTTTGCGAATGGGCTTTGCCGGAGAGGAGATGGGTTATGCGGTTGATTTTGGTTTACCGACGCCTCCCGCCGACGTTTTTAGCCTCGATCCGGAAATTAAGCGCGAATGTATCTGGCATGGGTCGGTATTGCGCCCATCAAATGCTGTGGTCGAACGTCGAGGCAACATTGTCAGTACGCGAGCTGATCAGGGCTGGGAAGTTATTGCGCAACATGTGCCTTCATATGAAAGCATGCTCACCCATGTGGCTGATCCTCAGCGTGTTCCAGAGGTTTTAGTGCTGCGTGAGACGATCCGCTCGTGGCGATTCTACGATCATTTCCGGACCGATAGTGATGCGCCGGCCCGTCAAATGCAAGTTGGTACTCGAACGCCGATACTGAGTCATGATGGTCGGGATGTGGCGGCGGCTTTACAGACAATATGTGAAATAGGCGATGCTCAAAAGCTTGAAGATGCTGTGGAAGATGCCTTTCCGGGGGCGCGTATCAGTATTAGCGCCAACCAAGGTCGATTCGCCATCGAATTTCATCAGCAAGGCTTATTACGTGCTCTGACTCAAGCTGAAATGTCTGATGGAACTCTACGTTATTTGTTATGGATCGCTGCATTGTTAACCCCCAGACCTCCGGCGCTGATGGTCTTGAATGAACCCGAAACCAGTTTACATCCGGATTTAATGCCCGCATTAGCGCGACTGATTGAAAATGCCAGCAAGCACTCGCAAATTATGGTAGTTTCACACTCAACCCGCTTAACGGCTGCTTTGGAACAAGTCGCACATTGTCAATCGATCAGGCTCAATAAAACGCTTGGTGAAACATTGATTGACGGACAGGAACGGTTTGATGAACCTCAATGGCATTGGCCGACCCGTTAAGTAGTTCTGCAAATTATAGAAAGCAATCGGAATCTGCTTTCTAACAAACTTACCAAGAGATGAAGGAATTTTGAATTATGATTAATCATATACCCTTTGAACTTGAACAAGCTCTCAAAGAATGTGCCGCAGAACCTATTCATCAAATTGGAACAATTCAATCCCATGGTGCGCTACTGGTACTAAGTTCTAATTATCCGCGCGTGATTCTACAGACGAGTGAAAATCTGGTTAATTTTCTGACCTTGGCTGTCAACGGTTTAAATAATCAACTGCTTTCAGATTTAATAGGTGAAACGGCTGCCGCTGAAGTCGAACAATTAATCTACGTTGCGAAGAAAAACAATACTGCGACTGGCAAAATCAGCCTTCATCAAGGCCAAACGCTACAATGCTTACATGCCCATGTGTATGTTTCAGATGCGATGTTCGTTCTTGAGCTGATGCGGGATCAGAGTGTGCATCAAGAAGAGCTCCTGGCCCAACTGCTTTTGGACATGCAGCATACGCTTCTTAATGCCGAATTAGAGAATGAGCTCCCACATTTTTTTAATCATATTGCCAAACTTGTGCGCACCTTGACTGGCTATGATAACGTGATGATTTATCGTTTTGATAGTAATTGGGACGGAGAAGTTATCATTCAACATCGGAGTGACGCAGTTCCTTCTTATTTAGGTTTGCACTTTCCTGCCAGTGATATTCCGGAGCAGGCTCGCCGTCTTTATACGTGTAACCTAGTACGTTTGGTTGCCAATATTGATGACTGTTCGATCCCTCTAATACCGGCGTTAAATCCGTTTACGCAAAAACCGCTTGATATGACGCACTCAGCACTACGCAGTCTTTCACCCATTCATATTGAATATTTGCGTAATATCGGAGTAAAAGCGTCGCTGACTATTTCACTGTTGCAAAATGGTCGGCTGTGGGGGTTGATCGCTTGTCATCATCTGTCTCCCAGGCAGGTTTCAATCTCTTTGCGAGAGGCATCAATGTTTATCAGTCGCATGGCCTCGGCCAAGCTTTCTTCTCTTGAGGCCTTGGATCAACTCGAACAGTTTAAAAAAGCGACTAAAATTATTGGTGAATTACTGAAGTATATCACTACAAAATCAGAAGAATTTGTTCTGAAACGACTTCTTCCAGATTTACAAATGTTGTTGAATGCGACAGGCATGATTGTGGTAGTTGAAGGTGCTCGTTATCAAAATGGTGAAGTTCCTGGAGCTAACGCCGTAGATGAATTACTGATATGGCTAGGTACCGAACCAAGCAAAGCGATTTTTAATAGTGATTATTTGGGATCTTTGCATCCCCCTGCCTGCGCCTATGCGGACATCGCCGCCGGAATCCTTACGACGCCTCTGTCAAATGATATGCATAATTGCATCATTTGGTTGCGAAAAGAAAAAACCCGCACCGTACATTGGGCTGGACATTACGAAAAAGGCTTGACTCAAAATCAAACAGGTAAATTTCAGCTTAATCCTCGAAAATCTTTTGAGACCTGGAGTGAATTATGGCGAGGTCGGAGCGCTCCCTGGATTTATACTGAAGTTAGTATTGCAGAAATGCTGGCGCTCACCATACCCGAAGCGATCTCGCAAATAAGTCGATTAGAGCAAGCTCATGAGGGTCAACGTAAAGATCGGATGGAAATTGAACGCTTGGCATTTTATGATCCACTGACCGGTTTACCTAACCGACGTCTACTGTATGATCGATTAAAATTGGCTTTGGCGTCAAGTACTCGGAGTGGTAAGCAAGGGGCTTTACTCTTTATTGATTTAGACAATTTCAAAACGCTTAACGATACCCTAGGCCATGATATCGGAGATTTATTGTTACAACAGATTGCCCAAGGTCTTGTCGCCAGTGTTCGTGAGGAAGATACTGTAGCGCGTCTTAGTGGTGATGAATTTATCGTGATTTTAGAAAATTTGAGTGAACAAGATCTTGAAGCGGCAGAGTCTGCTAAAAACGTTGGCACTAAAATTTTGGAAATTCTCAATCGGCCTTACCAATTGGCGTCATTCACATATAGTTGTACTGCCAGCATAGGAGTAGTTCTGTTCAATAATCATGAGATGCTCATGGATGATCTACTTAAACATGCTGATATTGCTATGTATCAAGCTAAGTCAGATGGGCGAAATACTTTGCGTTTTTTTGATCCCGAAATGCAAAATCGACTTAATATTCGCGTCATACTTGAAGCTAATTTACGTAGAGCGTTGGAAGAAAATCAATTTAGACTCTATTATCAACCCCAGGTTTTATATTCTGAGAAGATTATAGGTGCTGAGGTTTTAATTCGTTGGCTTCACCCTGATCGAGGATTAATTCCACCGGCAGACTTTATAGAACTGGCGGAAGAAACTAATTTGATCCAACCTATTGGGCAATGGGTTCTTGAGGAAGCCTGTAGGCAACTCAAGACGTGGGAGTCCAGCGAACTTAGTCGGCATTTACAGTTAGCGGTTAATGTAAGCGCAAAACAATTCCGGCAGGAAAGCTTTGTAGAAGATGTGAGCCGAGTGATTCAACGAAGCGGTATTAATCCTGATCGGCTGAAATTTGAACTGACCGAAAGCCTGATTCACGACGACATTAACGATACGATTACTAAAATGAATATGCTTGGGAAACTGGGTATCCGTTTTTCGATGGATGACTTTGGTACCGGTTATTCTTCCCTGTTAAGTCTGAAGAAACTCCCGATTGATCAGTTGAAAATCGATCAAAGTTTCGTAAGAGATATTTCCATCGACAATGATGACGCTGTGATCGTTCAGACCATTATTGCAATGACTAAAAATTTAGGTATGGAAGTTATCGCCGAGGGGGTAGAAACTGAGGAGCAACGCGCGTTTCTCGAAATGCACAACTGTCTGCTTTTTCAAGGTTATCTGTTTAGTAAGCCCGTGCCGATTGAACAGTTTGAAGCTTTGTTGATACGAAATGGATAACACTCGAATATATAAATTTTCTTTTAAATCATCGGAATAATAAAATTGTCCGTCCCGAATTTTAATATTTTCAATATTAATCAATTTCCTGGCTCAAATAATTTTTTAAAATATTTACATTACCCAAATTATGACTAAATCACTCAGTTGAAATCCTCAATAGATCAGCGTATAGAGTTAATAAAATTGAAATGAGAGGTTCTGAGCGATTAACAATAATTCAACAGGTTTCGACGCGATTTTTTCCATTTTGTGTTGATTGAGTAAATTAAGAGTGGTGTCGCGCGATATTAAATTCATTCTTAACTAAATTGTTTGTTTAAAAATAAACCGCTATCTGTACAGGATAAATACTCATAAGAAGTGTTAGATAATCATATCCTACGAATCGATGAATTTTTTTATCCAACTAAATATGCTTTGCAAGGAAGGAGTAATACTAATGAATAACTTCAAAAGTGGATTATGGATCAGTATTTTTATTGGGCTGTTCTGGGTATTTCAAGCCGGAGCGCTAGGAATTCAACCGCAAGTGCTTAGTGCGGGGGTCTGGCATACTTGTGGGATAAACAGTGTCGGCACTGTTGTCTGTTGGGGCAATAATGGCGCCGGTCAGTCTACGCCTCCGCCGGCCACTCAATTTACTCAGCTCAGTGCAGGGGGTGAACACTCGTGTGGAATTATCAATGATGGCCGTCTTGGGTGCTGGGGAAACAATAGCAATGGACAAATTACTCCGCCTGAGGGGATTTTTACCCAAGTTGGTTCTGGCTTCTGGCACAACTGTGCTATTCGAGATGACGGTAATGTCAGTTGTTGGGGCTGGAATCGTGATGGTCAATCCTCGCCTAAATCCGGCAGTTTCACCCAAGTAAGTTCAGGTTATCTACATACTTGTGGGCTTCAAAGTGATGGAACCATTGCCTGTTGGGGAGGGAATGATTCCGGTCAAGCGACACCGCCCGCCGGAACGTTCACCCAGATTAGTGCTGGATATGCGCATAATTGTGGCATTCGAAGTGATGGAACGGTTGCCTGTTGGGGTATCAATAGCGTCGGTCAAACAAAATCGTTATCAGGACAGTTTAGCCAGATCAGTGCGGGCGGTGGTCATTCTTGTGGAATTCGCAACGATGGTTCGGTTGCTTGTTGGGGCGGGAATGAAAATGGTCAGAGTACTCCACCGCCCGGTATATTTATTCGGATAAGTGCTGGATATTTACATACCTGTGGCTTGAAAAATGACGGCAGTGTCGTGTGCTGGGGGTCAAATTATAATGGTGAGCGTACCATTGTTTATGGTCAAGCTACCCCACCTTCCGGCATTCAGATTTCCGAAGCACCATCTAATCTGACAATTGCAACTTCGGTCAGTCCTACGGCAAGTGGTAGCATCACTTGTAATCCCAACCCGGTTGGTTTTGGCGGCAGTAGCAGTTGTAAGGCGACCGCCACTGCTGGCTATAGCTTCGTTAACTGGAGTGGCGCTTGCTCAGGGATCAGTTCGATGTGTTCGATTGATAATGTAACGGTCAATAAAAATGTTGTCGCGCTGTTTAATCAGCTTAGTTATTACTCAATAGGGGGCGTCAGCAATCCTCCTGCAGGCGGCTCGGTCGTTTGTAGTCCAAATCCGATTAGCTCAGGGGGTAGTGCTACCTGTACGGCAAGCATCAATCCCGGTTATAGCTTTGAAAGTTGGAGTGGTGATTGTTCAGGCAGTATTTTAACGTGCTCACTTAACAATGTGACTGCGTCTAAGAGCGTCACTGCCGTTTTTAAAGCTCAGAGTAGTTCAACGCCAACGGTTACCGGCTCGACGGGAGTTAATTGCGTTGCAAGCTTTACCTTGGATGGTAAATTGCATCTTCCTTATGTCGGCGTTCTGGATGTGTTTGGCGGGAAAGCACTGTATGAGGCGGATTTGTTATTGTTGCCGAGCTTTAATCCATTAAGATTTCAATTGGCCGATGCACGAAAAATCCAAGATGCGCCGAGTTGTGCTGCCATATTCACTCCTGATGGTAAATTACATATTCCCTATGTTAGCGTGCCGGATGCTTTGGGCGGGCTTGCAATTTATGAGGGAGATCTGCAATTATTGCCACTGTTAAATCCTCTCAGCTTTGAATTGTTAGCTACCAAAACTACCACAGCACCGCAAAGTAATGATTTTCAGTTTGGCACCTCGAAAAGTTATGTAGTTTCGGGTGGGGCTAATACTACTATTTCAGATCCATTATCAGGAAACATTTTCCGTTTTCCCAAAGGGGGCAATGGAAAGCTGACCATTACGCCTATTACGACTGTCCCAGAACCGGGTCCTTTCGAAGGGACAAGCTATAAAATTGAATACACTAATAAGATTGATAGCTTACAAGTAGTTATTCCGCATCAGTCAGATGAACTAGCCGCGCTATGGTTGTGGAATGATCCTGGCGTGAGCACTTCTGAGGCTAGAACGACAACCGAAATTTGGGAGCCGTTGTTAAGTATCGAAGATAACAATAGTCAAACCGTATTTGATATTCAGTTTGATGAGAATGCTGCCGCTTCAGCTAAAAAATATAGCCGAATTTCTGATGACTCAATGTGGTTTGTGCATGAATCTAAGATAAAAAGAGACAGCCCTATAAGAAATAAACTTGCTGAATTACATAGTTTGGCTGAAACAGATATCGGATTAATCTTAAATTATTTACCAGATAATGTTAAAAAAGAGGTTCAAGCAAAAATGGACGGTGAGTTAAAGTTACGAGATTCTGAACAGAATCAGACCCTGTTTACAAGTTTAAGTTTCTATTCACCTTACTATAATTTGAGAGACTTAAAACTATGGCCTGTGGTATGGCCTCATTTCGTCTGGGTAGTCGATAAAGGATTACTGGGTAAGGATAGTGTGGCCACTTATATGACCGTAGCTCATGAAGTCGGTCACTATATGTCACATGTCTTTTTAGGAAATCAAGATATGTTTACGCTTAATAAACAATCCGTTACCAACCATGACATAGGCATGGTCCATCCGGGGCGACCCATGTTGGAAGAATATGCATTTTTTTCTGATTACACAATCAACAGTAGAAAGGTTAAAGGGGCTGCGTTACGACGTGTTAATGAGTTGATTAACCGCGAAGATTCACCCAGTACCGTTGACTGGCCGAGCAAAGAAGAATACGGAGTTACACTGTTGGCCGCGTTACATGAACCATTCACAAATGACTTTAGCGGCTATCCACAACTTATCCAGGATGAAGTTTTACCCCCGTTGAAACTACCTGAAACTATGCTGACACTTAACGATCTTTGGGGAATTCTTGCCGTTACTAAACCATTGACCGTTGATGATCTATTAAGCGGAATACGCAAGGCTTTGGTGCTTAAAGGAAATGAAGATAAACTTTGGCCGATACTTGAAAGTTCCGGCTGGTCTTACCATGGTCATGGTCGAGTTGTTGACGAAAACAATCAGGGTGTGCCTTTCGCAAAGCTACAAGCGGTTGTTAAAGTGCCTAGTCAGGGTTCGGATGAATATTTTTTACCTTATGTGGAAAAGATTGTAGCCGATAAGGACGGTAACTTTGTTTTAGAGCGTATGTTTCCAGGCGACGCTAATTTGATCAGAGTATGGAAATCGACTGCAAAAGCAGAAGAGTTTCAGGATTTTGCATTTCCAATCGATCCTAGGACGCTGACGAGTATTGACCAGACCTTAGGGGATTTGAAGCTTAATTCAAAAAAACCAACGTCATTGACAATCCCAATCTCCCATAAAGGTGTATCTGTTTATTCGTCGATAACTAAAGGCCCGATTCCTGATGTGACTGGTTCAATGGTTATCAATGGTAATATTAGTAATAAACGCGTAGATATTATCGATACCACGGGAGCGCAGGGAGATCATTGGCGAGTTGATGCCGTGAAGGGGAGCAAGGTATCGGTGACGATAGAGCTTGCAAGCATCATGTCAGGAGATGTCAGATTTCCCGATGCAACGGGGAATAACGTAGTCACTTATAGTAATCCCAGGATCGATATCTCAAGAGATCAAAGCTTTTGGATCAATCAGAATAATATTTCAGTGACTGCACACAACGTAACCGGTTCAACCATAAGCTACGATTTTAGCTTGTCAGATAAAATGAGTGGTGGGTTTAGTATTAATAATCCACCGGGCGTTATGGATGAAAAAAGAGAAACCTATGGCTTGGTTGACGGTGTTAAAACCTTGAAAAATACCACTTATAGCACATATCCATTTCGATATAATTTTGGTATCGTTATCGAAGGGAAATAAAACTTCTGATGCTTAAGGCATGAAATTTAAATAACTTGGACAAATTGTCCCCTCTCACTATCGGAGATTGCGGGGATGGGGCTTAAATTGTTCAAGTTATTTTGTATCCATTCCTAAATGGAATTTTACCGAATTTTGTTACAATTTATTCTCTGGGGTTTAGATCAAGAAATTGCACGTTGATTTGGCGAGGTAGGTTAAGTTAGTGGCTATCGATTAGGAATTTCATAAGGACAGGTGGCCACCTGATTACGTCCTTGGTTTTTGGCTTGATAGAGTGCGTCATCGGCATCTTGCAAGAGAGCATCGAGAGTTTCGTGGCTTTTGGTCATGCTGGCGACACCAAGAGATACCGTAAACTGTATTTGAGTATGCTTTTCGGTTAGCTCAACTCTCGTATTGTATAGCGCTAAGCGGAGACGTTCAGCGACTTCCTGGGCGGGTTGGCTTGGGGTTTCTGGTAATAAAATGGCAAATTCTTCGCCACCCATTCGACCTATAATATCCACTTCGCGTAATTCAAATTTACAAGTGCTTGCAAGTTTTTGCAAAACCTGATCGCCCGCCTTATGTCCATAATTATCATTAATGTGTTTGAAAAAGTCGATGTCCATCATTAGGATCGACATTGGGCTATCATAACGACGAGCACGCACGAGTTCTTGTTCCGACAATTCAAGGAAACACCGTCGATTGACTAAGCCAGTCAAAAAATCGATTTTAGCTTGATGTTCTAGTTCTTCAACGAGCCTAATCCGTTCGGTAATATCTCGGGTCACCCCGACCAGTGCTTTTACCTTACCCTGATCATCGAATAATGGCGCAGCATGGGTATCCAGCCAGTAACGTCCACCACGTTTCCCTTCAATCCGAAATTCCACGGTGGCGCTTTTTCCCTGAAACACTTCGTGATGTAATTTTTGAAATAATGGCCTAAACTCCGGAACGATAAAATTAACCAAACCATATTGCTGAACTTCCTCAATACTATCGACTTCCAACAATTTTAAACCGGCTTGATTCATTTCCAACAAGCTACCGTCATGCGCAACCACCTTGACACATTCCGGCTCGCTATTGAGAATGGTATTTAAATAATTAGTCTTTTCTTTAAGGGTCTTTTCAAAGATTTTACGTTGAGTAATATCACGAGCGAGTGCGCAGTTATATTCGATTCCTTCATACTCGAAATAGTTGGCAATGATTTCAATCGGGAAGATTTCGCCATCACGGGTTTTGTGAAATGACTCAAAACGCAGTACACTCATTTCTTTCAATTCGGACCAATGGGTAGACCAAGTTTCAATCGGAAAATGAGGATCGATATCTGCAACTGTCAGTTTGCAAATTTCTGTTTGTGAATACCCGAGTTTTTGGCAGGCTGTTTGGTTGGCATCCAGAATGCGAGCATTTTTGTCAATCCAAAATACTTCTTCATCAGCATGATCTAAACTGAACTGTCTGAAACGGATGGCCTCTTCCATATTTTTACGATCATTAATATCCGTCAACATGCCTATGTAACCCGCGAATTCTCCTAATTCGCTAAAGTGCGGTTTACCGACATCAATAAACCAATGATATTCACCATCGAATCTACGTAAGCGGTATTCCATTTGAAAGGGCTGTCGGGTATCAAAATGAGCAAGGTAAATTTGAATACAACGATCAAAATCATCAGCATGGACACCTTCAGCCCAGCCATTGCCTAATTCCTTTGCGAGGGGGCGACCGGTAAAGTCCAACCAAGTTTTGTTAAACCAAGTACAACCTTTACTGGTATCCGCAGTCCAAATTAATACCGGTGCGGAATCAGCCAGATTACGAAAACGGGTTTCATTATGTTTTAAAAGCGTTTCAAGTTCTTTTTGATCGCTCACGTCGCTATGTGCGATCACTGCACCACGAGCGCCTTGCAAAAATAAAGGTGTTACTTTCATTTGGAACCAGTAATGCTTATGTAAGTAATGGCAGGGGTATTCAAGATTAAAGAAAGGAAGTTGTCCTTCAAGAACCGATTTGATTCCATAATAGGCTTCCACACTGCCTTCTGAGCCTTCACCGGTACTGTTTTTACATATTTCCAAATAATTGGTGCCAATCATCGAATTGGTATTTAATTGATCTACCTTTTGACCATATTTGCTGGAAAATTGATTCCAAGCCTCATTAACCCGCTTGATGATGCCCTGATGATCAATTACCGCAATTTCGTCAGAAACTGAATTGATAATGTTAAATTGGAAAGCTTCGCTTTCTCGAAGTTGATCTTCGGCTAACTTACGTTGACTGATGTCATTAAATATGATGACGGCGCCACACAGCTTAGCCTTATTCCAGATAGGGGTGCTCGTATATTCTACAGGAATGCTGCTACCATCTTTTCGCCAGAGCACTTCATCAGTGATCCTATGAATGTCACCATCGGTAAATGCGGCGTACATGGGACAATTTTCTCGCGGATAGGGCTTACCATCAGGATAACTGTGGTGAATTAGGGAATGCATGGGTTGCCCAATCAATTCATCGACACTGTATCCCAGCATCCGGCAGCATGCCGGATTGGCAAAGGTGGCCAAGCCCTGTAGATCCAGACCATAAATGCCTTCGCCGGCGGCTTGTAAGAGTAAGTGTGAATGTTCTTCAGCCTGAGCGATGAGTTGTTTGGATCGCTCAATTTCATTGAAGGTCTTTTGTCGTTCTTCGATGGAAAATGCCAAGGCGAACCCTATCATTGTCAACGTTGTGATATAAATCCAGAAATTAAGTAAGTGAGTATCTTGGAAGTCATGAGCGAAATACCCGGTGCCATGAGCAATCCCATACAAGGCGAAAGTAGCGGTCAGAACAACGACTAAACTCACGCCATGCCGACCAAAGCGCATTGCTGCCCAGGAAACAAATATAAACATCCAGTAGCCGCGAGTTAAAAAAAACAGCTGATCGTGCCATCGATCTAAAAAAACAATATTAGCAACCAGACACATTAGTCCTAGGCCGAGACTAAACTCAACAAGTCGAGGTAGTGTAAATATCGAGTAAGGCCAATGACGCCAGATCATAATCAGTGGCGTTATTAAAATAATCCCCAAGGTATCGCCTTGCCACCAGTTAAATAGTGCTAAATAGATAGCGGATTGAGGAATGATCTGATAAATCCAAAGTGTTAATACCCCAGTGCCAGCACTCACAATGCTGGAGACGGCGCCCACAAAAATTAGTACCGGATAATCTTTAGATGAGATAAAGTCCTTACTAAACTGGCAGAGGTTCGTTAGTAAAGTACACGCTACTAACGCTTCCAAAGTGTTCCCAAGTGCAATTAAACTTGATACATCTTGCGGATTTCCGGCCATGATATTGCCAATCAGTGCGCCTAAAAACACTCCAGGCCAATGCATTTTGCCATTGATCAGAAGTATCGCCAAAGCTAATCCACTAGGAAGCCAGGCGACGCTGACGTTACCGTTAAACAGAGACAAGTTGACCAAGGTTAGCTTAGCAAGGGTTGCGTACGCTATGGTCAGCAGCATCATTTTCACTAACTCATTCCATCGGAAACTCATACTGTGCCTGTCTATAAACTATGGGTAGTTTTGCTGTTGATTACCTTAAGGAATTGTAATCAAACTGGTTAGTATTTTGGAATGATATTTCTTCAATATCTGCAGTTAAGTATAGGTGTAAATTTAAAAAAATTCTGGAAATAATGTTCCTGTCTGGGGTGCTGTTTATTGAATCAGCTCATGGTTCGACAAACTCACCACGAATGGAATAGCCTATGTTGTTCCGCCACAATCATAAGGTATTCATTCTGCATTTAAAATGGTGAATAAGTCACAGTTTCAGTGTTAGGTAACTCGCAAAAAATAACCTCCATTAATTCTGTTTAAATTTGAGGCTGGATAGTCATGTAGTATTTCGGTAGGGATGCGTCTCTTTCTATCCTATGGCTAATAGCTTTAAATGCCATTTTACTCATCTTCACGCCTTTTTGGT